>NZ_QXNY01000006.1:0-300000 GCF_003572205.1 Algihabitans albus
ACGATCTCCGATGAAGACGAAAACCTTCGGTGGCTTCGGCGCAGTGCTCCTTCTGCTCATGCTGATCGGCAGCGGTGCGACCCTTGCCTTGAATGCCGGCAGCGAGACCTTTCAACAGTACCGCCAGCTCGCGCGACAGTCGAACGCCCTGGCCGAGGTGGTGGCCGGCATGATGGAGACGCGCATCGGCGTAAAGGATTTCCTGATCCGTGGTGACCAGGAAAGTGTCGAACGTGTCCGCACGTCGGAAAAGGCGGCCATAGCTGCGGCCGAGGCCGCCAGGGCAGTCTCGGACGATGCCCAGAAGATTGAGACGCTTTCGCAGATCGAGGCGAAGCTGGAAGCCTACGAGGCGGCCTTCGAAGAGGTTGTGGTTCTGCGCGCGCGTCGCGACGAACTGGTTCACGGCGTCCTGGATGCTTTGGGACCGGATCTCCGCAAGAAGCTCAGTGAGATCATGGACAGCGCCTATCGCGACGGCGATGCCGAAGCGGCCTACCGGGCAGGCGTGACCAAGGGGCATCTGCTGCTGGCCCGTCTCTATGTTCAGAAGTTCCTGATCGAGAATGAGGAAGCCACCTACGAGCGTGCGCTTCAGGAGTTCGACCAGATGGCGCAGGCGGCGCAGACCATGCTGTCGGAACTGCAGAACCCGACCCGCCGGGGCCTGACAGCGGAGTTCCGGGAAGGTGCGGCGGTTTACCGTGAGACCTTCGAAGAGGTTTATGCCGCCATTCAGGAGCGCAACGGAATCATCGACGGGCAGCTGGATGCCGTCGGGCCGCAGATCTTGGCGGCTGCGCACGACCTGATGAAAGCCTCCCAGACGCTACAGGACGAACTCGGGCCGCAGGCGACGGCGGCGGTGCAGAACGCCGTGGTGACGGTGCTCGGCGCCGTGGTGGTGGCTTTGCTGCTCGGTGCCGCGGCCGCTTGGTTGATCGGGACCGGGATCGCCCGTCCGGTCGTCGCCATCACGGGGGCGATGCGGCAGTTGGCGGACGGCGACAAGACCGTGGGGATCCCGGCGGTCGGTCAGAAGGATGAAGTGGGCCAGATTGCCGAGGCGCTGGAATCCTTCAGGAACTCCATGATCGAGGCCGAGCAGGCCGCCGCCGAGCTGGAACGGAAGGCGCTGGCGGACCGAAAGAACCTGATGCAGGAGTTTGCTTCGGACCTGGATGCGACTGTGACCCAGGTTCTTCAGGGTGTGTCCGGCGCGGCTGAGGAGATGAACGCGACGGCGCAGTCGATGTCCTCGATCGCGGAGGAGACCAAGGTGCAGGCGACCTCGGCCTCCTCTGCGTCGAACGAGGCTTCGGCCAACGTGCAGACGGTGGCTTCGGCCTCGGAGGAGCTGAGCGGCTCGATCCGCGAGATCGCCCGCCAGGTGGAGCAGTCGGAGAGCATCTCGAAGAAGGCGGTCGAGCAGGCCAACGAGACCCAGGGCACGGTGCGCCAGCTGGCCTCGGCGGCGGAGCGGATCGGCGAGGTTGTCAGCCTGATCTCGGACATCGCCGAGCAGACCAACCTGTTGGCGCTCAATGCGACCATCGAGGCGGCGCGGGCCGGCGAGGGCTTCGCGGTGGTGGCGAGCGAGGTGAAGAACCTGGCGACCCAGACGGCCAAGGCGACCGAGGAGATCGGCCAGCAGATCGCCGAGGTTCAGAGCGCCACGGGCGGTGCCGTGGAGGCGATCGAGGTGATCGCCAAGACGGTGGAGGAGATCTCGACCATCGCCGGGACGATCGCGGTTGCGGTGGACGAGCAGACCTCGGCGACGGGCGAGATCGCGCGCAACGTCCAGGAGGCGGCGACGGGCACCAGCGAGGTCACCCAGACGCTCGGCGGCGTGAACGACGGTGCCGACGAGACCAGCCGTGCGGCCGGTCAGGTGCTCTCGGCGGTGGGCGAGCTGAGCCGGCAGACCGACGGTCTGCGTAGCGAGGTCGATGCCTTCCTGCAGCGCCTGAAGGCGGCGTAAACGGTTCCGCCAAGTGCGTCTGATCTAGCGCAAAGCCCTCACGTTCCTCGCACGTCTAGTCTGCGGCCCATCTCTGGAGCGTGATTGTCCTGACTGGAAGTGGTTTCGCTTCCAGTCAGGACGTGAATCGCGCTCTAACTCTATGATAGAGTAGGATCGATCTTGCTCTAGGGCTGAACGGCTGGCGCACATCGATGGACTCCGGGGCTTTTCCGCGTGCGCTGTCGCGCCGCCACTATGATCTTGTCATCTTCGACCTTGACGGGGTCCTGACCGATACGGCCGCGCTGCACGCGCGCGCCTGGAAGGCCCTGTTCGACGGCTTTCTGAAAGATCGCGGTCTCGGTCCGCCCTTCGACCCGGAGTCCGACTACCGCCGTTACGTGGACGGCCGGCCGCGCCTGGACGGCATTCGCTGCTTCCTGGCGGCGCGCGAGATTTCGGTCGAACCCGACACCCTGACCCGCCTCGCCGCCGAGAAGAACGCCGCCTTCCGGCATTTGCTGGAGGTCGAGGGCGTGCCCTTGCTGCCGGCCAATATCGGATTTCTGCGCCAGGTCAAGGCGGCGGGATTCCGCACGGCCGTCGTCTCGGCCAGCCGAAACGCCCCCGCGATACTGGAAGCCGCCGGACTGATGGACGGCATCGATACCCTGATCAGCGGGGTCACGGCGGCCGAGGAAGGCCTGGCCGGCAAGCCGGCGCCCGACACTTTTCTGGCCGCCGCCGCGCGTCTGGGCATTGAGCCGCTGCGCTCTCTGGTCGTAGAAGATGCCGAGGCCGGGGTCGAGGCGGCCCGCGCCGGCGGCTTCGGGCTGGTGATCGGCTTGGCTGGGCGCGGTGGACCGGCGACAGTCCGGACGGGCTTGGCGCAGCGGGGGGCGGATCTGGTGGTCGAAGATCTCAGCGAAGTGGCCATCCATGGCGATGTGCCGCTCAGGCCGGCGGCCGAGCTGCCCTCGGCGCTCGAGGACATCGAGGGGCTGCGCCGCACGGCCGACGGGCGGAGCTTCGCCTTCTTCCTGGATTACGACGGCACCTTGACGGGGATCGTCGAGCGGCCGGATCTGGCTGTCCTCTCGGTGGAGATGCGTGCGGCCCTGGCCGAGTTGGCCCGCAGCTTCACCGTGGCCGTCGTCAGCGGCCGGGGACTGGACGACGTGCGTAAACTGGTCGGCGTTCCCGGCCTGATCTACGCCGGCAGCCACGGCTTCGAGATCGAGGGTCCGGCCGGCCTCTCGGTGCAGGCGGAGCACGGGACGGAGTTCCTGCCCGCGCTCGACGCGATGGAAACGGCGTTGCGCGCGGGTCTGGAGGCGGTCCCGGGCGCCCTGGTCGAGCGCAAGCGCTTCTCCGTGGCGGTCCACTATCGCCTGGTCGCCCTGGACGATCAGCCGCGTTTCGATGCGGTTGTCGATGCGGTGCTGGGCGAACACCCCGAGTTCCGCAAGGGGCTCGGCAAGAAGGTCTACGAGCTTCAGCCGGACATCGAGTGGGACAAGGGCCATGCGGTGCGCTGGGTGATCGATGCGCTCAAGCTCGATCTGCGCGAGGTGCTGCCCATCTATATCGGCGATGACGTCACCGACGAGGACGCCTTCCGCGCGCTGGCCGATGACGGCCTCGGTATTCTGGTGCGCGACGGCGCGGCGGTGCAGACCGCGGCGCGCTACGGTTTGGAGTCGCCCGAAGACGTCGGCCGTTTCTTCACCTTGCTGCTGGAGCGCGACGCGTGAGCGGCTGGTCGCTGGTCTACGACACCTTCGACCCGCAGGCCGAGGGGCTGCGCGAGGCGCTCTGCACGCTGGGCAACGGCCACTTCGCCGTGCGCGGCGCCGCCGACGAGGTGGATGCGGGCGGCCCGCACTATCCGGGCACCTATCTGGCCGGTGGCTACAACCGGCTGGTGAGCGACGTCAGCGGCCGGCCGATCGAAAACGAGGACTTCGTCAACTTCCCCAACTGGCTGTCGGTGAGCTTCCGCCACTGCTCCGAACCCGGTGGCGAGCCCGAGCCCTGGTTCGACCTGCACGCGGTCGAGATCCTGGCCTTTCGGCAGGAGCTGGACATGGCGGGCGGGCTGCTGCATCGCCGTCTGCGGGTGAAGGATTCGGCGGGGCGCGTGAGCCGCATCGAAAGCAGCCGGCTGGTCTCGATGGACCAGCCGAACCTGGCTGCCCAGGCCTGGTCGCTGACGCCGGAGAACTGGGGCGGACCGATCGAGCTGCGCGCCGCGCTCGACGGTTGCGTCATCAACGGCGGCGTCGCCCGCTATGGAAGCCTGCGCAGCCGGCATCTGGTGCCGGGCGCCGTCGGGCTGGAATCCGACGGCATCCTGCACCTGGAGGTCGAGACCAGCCAGTCGCGTCTGCGCATGGTTCAGGCCGCGCGCCTGCGTCTTTCCAGAGACGGCAGCCCGCTGAACCTGGCGCCGGAACCGGATTTGGCCGAAGGCTACGCGGGCGCCCGCTTTCGCTTGGTCGCGCAGGAAGGCGAGGCGATCGAGCTGGAGAAGATCGTCGCGCTCTTCACCGGCCGGGACCGCGCGGTCAGCGAACCGCGGTTCGCTGCCCTGGAGCTGGCACGCCGGGTGGAGGATTTCGCGCGGCTGGCGCAACGCCAGGCGTTGGCCTGGTCGCAGCTCTGGCGCCGCTTCGACATGCGGATCGCCAATACCACCGCGGCGGTTACCGAGGAGATGAACCGCATTCTGCGGCTGCATGTGTTCCATCTGCTGCAGGTCTGCAGCCCGCACATCTGCGACCTGGATGTCGGCGTGCCGGCGCGCGGCCTGCACGGCGAGGCCTATCGGGGTCATATCTTCTGGGACGAGCTTTACATCTTCCCGCTGCTCAATCAGCGCCTGCCCGAAATCACGCGCGAACTGCTGCTCTACCGCTATCGCCGGCTGGACGCGGCGCGGCACCTGGCGCGCGAGGCGGGTCACGCCGGTGCCATGTACCCATGGCAGTCGGGCAGCGACGGGCGGGAGGAAACCCAGCAGGTCCACCTCAACCCCAAGTCCGGCCGTTGGCTGCCGGACAACAGCCAGCGCCAGCGGCACGTCAACGCCGCCATTGCCTACAACGTCTGGCAATACGTCCAGGCGACCGACGATATGGAGTTCCTCAGCGCCTACGGCGCCGAAATGCTGCTGGAGATCGCCCGCTTCTGGGCCTCCATCTGCGAACGCGACGGCGGCGGAGAACGCTGGGTCATCGACGGGGTGATGGGGCCGGACGAGTATCACGATGCCTATCCCGGTCAGGAAGACGGCGGGCTGCGCAACAACGCCTACACCAACGTCATGGTGTCCTGGCTGCTGCGCCGGGCGCGTGAGGTTATCGACCGCGTTCCCTTTCATGACCGGGACGAGCTTTGCGAGCGGCTGCGCCTCGGCGACGACGAACTGGCCCGCTGGGAGGAGATCGCCAACGGCCTGACCCTCTGCTTCCACGAGGACGAGGACGGCCAGCCGGTGATCAGCCAGTTCGAGGGCTACGGCGATCTGTTGGAGTTCGATTGGGTCGGCTATGCCGCCAAGTACGGCGACATTCAGCGGCTCGACCGCATCCTGGAGGCCGAGGGCGATACGCCGAACCGCTACAAGCTGTCGAAGCAGGCCGACGTGCTGATGCTCTTCTACCTCTTCTCCGCGCGCGAATTGCGCGAGCTGATCGAGGGCATGGGCTACACTTGGGACGATCGCCTGATCGAGCGGACCATCGCCTACTACTCGGCGCGCACCTCCCATGGCTCGACCCTCAGCCGGGTGGTCGAGTCCTGGGTGATGGCGCGGATCGACCGGCGCCGCTCCTGGCAGCTCTTCTGCCAGGCCTTGAAGAGCGATGTCTCCGATATCCAGGGCGGGACGACGGCCGAGGGTATTCACCTGGGCGCCATGGCCGGCACGGTCGATCTCGTGCAGCGCGGTTATACGGGTTTGGAACTGGCCGACGATGTGCTCTGGTTCGATCCGCGCCTGCCGGACGAGCTGTCCCATCTGGAGATGGAGCTGCGCTATCGCGGACACTTTCTCCAGATCGATGTGGGGCGCGATCGCTTGCGCATCGTCGCGTCCAACCACGTTGCCAAGCCGATCCGTATCGGCTTTGACGGTCGGATCTACGATATCTCCCACGGCGAGGAACTGGAGTTTGCTCTCTCCGCTCCCAGTTCGGCCCCGAAACGGGTGTTGCGCCACGCCGCGGGCTAGCCGGCGGCCGGGGCCGGGAAGCCGCCGGGCAGCACCATGACCGATCAAGCCGGCGTCTCGGCCTTTCTCGGAAGCGGCGGCAGCTACGACCCGCCGGCGGCGGAGGTCGAGCGGATCGATACCCACGCGGCGCTGGTCTTCCTCGCCGGCGCGCGCGCCTTCAAGATCAAGCGCGCCGTGCGCTTTTCCTTCATGGACTTCTCCACCCGGGACAAGCGGGCGGCGGCCTGCCGGCAGGAAGTGCGTCTCAACCGCCGCTCGGCGCCGGATCTCTATCTGGGCGTCGTCCCGATTCTCCGCCGCCCGGGCGGTTTCGCCTTCGGCGACCTCCTGCCCGATCCGGACGACGAGGCTGCTCTGCCGCAGGAAATCGAAGAGCTCGCGGTGGTGATGCGGCGCTTCGACCAGAGCAGCCTGTTCGACCGGCTGGCGGACAGCGGCCGTCTGGACGCGGACCTGATCGAGGCGCTTGTGCGGCAGGTGGTCGCGCTGCATGCCCAGGCCGAACCCGCCGCCGCCGTCTTCGGCGGGGCGGACGGCCTGGATCGTTTGATCGCCGAGAACGCGGAGGACTTCGCGGCCTATCCGGAGATCCTTCCGGCCGAGCGCGCCGCGCGCTTGATCGCGGCCTGTCACGCGCGTCTGGAGCAGGTGGCCGCGCTGCTCGACGCGCGGCGCGACGGCGGTTTCGTGCGCCGCTGCCACGGCGATCTGCATCTGCGCAATATCGTGCTGCTCGACGGCCGGCCGACGCTGTTCGACTGCATCGAGTTCAACGCCGCCATCGCCACCATCGACCTCGGCTACGACCTGGCCTTTCTGCTGATGGATCTGGACCGGCGCGGCCTGCGTCCGCTCGCCAACGTCGCGCTGAACCGCTATCTGGAGGCGGCGCTGCCAGCCGGGCTCGGAGGGCCCGACTGGCTGGCGGCGCTGCCGCTTTTCCTCAGTTTACGGGCGGCGGTGCGCGCCAAGGTGGCGGCGCCGGCCGTCGGCGCCCAGCAAGATGCGGGGCTGGCCGCGGCGTTGCGGCGCGAGGCACTGGACTATCTCTCCGCCGCCGAGCGCTATCTCGCGCCGCCGGCGCCGCGCCTGCTCGCGGTCGGCGGGCTGTCGGGCAGCGGCAAGTCGACCCTGGCGCGGGCACTGGCGCCGGACCTGGGAGCGTCGCCGGGGGCGGTGGTGTTGCGCAGCGACCAGATCCGCAAGCGTCTGGCCGGTCTCCGCGAGACCGAGCGCCTGCCGGCCGAGGCTTATGGCGCCGACAGCTCGGCTGCGGTCTATGCGGAGATCGGCCGGCTTGCCGGCGCTATTCTGGCCAGCGGCCATGCGGTCGTGGTCGACGCCGTCTCGGCCAGGCCCGAGGAACGGCACTCCTTCCGGGCGCTTGCCGAGTCCGCCGGACTGCGGTTCGACGGCCTCTGGCTGGAGGCGCCGGCCGGGACGCTGAAGGCGCGCGTCGCGGCGCGACAGGGGGATGCCTCGGATGCCGATGCCGCCGTGGTCGACCGGCAGCTCGGCTACGATCTCGGCGACCTTGATTGGACGCGCGTTCCGGCGGATGGCGGGCCGGATGCCGTACGGAAGCGCGCCCAAGCCCTCCTGCGGATGGACTGAGCGCGGCCTGCCGCTCCGTTTCGCCGTCCGGCCCGGTTACGCCTCGGAGACGAGATCCTTGTAGGCATGCCAAGTGGCATGGCCGATCAGGGGCAGGGTGATGATCAGCCCGAAGTAGAAGGTCAGCAGACCCGCCGCCGTGAAGAGCACGATCAGCGATGCCCAGACCATCATCGGGAAGAAGTTCTGCCGCACCGCCTCCACGCTGGTCACGATGGCCGCCATGACGTTGATGTCGCGATCCATCAGCATCGGGACGGACACCGCCGAGATCGCGAAGGCGATCACGGCCAGCACCGCACCCACCGCGGTTCCCGTCAGCAGGAAGGGAATCGTGATGTCCGACAGGAAGACGTCGGCCAGGAAGTTGTCAGGGCGCGGCGGCTCGTAGGCGAAGAACAGCATGAAGATCAGAAAGGCCAGGCGCATCCAGGCGATCCAAAGCACCAGACCTGCCATGCCGATCAGCCCGATCTGGCCGAGGTTTCGGTTCCAGCCGCTCAGCGCTAGGCCCATCGACGTCGGCTCGCCGGCCTGAATACGGCGCGATGTCTCGTAGAGACCGACCGCCAGGACCGGGGCGACCAGCAGGAAGCCGCCGGCCAGCGGCAGCAGCACCTGCCAGAACAGCCCCAGTTGGTAGGAGGCGCCGAGCAGGAGGAAACCGAGCAGGGTGAAGGCCGCGCCGTAGCCCAGCCCGACTGCCGGCGCCGCGCGCAGATCCTGCCAGCCGGCGGCCAGCCAGGCCCAGGGACGGTCGACGCTGATCTTGCGGATCTTCGGCAAGGGCTGGCCGAAAACGGGAACGATCTCGTCGGTCTGCGGGTCCAGATCGTCTTGCGTGTTGTCCTGTGTCGTCATCCCGACGGGGTCCTCTCACTGATCTTACGAGCCGGTCGCTTTTCCGGCTGGGCCTCGGCCGGATGTCCGATCGGCCACGCCAAGTTGCGACTAACTCTTAAAAGCACGTTCGCGGTCGATTTGTCGCATTCATTTGCAGTCTAGCTGTCGGCGAGCAGTATTGACAGCCTGTCGACATACCTGCTGCGGCAATTTGCCTGATCATACCCTGCAGTGGAGCGCGTAAAGACCTGCTTGAGCATTGACGCACGTCAATGTGCCGGCACCGCCCTCTGGAGTTGTCTGGCATCTGTTGGCGGGGACAGGTGCGTCTGCTTAAGCGCGGTTGGACCGGGGAAGTTTCCCGCGCGACAGGTTTGGATAACTAAGAACAGCAAGAAAGGTCGCGCTTCATGAGCGACATTGCGGCAACCGCGACGGCCGGGGCAGGGTCCGAACGCACGACGGCGCTCGATTATGCCGACGATGTGATCCGCCTCTTCATCATCGCGACGGTCTTCTGGGGCGTGGTCGGCTTCCTGATGGGCGTCATCATCGCCTTTCAGCTCGCCTTTCCGGAGCTGAACTTCAACGAGTCCTGGACGACCTTCGGTCGGTTGCGGCCGGTTCACACCTCGGGTGTGATCTTCGGCTTCGGCGGTAACGCCCTGATCGCCACGTCGCTTTATGTCGTGCAGCGCACCTGCCGGGCGCGGCTGTTCGGCGGCGAAGAAGGCGCGGCCTTCATCTTCTTCGGCTACCAGCTCTTCCTGGTGATGGCCGCTTGGGGCTACATCAACGGTATCACCCAGGGCCGCGAATACGCCGAGCCCGAGTGGTACGTCGATCTCTGGCTGACGATCGTCTGGGTCGTCTACCTGGTCGTCTTCGCCGGCACGATCTTCAAGCGCCGCGAGCCGCACATCTACGTCGCCAACTGGTTCTACCTGGCCTTCATCGTCACCATCGCGATGCTGCACATCGTCAACAATCTGGCGGTGCCGGTGTCCTTCATGGGGACCAAGAGCTACTCGCTTTTTTCCGGCGTGCAGGATGCGCTGCTGCAGTGGTGGTACGGCCACAACGCGGTCGGTTTCTTCCTGACCGCCGGCTTCCTGGGCATGATGTACTACTTCGTGCCCAAGCAGGCGGAACGGCCGGTCTATTCCTACCGCCTCTCGATCATCCACTTCTGGGCGCTGATCTTCCTCTATATCTGGGCGGGTCCGCACCACCTCCATTACACCAGCCTGCCGGACTGGGCGCAGACGCTGGGCATGACCTTCTCGGTGATGCTCTGGATGCCCTCTTGGGGCGGCATGATCAACGGCCTCATGACCCTGTCGGGCGCCTGGGACAAGCTGCGGACCGACCCGGTGCTGCGCTTCCTGGTCACCTCGGTCGCCTTCTACGGCATGAGCACCTTCGAGGGGCCGCTGATGTCGGTGAAGCCGGTCAACGCGCTCAGCCACTACACCGACTGGACGGTCGGTCACGTGCATTCGGGCGCGCTCGGCTGGGTCGCCTTCATCACCTTCGGCGCGCTCTACTATCTGGTGCCGAAGATGTGGGGCGCCCGGCGGCTCTACTCGATCCGGCTGGTCGGTTATCACTTCTGGATCTCGACCATCGGCATCGTGCTCTACATCACCGCGATGTGGATCAGCGGCATCATGCAGGGCCTGATGTGGCGCTCCTACGACGAGCTCGGCTTCCTGGTCTACTCCTTCGTCGAGACCGTCGAGGCGATGCATCCCTTCTATGTGATCCGGGCCATGGGCGGGGTGCTGTTCCTCGTGGGCGCCCTGATCATGGTCTACAACCTGATCCGCACGGCGCGTGGCGAAATCCGTGACGAGCGGCCGATCCTGACCCGTCCCGTGACATCTGCCACGGCCGGCCAGGCAGCCGAGTAAAGGGGGCGCCACGATGTTCAAACACCACCATATCATCGAGAAGAACCTGTCCCTGATGACGGTGCTCGTGCTGATCACCGTCTCCATCGGCGGGCTCGTCGAGATCACGCCGCTCTTCACCATCGAGAGCACCATCGAGCGGGTCGAGGGCGTGCGTCCCTACACCCCGCTCGAGTTGGCCGGACGCAACATCTACATCCGGGAGGGCTGCTATACCTGCCACTCGCAGCAGGTGCGCCCCTTCCGCGACGAGGTGGAGCGCTACGGGCACTACTCGCTGGCGGCGGAGTCGATGTACGACCACCCCTTCCAATGGGGCTCGAAACGCACCGGGCCCGACCTGGCCCGGGTCGGCGGCAAGTACTCGAACGAATGGCACGTCGCGCACCTGATCGATCCCCGCGCGGTGGTGCCGGAGTCGATCATGCCGCCCTACGCCTTCCTGCTGGATCGCACTCTGGAGCCGGGCGAAAAGGCCGCGCACCTGGAGGCGAAGCAGATCGTCGGCGTGCCCTACAGCGAGGAGATGGTCGCGGAGGCCGCCGCCGACATGCGGGCCCAGGCCGATCCGAACGGCGACCATTCCGGTTTGCTGGCGCGCTATCCCAAAGCCGTCGTCGGCGACCTCGACGGCGATCCCGGGCGCCTGACCGAGATGGATGCCCTGGTGGCCTACCTGCAGATCCTCGGGCAGATGGTCGACTTCACGCAGGTTGAACCGGAGCAACTGGTCCAGTGATCGAGCAGCTTTACGGGTTCGTCACGAGCCTCTGGCTCGTCTTGCTCGTCGTGATCTTCAGCGGCATCGTCGTTTGGGTCCTCTGGCCCACCCGGCAGCGGAAGACACAGATGCAGAACTACGCCGATATTCCATTCCGCGAGGCGCCGAAGCTGGAGAAGAGCGCCGGGCGGGACGATAAGAAGGACGGATAGCGCGATGCCGACGAAAATCGAAAAAGACCGGCTGACCGGCAAGGACACGACCGGCCACGAGTGGGACGGCATCAAGGAGCTCAACACGCCGCTGCCGAAGTGGTGGCTCTACGTGTTCTACGCCTGCATCGTCTGGTCGATCGGCTATATGGTGCTCTATCCAGCGATCCCGCTCGGCACCACCTACACCAAGGGCCTGCTCGGCTGGTCGAGCCGCGATCAGGTGCGCGATCAGATCGCCGATGCCCGCGAGCGCCAGGGCGAGTTCCTGGTCGGCGTGCAGGAGGCCTCGCTGGAGGAAATCCGCGCCGACAGCACGCTCTTCACCTTCGCCCAGCGCGGTGGCGCGATCGCCTTCGCCGACAACTGTTCGGCCTGCCACGGCGCCGGCGGGCAGGGCAACGAGGGCGGTTTCCCGGTTCTGGCCGACGACGCCTGGATCTGGGGCGGCTCGCTCGACGCCATTCACCAGACCATCGCCCACGGCGTGCGCTGGGAAGACGACCTCGATACCCGCTTCAACATGATGCCGGCCTACGGCGACGGCCTGCTCGCCGATGAGGAGATCGAGCAGGTTGCCGACTATGTGCTCTCGCTTTCGGGCGGCGCGCCCGAGGGCGCGGATCTGGCGCCGGGTGCCGAGATCTACGCCATCCAGTGTTCAGCCTGTCACGGCGAGCAGGGCGAGGGCCTGACCGATCTGGGCGGCCCGAACCTCAGCGATGCCATCTGGCTCTACGGCGGCGAGCGTGACGAGGTCGTCGCGCAGATCGTCAATCCGCAGCATGGCGTGATGCCGTCCTTCGCGGGCCGGCTCGAGAGCGAGACCGTCAAGATGCTGGCCATCTACGTGCATTCGCTGGGCGGTGGCCAGTAACGGCGGCCGCTAGCCGGCAGGCGACGATCCGGACCAGAGTTCACCGGGCGCCCCGAATGGACGGGCGCGCGGAGAGACGGGCGCTCTAGACGCCCCGGCCCGGCCGGGGCCCTCACCCAACAGGCGCTGGGAGCGAAAGCAGAATGGCCGAAGCGCTACGCAAAACCGACGGGGTCCTGCCGGAGCCGCCCGAGCGGCTGGTCGATCTCGCCGCGTCCAACGTGGAGGACGAGGCGGCGGTTTCCTGGAAGGAAGCCGAGAACCCGGACTCGCCGCTCTACGCCGACCGCATCAAGGTTCAGCCGCGTGACGTGCGCGGCCCGATCCGGCGCATCAAGTGGGCCGTGCTGGGGCTGCTGCTGGCGATCTACTACATCACGCCCTGGATCCGCTGGGACCGGGGCCCGGACTCGCCCGACCAGGCGGTGCTGATCGATATCGCCGGCGCGCGTGCCTACTTCTTCTTCATCGAGATCTGGCCGCAAGAGGTCTACTACCTGACCGGCCTGCTGGTGCTCGGCGCCGTCGGCCTGTTCTTCGTCACCTCCCTGTTCGGCCGCGTCTGGTGCGGCTACACCTGTCCGCAGACGGTCTGGACCGACCTTTTCATGTGGGTTGAGCGCAAGATCGAGGGCGACCGCAATGCGCGCCTGCGTCTGGACAAGCAGCCGCTGTCGGGCGGCAAGCTGCGCAAGCGGGTCGCCAAGCATGCGGCCTGGCTGCTGATCGCGCTCGTTACCGGCGGGGCCTGGATCATGTACTTCCAGAATGCGCCCACGCTGGTGGCGGAGTTCTTCACCGGCCAGTCCTCGACCGGCACCTATTTCTTCGTCGGTCTCTTCACCGCCACGACCTACCTCCTGGCCGGCTGGTCGCGAGAGCAGGTCTGCACCTACATGTGCCCCTGGCCGCGCTTTCAGGCCGCGATGTTCGACGAGGACACGCTGGTCGTCACCTACCAGCGCTGGCGCGGCGAGCCGCGCGGCAAGCACAAGAAGGGCGAGACCTGGGACGGCCGCGGCGACTGTATCGACTGCACCGCCTGTGTCGCCGTCTGTCCGACCGGCATCGATATCCGCGACGGCCAGCAGCTCGAGTGCATCGGCTGCGGCCTCTGCATCGATGCCTGCAACGAGGTGATGGAGAAGATCGGCCGGCCCAAGGAGCTGATCACCTTCGACACCGAGGCGAACCAGATCGCCCTGGAGGCCGGTGAGCCGAAGCCCAAGTGGAAGATCCTGCGCCTGCGTACGCTCTTCTACGCCATGCTGTTCCTCGGCGTCGCCGCCGCGATGCTGGTGACCTACGTCACCCGTGCCACCGTCGACGTCAATGTGCTGCACGACCGCTCGCCGCTTTTCGTGACGCTGTCGAACGGCGACATCCGCAACGGCTACAGCATCAAGATCCTCAACATGACCCGCGAGCCGCGCAGCTTCCGCCTGACCTACGAGCTGGGCGACGGCATCGCCGGCTCCAGCCTGGACGTGGTCAACCTGGAAAGCACGGGCGAGACCGCCACCCTGACGGCGGCGTCCGACTCGGTCGCCACCTATCAGGTCTATATCCGCACCCCGGCGGAGGCCCTGACCGGTGAGTCCGTGCCGATCCTGTTCCAGATCAGTGACCCCTCGCGGGGAGATCTGGTAACCTACGAGAGCGTCTTCAGAGGACCGGATAAATGAGGGCTCTGCTGCACAATCTGACCCGCGAAGGGCGCTGGATTCCCTGGCTCTTCGTCGCCTTCTTCCTGGTGGTCTTCGCGGCCAACGGGATCATGGTGACGGTCGCGCTCTCGACCTGGACCGGCCTGACCACGGAGACCCACTACCGCGACGGCATCGAGTACAACCGGCGTCTCGCCGCGGTGCAGCGGCAGGAAGCGCTCGGCTGGGACGTGACCGTCCGGTCGGAAACGCTGGAGAACGGGGTGCTCGACTTCGCGGTCGCCGTGACCGGCCCGGAGGGTCAGCCGCTCTACCCGGACCGGGTTGCGGTGGCCTTCGTTCGTCCGACCAGCGAGGGTTTCGATTCCCGCCACGAATTGCAGCTGCGCGCCGACGGCAGCTACGGCACCTTCGTCGATCTGCCGCTGGACGGAGTCTGGGACGCACGGGTGACGGTGGAGGAACACGGCCGGCGCCACCAGAGCGGCCAACGGCTCTTCGTCGAGCGCTAGGGCCGAAATGGCGCTCGTCCATCCCGCCGCAGATGCCGCCGCCGAGGCTGAGGCGGAAGAGGGCCGCGCCGATGTGACGTCCTACGTCCAGCGGGACGAGGCCGGAACCCGCCGCCTGCATCTGATGGTCGAGGGGCTGCATTGCGGCGGCTGCGTGCGCAAGATCGAATCCGCCTTGCAGCCGCTGGAAAGCGTGCGTGAAGCGCGGGTGAACCTTACCACCCGCCGCATGGTGCTGGCCTGGGACGGACCGGCGGCCCAGGGTGGCGAACTGACCCGCAAGGTCGAGAATCTCGGCTTCAAGGTCATGCCCTACGAGCCGGCGCGCCTGACCGCCGACGATGCCCGGCAGGAGCGCGAGCTGCTGCGCTGCATGGCCGTCGCCGGCTTCGCCGCCGCCAACGTCATGCTGCTGTCGGTCGCCGTCTGGGCCGGTCATGTCGACGGGATGGGGCCGGCGACCCGCACCCTCATGCATTGGTTCTCGGCCTTGATCGCCATGCCGGCCATCGTCTACGCCGGACGGCCCTTTTTCCGCTCGGCCCTGACCGCGCTGAAGGCGCGCACCACCAACATGGACGTGCCGATCTCGCTGGCCGTGCTGCTCGCCTCCGGCATGTCGCTGGTCGAGACCATGAACCTGGGCAAGCACGCCTACTTCGATTCCGCCGTCATGCTGCTCTTCTTCCTGCTGATCGGCCGCTACCTGGACCGGCGCGCGCGGGGCAAGGCCCGTTCGGCCGCCGAGCGCTTGCTGTCCCTGGGCGCTCAGGCGGTTACGGTGATCGGCGAGGGCGGCAAGCGCTTGCTGCTCAAGCCCGAGCAGGTCGAGCCCGGCATGCAGGTTCTCGCGGCGGCCGGCGAGCGCATCGCCGTCGACGGCCGCGTCCTCTCCGGCGAAAGCGAACTGGACAGCAGCCTGATTACCGGCGAGAGCCTGCCACGCCGCGCCGTCATGGGCGACCGGGTCTTCGCTGGCACGCTGAACATGGCCGCGCCCCTGACACTGGAGGTGACGGCCACCGGCGAGAAGACCCTGCTGGCCGAGATCGTGCGCCTGATGGAGGTGGCCGAGCAGCGCCGCGCGCGCTTCGTCAGCCTGGCCGACCGCATGGCCCGGGTCTACGCGCCGGTGGTGCATTTGCTGGCACTCTTCACCTTCCTCGGCTGGTGGCAGTTCGGCGGGTTGGAGTGGCAGCCGGCGCTGATGATCGCCATCGCCGTGCTGATCATCACCTGCCCCTGCGCGCTCGGCCTGGCCGTCCCGGCGGTCCAGGTGATCGCCAGCGGCCGGCTGCTGCGCAAGGGCCTGCTGCTGAAATCGGGCACCGCCCTGGAGCGTCTGGCCGTGGTCGACAGCGTGGTCTTCGACAAGACCGGCACGCTGACCCTGGGCCGGCCGGAACTGGTCGATCTCGTGATCGAGCCGGAGGCGCTGGAGCTGGCGGCCTCCCTGGCCGCCACCAGCCGCCATCCCCTGGCGCGCGCGGTGGCCCGCGCCGCGCCCGACGTGCCGGCTGCGGAAGGCGTGAAGGAGATACCCGGTTGCGGCCTGCTGCTCGACACGCCCGCCGGAGAGCTGCGCCTCGGCAGCCGCCGTTGGACGGCCGTTCCCGGCGATGCGGCCGGTGCGGAGCTCGAGGAAGGGCCGGAACTCTGGCTGACCCGCCCGGGCAAGCCGCCCCGGCGCTTTGCCTTCACCGACCGGGCCCGACCCGACGCCGCCAAGGTGGTGGCGGAGCTGAAGCGGCAGGGGCTTCAGGTCGAGCTGCTCTCGGGCGACCGTACGCCCACCGTGGCCGCCGTGGCGGCGGAGCTGGATGTTCCGGTCTGGCGGGCCGAGCTGGCGCCCGGCGACAAGGTGGCGCGCCTGGAGGCCCTGGTCGCGGAGGGTCGCAAGGTCCTGATGGTCGGCGACGGTCTGAACGACGCGCCGGCCCTGGCCGCCGCCTCGGTCTCTCTCTCGCCCTCAAGTGCGGTGGACATCAGCCAGACGGCGGCGGACGCGGTCTTTCAGGGCGACGCCCTGACCCCGGTGCTGGACTTGCTGGAGGTGGCCAAGCGGTCCGACCGCCTGGTCAAGCAGAACTTCGGGCTGGCGCTGGCCTACAACCTCTGCGCCATTCCGCTCGCGGTCGCCGGTTTCGTAACGCCGCTGATCGCCGCCGCCGCCATGAGCGGCTCCTCCATCATCGTCATCTGCAACGCCTTGCGTCTGGCCGGTCGCAAGTAAGACGCCCCGGGCGCCGGCATTGGGGACAAAGCTGTGCGGCCGTCGCCGGGCGCCAGGAATGGCTTGAGGTCGTCCCGATCCGGTCCGATATGATGACGGCATGGACGTCCTCATCTACCTGATCCCCGCTGCCCTCTTCCTCGGCCTGCTCGGCCTCGGCGCCTTCCTCTGGTCCCTGAAGAAGGGCCAGTACGAAGACCTGGACGGCGCGGCCGAGCGGATCCTCTTCGATGAGGACGACGAGAAACCCTGAGCGGCGCGGCGGCTCGAGCTGCTAGACCAACTGAGCGAAGCGGCCGAGGAAGTCCGCCTTGGCCTGCGGCGGGGCGACGGGCTCCAGCGGCCAGGCCAGAATCTCGACCGCCGCCTTGCCGCGCGGGCGGGCGAAGATCTTATCGGCCGCCGGACGCTCGAAGCCGGCGAGCTGGGTCGCCTCCATGTAGGCGGCGATGCCGTCGGCGCGCTTGATCAGGGCGGCGATGCGCTCGGGCAGCAGCGCCGGCAGGCCGAAGCGCAGGTGGATCGCCTGCATCAGGCGATGCTCGAGCTGCTTGTAACCAGGGCCGACCGCCGCCTTGAAGGGGGTGATCAGGTCCCCGACCACGTACTCCGGCGCGTCGTGCAGCAGCGCCGCGAGCTGCCAGGCCTGCCCCAACCGCGGATCCAGGCGCCGGACGATCCGGTCCACCAGCAGGCTGTGCTGCGCCACGCTGTAGGCCCAGTCGCCGGAGGTCTGGCCGTTCCAGCGCGCCACCCGCGAGAGGCCCTGGGCGATGTCCTCGATCTCCACGTCCAGCGGCGAGGGATCGAGCAGATCCAGCCGCCGGCCCGACAGCATGCGCTGCCAGGCGCGCGGTGCGGGCGCTGCCGGGGAGACGGTTTTCGCTTTGGGGGCGCTCGACATGGCGCCGCAGACTAGAGGCAATTGCAATCCTCTGGAATCGCAAAGCGATTCCAATGGAGGACGATCCAGTCTAGTCATTGGCCTTTGAACGGTTCCGCGCTTCGCCGTCCTGGCACGCGCGCGGCGAACTTAACCGAATTCAGGAGGGAACGAGTGATCGAGCGTATCGAGATCGGTGAGCGGATGAGCAAGATCGTCAAGCATAACGGCACGGTCTATCTCTGCGGTCAGGTCGGAGACGGCGCCTCCGTCGCCGCGCAGACCCGGGATTGTCTGGAGCGCGTGGATGCGCTGCTCGCGCGCGCCGGATCGTCCAAGGACCGGATCCTGCAGACGATCATCTGGCTCGCCGACATGGCTGATTTCGCGGAGATGAACGAGGTCTGGGATGCCTGGGTTCCCGAAGGGAACACGCCGGCCCGCGCCTGCGGCGAGGCTCGCCTCGCACGGCCGGAGCTGCGGGTCGAGATCATTGTGACGGCCGCCTGCGATTGATGTCGCGGGACGGCCGTGCTGCGGTTGCCCTGGACCGGGAGCGCCGGAGGAACCGGCGGCGGGCACCCGGTCCGGTCAGGACGTTGCCGTTTGGGCCTCCTGGGCCACGCGGCGCGTCTTGAAGCTATGTCCCCAGTCCTGCATCTGGCGCAGGATCGGCTCCAGCGTGCGCCCGAAGGGCGTCAGGCAGTACTCGACCCGGGGCGGCACCTCCGCGTAGACATGGCGGGAGATCACGCCGTCCGCCTCCAGCTCGCGAAGCTGCAGGGTGATCATGCGCTCCGTCGCGTTGGGCGTCAGGCGGCAGAGTGCGCCGAAGCGCTTGCTGCCGTCGAGCAGGTGGCAGACCAGAACCGGCTTCCAGCGGCCGCCGATCACGCAGAGCGTCGCCTCCACATCGCAACCGGTCTTCCAATCGTAACTGCGTGCCACAGCCGGTCTCCCGTCGCCATTTCGTCTATACTTACAAAAATGTAGGTACTTGTCAAAAAATCATAAAAGGCGCATTTCGACGTCATGGAGACCCTGAGCCACAGACCTGATGCGAGTCGCCTACGCGACGTTAAGGAGAGTCAGATGCGTGCCTATGAGCTGATCGACGGAAACGACGTGACCGCCCTCGCGATCAAGGATCGGCCGGTTCCGCAAGCCGAAGCGGGTCAGGTGGTGATCGACGTCAAGGCCTGTTCGCTGAACTACCGCGACCTCCTGATCGTCAAGGGAAACCACGCGGCTCGAACGGGCGGCGTCGTGCCTCTGTCCGACGGCGCCGGGGTGATCTCCGCGGTTGGCGCCGGGGTTCGGGGCCTCGCCGTCGGCGACAGGGTGGCCGGTGCCTTCATGCCCGACTTCACCGCCGGCGTCCTGACCCCGGACTTGCAGGCCGGTTCCCTGGGCGGCGCCGTCGACGGGATGCTGGCGGAGCAGGTCGTCCTGCCCGCCCATGGCGTCGTCGAGATCCCGGAGCATCTCTCCTTCGCGGAAGCCGCCACCTTGCCCTGCGCCGGTGTGACCGCCTGGTACGCCCAGTTCGTCGGCGCGAACCTGCGGCCCGGCCAGACCGTGCTTCTGCTCGGAACCGGCGGCGTCTCCATCTTCGCCCTGCAGTTCGCCAAGCTGGCGGGTGCGCGCGTCGTCATCACCAGCTCCGACGACGCGAAGCTGTCCCGCGCCAAGGAGTTGGGGGCCGACGAGGTCGTCAACTATCGCAAGACCGAGGACTGGCAGACGCGAGTCCTGGAGCTGACTGGCGGCCTGGGCGCCGACCATGCGGTCGAGGTCGGAGGCCCCGGAACGCTCACTAAGACTCTGGAAGCCGTCCGTCACGGCGGCTCGATTTCCCTGATGGGCGTGCTGACGGGCATGGCGGACCAGGTCGCGACCGGCCTGATCCTCAGCAAGAACATCAAGATCCAGGGTACCTACGTTGGCAGCGTCGCCCACTTCCGCGAGATGAACGCGGCCATCGCGCTCCACCGCCTGCGGCCGGTGGTCGACAAGATCTTCGGCTTCGAGGACGCGCCGGCCGCGCTCGCCTACCTGGAAAGCGGCAGCCACTTCGGAAAGGTCGTCGTCGCGCTGGAGTGACCTCACGGCCTTCCGAGCTTACGATGTCCGGCTATCGTCCAGGGCCTCGGTCCAGGCGGAGAAGGAGCTGGCGACCAGGATCTTGTCGGAACCGATGACGAAGGTGCGGACTCCGCGAGACACCCAGTCGTCGACCATCTGCCGGCACTCCTGGCGATCCGGCGAGAAGACCGGCATCATCACCCGGTGACCGCTCTCCAGGGCGCGCTCGACCATCTCGCGGACGGCGGACTGTACCCGATCGTGACGCCAGTTCCCTTCCAGCCCCAGGGAGACGGACAGGTCGAAGGGCCCGAACATGAAGGCCGTCATCTCCCTGTTGCGGCAGATCTCGGCGAAGTTCTCGTAGCCTTCCCTGGTTTCGACCAGACCGATGGCGCCGACCCGCGCTTCCTCCTCGGTCACGTAATCCTTCCAGTTGCGGATGAAGTGACCGCCGGAGCGGCAGCAGGGACAGGCTCCGCGCAGGCCCTGCGGTCCGAAACGGGTGGCCGCGACTGCACGCGCGGCCTCCTCGGCCGTCGCGAGGTTGGGCACGACGACGTGGCGAATGCCGGCGTCCAGCGCCTTCATGATCATCGTCGGCTCGTTGGCGGCGACGCGCACTGCCGCGGCGATCCCGACGGCGTCGGCGGCGCGCGAGAGATTCTCCGCCGTCTCCATGCCGAAGAATCCGTGCTCGCAGTCGATGATGGTGAAGTCGAAGCCGTTCAGGCCGACCAGATCGATCATTTCCGGCGCGGCGATCTGCGACCAGGTACCGAGGTTGGTGCGGTCGCTCGCGAGAATCTCTTTCAGGGTCGGTGCGATGGGACTAGGCCTCCAGAACAGCGGTGCATTTGATCTCCACCAGGATCCCCGGCATCGAGAAGCCGCGGACCGCGAAGCCGGTCCAGGTCGGATAGGCCTTGGTGAAGTAACGGTCCTTGATCGCCATGAAGAGCTTCAGGTCCGCCATGCCGTCGAGGAACCAGGTTTCCAGCTCCACCACCTCCTCGAAGGAGGCGCCGGCGGCATCCAGGACGGCCTTCACGTTCTCGAAGGCCTGGACATATTGGGCCTCGGTGCCCTCGACGACCTTCAGATCGCGGTCCCGCCCAACCTGACCTGAGATATAGAGCGTATTTCCGATCAGAATGCCGGGTGCGTAGTGGAAGCTGTCGTAGACCGCCTCCATTCCCGGCGGCACGATGACTTTGCGATCAACGGGTGTCTCGCGATCAACGGACATAACAGACCTCCTTGATAGCGGCGGCGATCTCTCCGGCGTCCGGCATGTAGTCGCGCTCGAGCCGGTCGTTGTAGGGCACCGGCATGTCCGGAGCGCCGATGCGGGCGACCGGTGCGTCCAGATAGTCGAAGGCCTGTTCCATGATCGTCGCCGCGATCTCGCCGCCGAAGCCGCCGAAGCGAACCGCCTCATGCACCACCACAGCCCGGTTGGTCTTCTTGACGCTCTCGACGATGGTCTCGCTGTCCAGCGGCTTGATGGTGCGCGGATCGATGACCTCCACCGACAGGCCTTGTTTGGCCAGCCGGTCCGCCGCCTGTACCGCGCGCTCCACCATGGCCAGCGTCGCGATCACGGTGACGTCGGTTCCGGGACGTACGATCCGCGCCTTGCCGGGTGCGATGGCATAGCTTTCCCGCGGCACCGGCTGCTCGGCGCCGAGGTAGAAGAGTTTGTGTTCCAGGAACACGACCGGATTGTCGGCGCGGATCGCCGAAATCATCAGGCCCTTGGCGTCGTAGGCGTTTGAGGGCGCGTAGACCTCTAGCCCCGGTATGTTGGCGAAGAGCGATTCCAGCGACTGGCAGTGCTGCGCGGCAAGCCGGATGCCGGCGCCCTGGGGCCCGCGAAAGACGACCGGCACCTTGGCCTTGCCGCCCAGCATGAAGCGGGCCTTCGCCGCCTGATTGACGATGGCGTCCATCATCAGGGAGACGAAGTCGAACAGCTGAATTTCGACGATTGGCCGCAGGCCGCACATCGCGGCGCCGACGCCACAGGCGGAAATGGCGCCCTCCGAAATCGGTGTGTCGCGCACGCGCTCCTCCCCGAAGGCATCGCGCAGGCCGACGGTCAGGCCGAAGATGCCGCCGATCCGGGAAACGTCCTCGCCGATCATGATCACGCTTTCGTCGGCTGCCATCTCCTGGTGGAAGGCTTCGTTGATCGCCTGCTTGTAGGAGAGGGCGCGCGGTCCCGGCGCGGGCTCCGGGGACCCGTCGGCCGGTTTCGGCGGCATGACGAGCTGCAGCGCGGCCTCCAGCGTCGGCTCCGGCTGGTCTTTCGCCCAGTCGATCGCCGCTTCGATCTCCAGGTCGATGGCCTGACCGAGCGCGTCGAGCTCCGCCGCGTCGATGGCCCGCGCGGCGATGACCCGGTCGCGCAGACGCAGGATGGGATCGGCCTGGCGCCACTCCTCCTCTTCGCGGTCGGTCCGGTAGGCCGGCAGGTTCGCCCGCATCGAGTGGTCGTCCCAGCGGTAGGTGAGGGCCTCGATCAGGGTCGGCCCGTCGCCGCTTCTGGCGCGCAGGGCCGCCCGTTCCACGGCATCGAAGACGGCGATCGGGTCGTTGCCGTCGATGCGTTCGTTCGGCACCCCGTAGGCCGCGCCGCGCGCCGCGATGGAGGGGCCGGCGGTGACCATGTCGCTGGGTGTCGAGAGGCCGTAGTGGTTGTTTTCGCAGAGAAAGATCAGCGGCAGAGACCAGACGGCCGCGAGGTTCATGGCCTCGTGGAAAATGCCTTCGTTGGCGGCGCCGTCGCCGAAGAGCGCGATGCCGATCGCGCCGGTCTTCTTCAGCTTCTCGGCCAGGGCCGCGCCGGTTCCCAGACCCATGCCGGCGCCGACGATGCCGTTGGCGCCCAGGATGTTCAGGTCGAAGTCGGCGATGTGCATGGAGCCGCCGAGGCCGAAGCAGTAGCCCGGCGCTCTGCCCATCAGCTCGGCGAACATGCGCCTGATGTCCGCGCCCTTCGCGATGGTATGACCGTGCCCGCGGTGATGGGTCAGCAGAAAGTCGATGGGCTCAAGCGCGCGGCAGGCCCCGGCGGCGATGGCCTCCTGACCGACCGACGAGTGCGCCGTTCCCTTGATGACTCCGGCGAGAAACAGCTCTTTCGCCCGCACCTCGAACCTGCGGATCCGCAGCATCGTCTCGAGTATGGCTTTCAGGTCGTCCGGACCCAGGCGATTGGTCGACCCGCCTCTCGCGAGCGATTTCAGGACAGTGACGTGAGCCATGGGTTTATCCGTAGACCAGGTTCGGCAGCCAGAGCGACAGACCGGGGAAGAGAACGACGAGCAGAAGGCCGAGGCACTGCAGGGCGATGAAGGGCCACTGGGCCGCGAAGATGTCCTGCAGACTGACCTCGGGCGGCGCGGCGCCCTTCAGATAGAAGCAGGCCGGGCCGAAGGGCGGCGTCAGATAGGCGATCTGCATGGAGAGATTGAAGACGATGCCGAACCAGATCGGGTCGTAGCCCAGCAGCTGCAGGGTCGGCAGAAAGATCGGCATGGTCAGGAACAGGATACCGATCCAGTCGATGAAGAAGCCCAGCAGAATGAAGACTGCGATCATGATGGCGAGCACCACGGCCGGTTCCGAGGAGATCCCGGACAGAAGGCCCTTGGCGAAGGCGATGCCGCCGAGCAGGTTGTAGACGCCGATCAGCGCGTTGGTGCCGAATACCAGCCAGAAGACCATGCCGCAGGTCTTCAAGGCCTGGATCAGCGCGCCGCTGATCATCTCGAGGGTCAGCTCGCCGCGCACCCAGGCGGCGAAGATCGTCCCGGCCACGCCGACGGCGGCGGACTCGGTGATGGAGGCGAAGCCGGCGTAGATGGAGATCAGCACGGCGGCGGCGACGGCCAGCGGCAGGGCGACGTTCTTCAGCAGGGCCAGTTTCTCGGCCAGCGGAATGTCGCGCTCGGCCTCGCCGAGCGGCGGCCCGAGCGCCGGGTTCAGGCCGCAGCGCACCAGGATGTAGCCGATGTAGAGCCCCGCCAGCAGCAGGCCCGGCACCACGGTCGCGAGAAAGAGATGGGAGATCGAGACCTGCGCCGTGATTCCGTAGAAGATCAGGATGATGCTGGGCGGAATCATGGTGCCGAGCGAGCCGCCCGCCGTGATCGTCCCGATCGCGAGCTTCTTGTCGTAGCCGAGCTTCAGCATCTGCGGCAGGGCGATCAGCCCCAGCAGCACGATCTCGCCGCCGATGATGCCGGTGGTCGCACCCAGAATGACGGCGACGAAGATGGTGATCACGGCGATGCCGCCGGGCATCCGGCCGGCCCAGATGTGGAAGGCCCGGTAGAGGTCGCGGGCGACGCCCGACCGCTCCATGATGGAGGCCATCAGCACGAACATCGGGACCGCGACCAGCGCGAAGGACCCGACGAACTCGGCCGTACGGCTGCCGACGAGGAAGAGCCCGCCCAGGCCGAAGTGCGTATAGGCCAGCACGACCGCGATGGCGCCCGAGACGAAGGCCAGCGGAACGCCCAGCATCAGAAGCCCGATCATCGCGGCGACGATCACGAGGGAAATCGTGCCGATGTCCATCAGCTTTCGCCGCCGCCGTCGGGCACCGTCGCGTCGCTCCGTCCGCGCAGGACCCGCACCAGATGCACGATCACGACGAGCGCGAACAGCGCCGCGCCGAGCAGCAGCGCGAACTTCACGAAGGAGGGGGCCGGAGTGTTCCAGGAGGTGCCGGAGCGCTCGGGCATCCAAAGGCCGTCCGGCGTGAAGCGGAACAGCGACTTCTGGACGATGGGCCACATCGCCAGGGTGAGGCCGCCGAGATAAAGCAGCCCGCAGAACAGTCCCAACGTCTTGGCGATCAGCCGGAAGCGGCGCCCCGCGCCGTCCACCGCGATGCCGATGCGCAGGTGGCTGCCCTCCGCCATGCAGTAGGCGCCGCCGAAGACGAAGGCGACGGCCGCCAGGATGCCGGAGATCTCGTGGGCCCAGAAGGTCGGCGCGTTGAAGGCGTAGCGGGCGACGACCTCGTAGACCATGAGCGCCACGATCGCCAGGAAGCCCCAGGCCAGGACGCGGCCCAAGGCCAGAACGAAGCGCTCGACAACAGGGGGCACGGGCGGCCTTGGCGGCCTTTGGGCGGGTTGCGGGGGCGCCGCGGCCATCCCGATAATCGGACTAGAGGATGCCGAGAGACGTCATGTAGGCCTTGTGGCTCTCCACGATGGCCTTGGCGTCCGGACCCTTGGCGCTCCAGTCGGCCCAGACCTCCAACAGCATCTCGCGGAACAGGGTTGCATCTTCCTTGCCGAACTCGATGAAGGTCACGCCAAGCTCGCCCTTGGCCTTCTCGATCGCTTCCGCATCCTGCTGGCTGAGCGTCTCCTTCAAGGTATCGGAGAGATCGTTGCAGGCACTGTCGAATTTCATCCGGGCGTCTTCCGAGAGACCGTCCCATTTGTCTTGCGAGACCGACATTTCGGTCACCGGCATGGAATGACGCGCCAGGATTGAGTACTTCGCCTTATTGTGCATGCCGAAGGCTACGTTCAAACCGACGCTGGCGAGATCGCTGGCGTCGAGCACGCCGGTTTCGAGGGCGTTGATCGCATCGCCGGGGGCCAGGTTCACCAGCGACGCGCCTGCGCGTGTCAGCAGGTCAGACGGCAGGCCTCCGGGTGCCCGGATCTTGATGCCCTGGAAGTCGGCGACCGACTCGATGGGCACGGTGGAGGGAATCTGCTCCTGCGGCCAATAGACCTGGCAAATCATGTGCAGCCCGTGTTTGGCATACAACTGGCGGCCCAACTCCAGTCCGCCGCCCGTCGTGAACCAGGCGTCGCGGGTCGCGGTGTCGGGGTAGGCGGAGAGCGTGTCGCCCAGCACGGCCATGGCCGGGTTCTTGCCGGCGAAGAAGGTCGGGCCGGTGTACTGTCCGTCCAGCAGTCCGCTCTCGATGGCATCCATCGTCTCGCGCGGACCGACCACGGCGCCGGCCGGAAAGACCTGGATGTCGACCTCGCCGTCGGTCGCGGCCTTCAGGTCGATCGCCATCTGCTCGAAGGCCTTCGTCGTTGCCGCGTTGGCGCCGAGGAAGGTCTGCATCTTGAAGGTCTCGGCTTGAGCGGCGGCGGCCAGGCAAAGCGTCGCCGCGGCGACGGCGGTGCTGCCGAGTTTGGTTTTGAGCGACATCAGGATTTCCCCCAGACTGTTCTTTGGTTTCGTTATTGTTCGGCGTCGTTTTTCCGTGTCGACCGGCTCAGGCCGCGACACGCACCTTCTGCATGGCCAGGATCTCGCGTGTCTCCTCCACCGTGGCCGGCTCGCGGCCCAGGGCGCGGGCTTGCGCGACGACCTTGGCGATGATCTCCGCGTTCGTCGGCTGGCCGTATTCGCTGAAGGGATAGTCGCCGAGGCCGATGGAGATATGGCCGCCCTCGCGGATGATCTTCTCGGTCAGCAGCAGCAGATTGCCCTTGTAGTTCACCACCGTCCAAACGAACTTGCGGTCCTTGGGCAGGAAGGCGGTATGGGCGTCTAGGCCCTGCGGCGTGCCGGGGTGGCCGGCCAGCATGATGCCGTCGGTCAGGCAGAAGCAGACGTAGGCCGGCTCGGGCACCACGCCCATTTTCATAAAGGCGTCGATCTGGCGTGTCGAACTGACGTTCCAGGACACCAGATACTGGGTGAGGCCGTGGTGTTTGATGCGTCCGGCGAAGTGCATCAGCGTGCCGGTCGAGTTCTTGTAGACCAGCTCGGTGGTGTCGAACTTCACCTCCTTCGGATTCCACCAGTCGACGTTCACGCTGCCGACGTCCATCGGCGCGAAGTCCGGCGCCGTCTTGGCATCCTTCATCATCTCCTCGACCGCGGCGAAACGGCCCAGGGCGTCGGTGTCGTTGGCGACATAGCCGAGCGTCGGGTGGATCAGGATCGGGCAGAGATCGCGGATGCCCGCGTTGGTTTCCAGATAGAAGCCGGGCGAGTGGTCCGGCGCGCCCTGCGCGGTCCGGCCGTGATAGTGGACGACGGCCGCGCCTTCGTCATAGCAGGCCTTGGCGTCGCGGATGATCTCCGCCGGCAGGAAGGGAACGTTCGGGTTTTCGTCGCGCGGCGCGAGTTCGTTGACCCGCGCCTCGATGATGATCTTGTCCAAGCTCAGTCCTCCCAAGCAGCCTCTTCGAGGCAATATATCTTTTGACGTATGAAATCAGACTTCAGAGACGTAATCCAGTCCCGATTCGACATCATCTCTTGACAATCCGGGAATTTTCTATATCTAAAGTTATATGTCAGCACAGAAAAACGCCTCCGCAGCCTCCGCGCCTCGGCAACGTCTGGAGGGATTCGCCGACCTCTTCGAAGGTCACTTCCCGGGCCACACGATGCAGCGCCTGCGGACGCCGGAGGGCCGCTATCGCTACAGCTACGTCAGCCCGGACATCCATGAAGCCTTCGGTCTCGATCCCGACGACCTGATGCAGCGGGACTTTGTCCAGCATGAATGGGTTCATGCCGACGACCGCGAAGGTTTCATCGCCGCGCTGGAACGCTCGGCCGCGTCCTTGAGCGTTCTCGATGAGGAAGTACGGGTCATGCGCGCGGACGGTCATTTCATGTGGGTCCGCTCCATCGGGCATCCCCGCCGCCTCGCCGACGGGACGGTGATCTGGGACGGCGTGGCGCTCGACGTGACCGACCGGCGCGAAGCTCTCGAGGCGCTGGAGCGGGCGATGTCCCAGGCCAAGCGCGACGAGGTTTCGGACGGCCGCTTCGCCGCCATCGCGGCCCGCGACGTTCTGCGCCCTTTCGACCGTTTGCAGAGCGCGGTGGAGGAACTCCGGCAGAACCACGGCCGACCGACCCAGGGCCGGCAGGCTGCGGCAAGCGTGCAAAACCGGGCCGTCGGGAATCTTATCGCTGCCTTCGACGACTTCGCGAAGACCTTCGACGCGGCCCGTGGACTGCTGACGGCCGGCAAGGAGAAAACCTCCGGTCCGGCAACCGGCAGTCCGTCTCTGGACCAGTCCGAACCCGGTCGGCCGCTACCCGATCCTCAAGCCGAGGCCCGCTTGACCGGGCGGCAACGCGACGTCCTGAGCCTGCTGCGGCAAGGGTCGTCCAACCGCGACATCGCCGACAGACTCGGGATCGGCGAGGGCACCGTGAAGCTGCACGTCTCGGCCATTCTGCGGACGCTCGGCGTGAAAAACCGGACGATGGCGGCCGCGCTCCAGACCAGATAGCGATCGGTCGGACCCAGGTATTGGGTCCGACGATGACGTTAAATCCGGTCTCGATTCAGAGTGTGAGAGTCTGTTTCCTGGGATCGGCGGAACTACGACGCGAGTCCATACGATCACAAGATGCTCTGGACGGGGAGACGGCCTTACTCCGCGGCCACCTTCGCGATCTCCTCGACATAGGTCGCCAGCGCGGCCTCGCCATCGATGCCGAGCGCCTCGACCCGGGCCGTCCAGGCATCCTTGAGCTCTTCGCCTTGGCGCTCGACCTCGGCCAGGATCTCCGGCGATGCCGGGGTGAAGCTGTAGCCGGCCGCTTCCAGCGTCTCGCGGGCGGCTGCGTCCGCCTCGTCCCACGCCGCGCCCGCAAGGCGCGCCATCGCCTCGCCCGAGACCGCTTCGATCGCCGCCCGATCCTCGGCGCTGAGAGCCGCGAAGGTCGAGCTGTTCATGATGACGTAGTGACTGTCGCGATAGAGACCGCCGGGAATCGTCAGCGCGTCGGTCAGGATCGGATCGAGCCTGAAGCTGACCACCGATTCCATCGGGAAGAGCACGCCATCGACGACGCCTCGGGCAACCAGTTCGTAGGTCTCGCTGGCCGGTGCGAATTGGGGCACGATGTCGAGCCCTTCGGCGATGTCCTGAACGATGCCGCCGGTGGCGCGGAGACGAAGCCCGTCGAGATCTTCCAGCCCCTCGATGGCTCTGTCCTTGGTCCAGATGTAGGCGGGGCCGTGGACCCAAAGCCCGAGTAGTTTGACGTCGCCAAATTCGCCGGCCTGCGCGAAGTGGGTCTCGAAGGTTCGCCAATAGGCGACGGACGCGGAGAGTGAGTCGTCGGCGTAGCCGGGCAGTGTGACGCCGTAGGCCGTCGGAAAACGGTCGGCCGTGTAGGCATGCACGCTCATCGCGATATCGGCGACGCCATCTCGTACCAGATCGAAGTGAGCCGCGGGGCGCCCGAGCGCGGGCAGGAACTCGACCGTTACCCGGTCCTCGGTTTCCGCCGCCACGGACTCGGCCCAGGGCACCAGAATATCGCTGTAGATCGGATGGGTCGTCGGCAGCCAATTCGACAGCCGTAGAACCGTCTGGTCTTCGGAAGCGGCGGCACCAGCGGCAGCGGCGCAGAGCGCGGCGGCGAACGCGGTCGCCGCCGCGGTCTTCTTGAGCAGTTCAGGCATTGCGGAGTCCTTCGTTTCTCGGAGTTTCGGGTTCGGTGTTTCGGTTCCCCCGGCGATGGTTCGGGGTGTCAGGTGAGCACCAGCCAGGGCGCGGTCAGCAGAAGCAGAAGCCGCAGGATGTCGGCGCCGACGAAGGGCAGGACGCCGCGAAAGACGGTCGTCGTCGCCACGTCGGAAAGCGTCGCGCGCAAGATGAAGACGTTCATGCCGATCGGCGGCGTGATCAGGCTGATCTCGATCACCACGACGACGACGATGCCGAACCAGATCGGATCGAAGCCGGCAGCGATCGCAAGCGGATAGAAGATCGGAATGGTGAGCAGCAGCATGGACATGCTTTCCAGGACCATGCCGAGCAGGAGGTAGCAGACCAGGATCCCGGCCAGAACGGCGAAGGGGCCGATGTCCAGCGCGGCGATCACCGCTTGCAGATCGCGCATCAGTCCGGCGACGTTGATGAAGTTGGCGAACATGAAGGCGCCGATCAGGACGGCGAAGATCATCGCCGTCGTGCGCGCGCTTTCAAGCAGGATGCCGACGACGGCGCGTAGGCTCAGTCCGCCTCTCGCAAGGGCGAGCAGGAGTGCCGAGGCCGCGCCGACGCCGGCCGCCTCGGTCGGGGTGAAGAGGCCGCCGTAGATGCCGCCGATCACCAGCGCGAAGAGGGCGAGAATGCCCCAGGTCCGGCGTAGAACTGCCAATCTCTCACGCCAGCCCGTGCACTCTCCCGGAGGTCCGGCCTCGGGGTTGGCCAGCGTGATGGCCTGAACGGTCAGGCAGTAGAGGAGCAGACCGACGAGCCCCGGCAGGATGCCGGCGATGAACAGCTGACCGATGTCGTTGTTGGTCATGATCCCGTAGAGCACTAGGACGACGGACGGCGGGATCAGAATGCCGAGCGTGCCGCCGGCGGCGATCGATCCGGTCGCGAGTGTGTCGGCATAGCCGAAGCGTCGCATCGAGGGCATGGCGACCTTGGAGATGGTCGCGGCGGTCGCCAGGCTCGAGCCGCTGACGGCGGAGAAGCCGCCGCAGGAGATCAGGGTCGAGAGGGCCAGCCCGCCGCGCAGATGGCCGACGAAGGCATAGGCCGCCCGATAGAGGTCGTCCGAGAGGCCGGCGCGGGTGATGAAGTTGCCCATCAGGATGAACAGCGGCAAGACCGCCAGGCTGTAGGTCAGGGAGGTGTCGTAGGCGAGCTGCCCCACCATGGCCATCGCCGGATACCAGTCGGTGATGACGGCGAAGCCGACGAACCCGACCAGCATCATCGCGAAGGCGATCGGCACGCCCAGCATCGCCAGGCCGAGGATGCAGGCAAGTCCGATGACGGCCGCGCTCAAGGCCGCGGCTCCCCAGGCGGAGGGGGCGCCTTCGGGCCGGTCGCTTTGGGGCGCAGGTCGCGCGCGCTGTTGACGAAGAAGGCGATGGCGGTGAGACCGGCCATCGCCGTCATGACGCCCGCGACCGGTGCAAGCGGGAGGCGCAGAAACGCCGTGGTGTCGCCGTACCCGACGATCTCGACGGTCTTGTCGTAGAGACGCCAGGTAATGAAGGTCACGATCACGGCTGCCACGGCGTTCGCCAGCGCTTCGGTGATGCGGCGGGCCCTGATGGGGACCAGGGAGGTGAAGAGGTCCACCTGAATATGCTCGCGCCTCAGGGTCGTCAGCGGCAGCGCGGAGAACACCAGCAGGGCCATCAGGAGTTCGATCAGTTCGGCTGCTCCCGGCACCGGAGCGTTGAGCAGATGCCGGCCGATCACATCCGTGACCATGATCGTCATAATCGCTGCAAGCGAAAGACAGGCGCCGACGCCGGCGATGAGAAGCGGTGCGCGCAGGACGATGGCGAGTAGCCGCGTCATCGCCGCAGTCTCATGACGGCACCCTGCGCTTCGGGCGGCATGGTCTCGTCACATCGGCGGGGCTGCGTACGAACCGGCATGGGCGGCTATCGTTCGGTGACATTGGGATAAATGCAAGTGCATATTTCCGACTTCCCCGGTGGCCGGCGCGCGTTGCTTGCCTGACGCGACGCCGCGCCGTCCCGACCGTCAAGCGACTGCTTGCGGAGAGGACAGGGATAATATATGCATTTGCAATGACTTGGCCGCTGTCTCTGGTCGTTGGACGTTCCATGATCTCTCCCCGTTCCCGGTTCGCCCGCGTCGCTCCATGCCCGGCGATCTAAGCTACCTGCCGGCGCTCGACGATCTGATGGAGCTCGGCCGCCGCCGCTTGCCGAGGCTGGTGCGCGACTACCTGGAAGGTGGCGCCGGAGACGAAAGCGGTCTCAGGCGGAACCGGAACGCGCTGGAGACGATCCGGCTCCTCCCGCGCTATGGCCGCGATGTCGCCGACCGCACGACGGCGGCGGAAATCTTCGGCCGGTCCTATGCCCTGCCGGTCGGCATCGCGCCGGTGGGGTTGGCCGATCTGATCTGGCCGGAGATGGATGCGACCTTGGCTGCGGCGGCCGAGGCGGCGGATGTCCCCTATATCCTCAGCACCGCCGCCTCGACGACGATCGAGCGGGCTGCCGAGATTGCGCCGCGGAGCCTGTGGTTCCAGCTCTACGTCTCCACCGACGACGCGGTGACCTTCGATCTGATCGAGCGGGCGAAGAGAGTCGGAGTGAGGGTGCTGGTGGTCACCATCGACATCCCGGTACCCGGTAAGCGGCTCCGCGATCTGCGCAACGGCTTTCGTCTTCCTTTCCGGCCGACCGCGGGGCGCGCCGCCGGCATTCTGGCGCATCCGGCCTGGGCCTTGGCGACACTGCGTGCCGGGACGCCGACCTTCGCGACGCTGGCGCCCTATGCTGCGGCCGGCAGTGGCGCGCAGTCGCTTGCTGCCTTCATGGCCAGGCAGATTACAGGCCGGCTCGAGCCGGCGTTGCTCCGGCGCATTCGCGAGGCCTGGCCGGGGCCGATGGTGCTGAAGGGCGTGCTTTCGCCGGAAGATGTCGACATGGCCGTCGCCGTCGGCGCCGACGGCGTTATCGTCTCCAATCACGGCGGCCGCCAGCTCGATGCCACGCCGGCGGCGATCGAGGCGCTGCCGGCCGTGGCCGAACGCGCCGGCGACCGTCTGACGGTTATGATGGACAGCGGGCTGCGCAGCGGCAGCGATGTGGTGCGGGCGCTCGCGTTGGGTGCAAGTTTCACCTTTGCGGCGCGTCCCTTTCTGCTTGCGGTAGCAGCGCGCGGTCGTTCGGGTGCGGATCACGCCCTGTCTCTACTCGCGGACGAGGTCGGCCGGGTCTTGGGTTTGACCGGGCATACCGATCCGTCTCAGCTCTCCGCCGACGCGCTGTGGGACGGACCCTTCGTGCGGAGGCGAACCTCCGCGCTGGACGACAGTCTCTAACGGGATCGAAGGAGCTATCGGACACGAGGGCAGCCGACGCTCTTGTGAATTTCTATGTATTTGCATAAAGTTTGAAAGTAGCCTCGGACGATAACGACGCCGTCAGCGAACGGCGGGGGGACCATCTCTTTATGAATGTCGCTGTTCTCGGGGGAGGTAACGGCTCTTACGCTGCGGCGGCCGACATCACGCTGCGCGGCGGATCCGTCCGGTTTTGGCGCCGCGATGCGGAGGCCCTGAAGCCAGCGCGCGATGCCGGCGGTATCTATCTGAAGGACTTCGAGGGCCGCCGTCTGGTCGCCATCGACGCGATCACCGACGACATCGCGGCGGCGGTGGCCGATGCGGACCTGATCGTCGCGCCGACGCCGGCCTTCGCTCAAGTCGATCTCGCCAACGCGTTGGCACCGAATCTCAGCGACGGTCAGGTGCTCTTCCTGCCGCCGGGCACCTTCGGTAGCTACCTGATGATGAAGGCGCTGCGCGACACGGGCTGCAAGGCGGATATCGCGATCGGGGAGACCGGAACGCTTCCCTGGCTCTGTCGCAAGCATGGACCCCACGAGGTTGCGATCACGACACGGGCCACGCGGCTGCCGACCGGCGTGTTTCCCGCCCGCCTGCACGATCATGCGATCGCCCGTATCGCCGGGGCCTTCCCTGGCTCGATCGAGCCGATCGAAGACGCGCTCTCCGCCGCGCTCATGAACGCCGGGCCGATCATCCATCCGCCGCTCATCCTGATGAATGCGGGTCCGATCGAGCATTTCGACCACTGGGACATCCACAACGAGGGAACTCAGCCGTCGATCCGGCGTGTAACGACGGCTCTGGACGGCGAGCGCATGGCCGTCCGCGAGGCGCTGGGCTATGCGGCTCCGCACTTCCCGCTCGCCGACCACTACAGCGCCGACGGCGACGAGTGGATGTACGGCAATCTCGCCCACGATAAGCTGACGGACAGCGGCGATTGGCGCGAGGACCTCGATCTTCGCACCCATCGCTATATGCGCGAGGACATCGCACTGGGGTTGGCGTTCCTCGCATCGGTCGCCCGCTGGGCCGGCATCGATTGCCGCGTCGCGGCGGGTCTACTGGCGGTCGCCTCCGCCGTTGCCGAGGAAGACTTCGCCGCCACCGGCCGGACCCTGGAGACGCTCGGTCTCGCGGAGCTGACGCGCGCGGAAATGGCCGCACTTCTCCAGGAGGGTCTTTAGAGCGTGGCACAAGCCAGGATTTGCGCCGTGGGCGCGGGCCGCATGGGCCGCGGTATCGCTCATGTCTTTGCCTACGCCGGCTTCGAGGTGGCTCTGCTCGACGCCAAGCCTCGCACGTCGGAGGAGTTCGCGCGGTTTCGGGGCGAGGCCCTGGCGGAGATCGAGGGCAGCCTGGCCACGCTCGCGGAGCTTGGCCTGTTCGAGACGGCGGCCATCGATCGCATCGTCGCGCGCATTCGCGTGCTTCCGCGCTCGGACGCCGCGACCGCCGTCGACGGTGCCGCCGTGGTCTTCGAGGGCGTACCGGAGATCAAGGAAGCCAAGGCCGGGGCCTTCGCCCTGATCGATCCATACCTGGCGCCCGAGGCGATCGTCGCCTCGACCACCTCGACTTTTCTGGTGGACGAACTCATCGGGTTCGTCTCCCGGCCTGCGCGCTTTCTGAATGCGCACTGGCTGAACCCCGCCTACCTCGTGCCGCTGGTCGAAGTGAGTCCGTCCGGGCGGACCGACGAGGCGGTGATCCAAGCCCTCGAAAAACTGCTCACGGACGTCGGCAAGGTGCCGGTTCGGCTCAAGGCGTCGCCGGGCTATATCGTGCCGCGGGTTCAGATGCTGGCCATGAACGAGGCCGCGCGGCTGGTCGAGGAGGGAGTGGCGAGCGCGGAGGACGTGGACAAGGCGCTGCTCTACGGCTTGGGCTTCCGCTTTGCCGTGCTCGGCTTGCTGGAGTTCATCGATTGGGGCGGCAACGACATTCTCTACTACGCCAGCCGCTACATGACCGACGCCACCGGAGAGAGCCGCTTCGCCGCTCCTTCGATCGTCGACCGCAACATGCACGCCGGCCGCAACGGTCTGAAGGATGGCGTCGGTTTCTTCGACTATCGGGAACGGGATCTCGAGGCCTACCGCAAGTCGCGGCTGGCGGGGTTTCTCGACCAGTTGCGCCTCGCCGGCCTCGCGCGGCCGCCGGCCTGACGGTCGGGTCTATCCAGGGTGTTACCCGACGGGATGTGGGGTTCCAAGCAAACCGGAGTGGGGAATGCTCCGACAGACAGGGAGAAGAAGATGTTCGCTCGTGTCGTCCGGATGGGGAAGAGATCGGCTGCTCTGGCGCTCGCCGCGGGGCTGGTGGGCGGAGGGTTGGCAGGGCCGGCCGGCGCCGAAGAGGTCCTGCGCGCGGTGACCGCCTTTCCGGCGCCCGTCGAGTTCTCGAAAAGCTTTCTGCGCTTCGTCGACAAGGTCAACGACCTCGGTGAAGGTGTCGTCCGCATCGACTACATGGGCGGGCCGGAGGTCGTTCCGCCGCCGCAGCAGGCGCAGGCGATCCGCCGCGGCGTGATCGACATGCAGTACGGTCCGGGCACCTACTATCTCGGTCAGGTGCCCGAAGTGGACGCCTGGGTCGGCTCCACCATCACGGCGATGGAAGCGCGTGAGAACGGCGGCCTGGAGGTCATGCGCGAGGTCTATCAGGAAAAGCTCGGCGCCTATCTGCTCGCCCATATCGACACGGGCATTACCTTCCACATCTACCTGACCGAGGAGCCGGCGCGCGGCGAGGATGGAAACGTCGACCTCTCGGGCGTGAAACTGCGCAGTCAGCCGATCTATCGGGAGTTCTTCGACGCGCTCGGCGCCACCAGTGTTTCCGTGCCCGTGCCGGAGGTCTACACCGCCCTGGAGCGCGGTGTGGTGGACGGGATCGGCTGGCCGTTGGTTGCGGTCCAGGATCTCTCCTGGGACGAGTTCCTGACTCACCGGATCGATCCGCCTTTCTTCCAGACCGACCTCGTCGTGGTCATGAACGAGGAGAAGTGGGGAAGCCTGTCCGACGAGGCGAAGGAGATTCTGACGGCCGCGGCGGTGGAGTACGAGCAGGAGTCCTACGACTACTACCAGCAGAACATCGCCGATACCGACCGGGCGGTGCGGGAGGGCGGCATGGAAGTGGTCGAGATCAGCGGCCCCGCCGCCGAGGCCTATCTCGACCGGGCCTTCGAGACGGCCTGGGACCGTCTCAAGGAGAGCGGGAGCCGGCACTACGACGCGCTTCGCGACGCCTACTATGACCGCTGACGTTGTGGCCTCCGACGATCCGTACTCGGCCGCGGTCCGGCGATGCCTGCGCTGATCCGCGTCTATGACGGACTCGTTCTTGCCCTGGCCGTCGCGGGCGCCGCGGCGCTGGGCTTGAGCGCGCTTCTGATCGTCGTCGACGTGATGTTGCGCAACCTCGGCCTGCCGCCGATCCAGGCCGCGAGCGCGCTGATCGAGTATGCCATGCTGGCCGCCACGGTGGGCGGTGCACCCTGGCTCGTTCGCCGCGGCGGGCACGTCGCCGTGGACAGCTTCGTGGCGGCACTTCCGCCGCGTGCCTACCGATGGGTTCTGCGTGGCGGCCTGACCTTCTCGTTCGGCGTTTCCGCCTTCCTGGCCTGGCGTGCGGCGGTTCTGACGCTCGAGGCCGTCGTCCGCAACGATGTCGACATCCGCTCCATCGACGTCCCCGGCTGGGTGGCCTATGCCCTACTTGCCGTCGGGCTCGGGCTCTGTGCCACGGAGTTCCTGCGCCTCCTGATCGTCGGTGGCGGCGATCAGAAGACGCAGGACGTCGCGGGCGCCTGACGATGTTCTGGTGGGAGGCGGCTCTTCTTCTCGTCGGGGGCCTTGTCGCCCTGATGGCCGTCGGCGTGCCGGTCGCGATCGCCTTCCTCGCGGTCAACATCCTGGGCGTGCTGATCTTCATGGGCGGCATGGCCGGCGTCGATCAACTGGTGGCCAACGCGAGCGGCGCGCTGACCACCTTCACCCTGGTGCCGGTGCCGCTCTTCATGATCATGGGGGAACTCTTCTTCCACACCGGTCTGGCGGCGCGGGTCTTCGACGCGCTCGACAAGTGCCTGGGCGGCCTGCCCGGCCGGCTGTCCTACATGACTGTCGGCGGCGGCACGGTCTTCGCCACGCTCTCCGGCTCCTCCATGGCCAACACCGCCATGCTGGGGTCGCTCATGGTCCCGGAGATGACCCGGCGCGGCTACAAGAAGCACATGATCATGGGACCTATCCTGGCCACCGGCGGCCTGGCGATGATCATACCGCCCTCGACCCTGGCCGTGCTGCTCGGATCGCTCGCCCGGCTGGACGTCGGCGCGCTGCTGATCGCGGGGCTCCTGCCGGGCGTGCTGCTCGCGCTGCTCTACGTGATCGTCATCCGCGTTCAGATCGCGCGGGATCCCGAAGCGGCGCCTGGCTACGCGACCGAGCGCCCCTCGGCCGGCGAGATCGCCGGAGCGCTTTTGATCAACGTCCTGCCGATGGGGCTCGTGGTCTTTTCCGTGATCGGTCTGATCCTGCTCGGCTGGGCGACGCCGACCGAAAGCGCGGCTTTCGGGGTTCTGTCGGTGATCCTGCTGGCCCTGCTCTACCGCTGTCTCACCTGGTCGGCGGTCGTCAAGGCCCTGAAGGGCGCGCTCGCCGTCACCGCCATGATGTTCCTCATCATCCTGGGTTCCTCCACCTTCTCGCAGGTGCTCGCCTTTTCCGGCGCCACCTCCGGGCTGCTGGCCTGGGCGACGGACTTCGAGGTGAGCCGCTACGTGATGCTGCTGGGCATGCTCCTGATCCTGATTCTGCTCGGGATGTTCATGGACCAGCTCTCGATGATGATGCTGACGCTTCCGATCTTCATCCCGCTGGTCACGAGTCTGGGCTTCGATCCGGTCTGGTTCGGCATCCTGATGCTCTTGGCCCTGGAGCTGAGCCTCTCGACGCCGCCCTTCGGCATGCTGCTGTTCGTGATGATGGGGGTAGGGCCGCCCGGCACCACGCTCGGGGAAGTCGCCCTGGCGGCCGCACCCTACATCGCCTGTACCCTACTGGTGATGCTGCTGCTGACTCTGTTTCCCCAGATCGTGCTGTTTTTGCCGCAGGTCATGGGCTAGGCGCCGGCTTCACGGCCTGTCCGGCCGTTCCGGATCCGAAGCCGGCCGCCGAAGGCAAGCCGCCGTCGAAGACGAGACTGTTGACAGGGCGCGGCAGAGTGTAAAATATGATCTTGCATATTGTTTGGGATACACTGTCTCCCCGATGGCAGTGACGGACGAGAGTTTTGCAGTGTCGCATTTTGACCTCGTTGTCGAGTCCGTACGCAGGGACACGCCGCTGATCCGTTCGTTCGTGCTGTCCGCCGCCGACGGCGAGCCTCTGCCCGAGATCGACCCCGGCGCGCACTTGCGCGTGGTCTTGCCCGACGGTCGCGACCGCCCCTACTCGCTGGTCGCTCTGCCGGAGCTGGAGGCGGCCGGCAAATGGGCGCTCGGCGTGCGGCTGGAGGATCCTGGCCAGGGCGGCTCGCGCTACATGCACGCTTTGGCCCAAGGCGACCGCATTCGCACCTCGGCGCCGATCAACAACTTTCCGCTCTCCATCGGTCCGGCGTCTCCGGTCCTGATCGCCGGCGGCATCGGCGTCACGCCACTCGTCAGCATGGCGGCGAAGCTGGCGCGGCACGGCAAGTCCTTCGCGCTGCACTACGCCGCGCGCTCCCGCGATCACTTCGCCTTCCTTGAGGAATTGCGGACGATCTGCGGCGACCGTTTGTCTCTTCATCCCGACGACGACCCCGATCTCGCGCTGGACATCTCCGCTCTGATCGCCTCCTTGCAGAGTGAGACACCGATCTATGTCTGCGGCCCGGCGCCGATGATCGATCGGGTCAAGGCGGAGGCCGCCGCGCGGGGCCGCGATCCGGAGAAGCTGCGCTACGAGCTGTTCACCGCGCCCGTCGCCGATCCGCAGGGCGACGCCGCGTTTCAGGTGGAGCTGAAGTCGACCGGCCAGGTCTTCGACGTTCCGCCGGGGAAGTCGATCATCGATGTCCTGGAAAGCGGCGGTGTCGACTTGCTCTACGACTGTCAGCGCGGCGACTGCGGAGTCTGCCAAACGGTCGTTCTGGAGGGTCTGCCCGATCATCGCGACGCCGTGCTGAGCGACGCCGAGCGGGCTTCGAACAAACTCATGCAGATTTGCGTCTCGCGCGCCAAGTCGCCCAAACTCGTGCTGGATCTGTGAACCGAGAGCAGCCTTCGAACCAAGGGCCGGGAGGATCAGGAATGGACCGCTATCGCGACAATCCCGCCGCCCTGCGCGCGCTGGTGCGCGAGACCGAGGTGCATCGGGACGTCTATATCGACCCCGAGGTCTTCGACCTGGAAATGCGCCACCTCTTTGCGGAGACCTGGGTCTACGTCGGTCACGCCAGCCAACTTCCGGAACCGGGCGACTACCTCGCGGCGACGGTCGGCTACCAGCCGCTTCTGGTGGTGCGCCATAGCGACGGATCGATCCACGTTCTCTACAATCGTTGCCCGCACAAGGGCACGCGCATCACCACGGAGCCCTGCGGCAATACCGGAAAGTTCTTCCGCTGCCCTTATCACGCCTGGTCGTTTCGAACCAACGGCAAGCTGCTGTCGATCCCGCTCAAGAAAGGCTACGAGCATACCGGGCTGGAGGAGGCCGAGGCGGTCGAAGGGTTGAGGCCGGTCGCCAACGTTCACGTCTACCGCGACTTCGTCTTCGTCAAGCTGAACGAAGGCGGGCAGAGTTTCGAAGCATTCTTCGGCGAGAGCCTGTCGTCGATCGACAACATGATCGACCGCTCGCCCGAGGGACGGCTGGTGATCGAGGGCGCGCCGCTACGCTACCTGCACGGCTGTAACTGGAAGATGCTGGTCGAGAACCAGACCGACACCTGCCATCCCATGGTCGCGCACGAGAGTTCGGCCGGGACCGCGGTCTCCGTTTGGGAACGTGAGCAGGTCGAAGGCGCGAAACGGCCGATGGCGGTCGAGGTCTATTCCCCCTTCATGAGCTCCTACGAGTTTTTCGAAGGCATGGGCATCCGCGTCTGGCCGAACGGCCACGGCCACACCGGCGTTGCGACCTCGATCCATGCCGACTACTCGGCAGTGCCCGGCTACATGGAGCAGATGACCGCCAGTTACGGCGAAGAGCGGGCCCGCCGGATCCTCGACGAAAACCGCCACAACACGGTCTATTTCCCCAACATCATGGTGAAGGGGCCGGTCCAGACGCTGCGCGTGTTCATTCCTCTGGCCGCCGACAAGACACTGGTGGAAAGCTGGACCTTTCGGCTGGTCGGTGCGCCGGACATGCTGTTCGAGCGCACCTTGATGTACAATCGCCTGATCAACGCGCCGACCTCTATCGTCGGACACGACGATCTAGAGATGTACGAGCGCGCCCAGGAAGGATTGCGCGCCGACGCCAATCCTTGGGTGAATCTGCAGCGTCTCTATCAGCCGGGAGAACGCCATGACGTCACGGAGGTGATCAACGGTACCTCGGAACGGCAGATGCGCAACCAGTTCCATGCCTGGGTCAGCTTCATCGGATCCTCGATGGAACGCCAGCCGGCCGGCGCGTGAGACAGGGCATGAGCAGCATCGCTCCGCAGGATCTCATCGACTTCGTCTATCGCGAGGCACGGCTTCTGGACGAACTCGATTACGAGGCGTGGCTGAACCTCTTCACGGAGGACGGCCGCTATTGGATGCCCGCCGAGTGGCGCCAGACGGATCCTCTGCTGCAGTCCTCCCTGATGTACGAGGACAGGCTGTTGCTCCGCGTCAGGGTCGAGCGTCTGTCCGGCGCGCGAACCTTCTCGCAGAAGCCGAAGAGCCGCGCCCAGCATCTTCTGCAGGCACCGCAGATCGACCTCTTCGAGCCGGACGCGGGCGCCTTCCGCACCTGGACCTCCTTTCACTACGTCGAGACGCGCAACGACGTGCAAACGCTCTATGCCGGCTGGGCGACTCACGACCTGGTGCTGCTGGAGGGCACTTTGAAGATCAAGCTGAAGCGGGTCGATCTGCTGAACTTCGACGCTCCGCACGGCAACATTCAACTGTTCATGTAACTCTGGCCATGCCCGTCTCGACCGAAACCATCGCCTCGCGCTTCGACGCCGCCGCGCTCCGCTACGGCGCTAAGCCGTTCCTGCGGGTGCTGCCGGAAACCGCCGGACTCTATGGGATCGCCGAGGGCGATCTCGGCTATGCCGCCGTCAAGCAGTTGATCCATGCGCGCGCTGCCGGCTACCGCGCCGCCGGCTACGGCCCCGGGGTCCGGGTCGGTCTTCTGCTGCTCAACAGGCCCGATTTCGTTTTGAACTTCCTGGCGCTGAACGCGGTCGGAGTGTCCATCGTTCCGATCAACCCGGACCTGCGCGCCGCCGAACTGGAATACCTGATCGGTCATAGCGAGATGGCGGCCGCGGTGGCGGTGTCGGAGCGGATCGCCGATCTGCGGGCGGCCGGAGCGGCGGTTGGAACGGCCCTCGCGGTGGCCGGACCGGACGAGGCGCCTCCTCCGCTCGGTTCCGAGAGGGAGCCACCGGCGCTGGGGTCTGAGACTGAAGCGGCTGTCCTCTACACCTCGGGAACCACCGGTAAGCCCAAGGGGTGCGTGCTGACCAACGGCTACTTCCTGCATGCCGGCGATTGGTATGTCGGGCTCGGAGGGCTCTGCGACCTGGGCGAGGGCGAGGCCGTGATGCTCACACCCTTGCCGCTGGCGCACATGAACGCCCTGGCCTGTTCCGTGATGGGGATGATCAGCGCCGGCGGGTGTCTGGTCATGCTCGACCGCTTCCATCCGCGCAGCTGGTGGGAGTCCGTGCGGGCCTCGGGCGCGACCTGTTTGCACTATCTGGGCGTCATGCCCGCGATCCTGATGAAGGCCGACCCCGCAGCCTCCGATCGCGATCATAACCTGCGCTTCGGCTTCGGTGCCGGCGTCGGCGTCCAGCTCCATGCCGCCTTCGAGGAGCGCTTCGGCTTTCCGCTGATCGAATCCTGGGCCATGACCGAAGTCGGCGTCGGTGGCTGCATCACCGCCAACCGCGAGCCGCGCAAGATCGGCAGCAGTTGCTTCGGCAAGCCCGGCCCGGAGGTCGAGGTGCGGATCGTCGCCGACGACGGCGAACCCGCGGGAGTCGATCAACCCGGCGAACTGCTGGTTCGCCGCGCGGGGCCGGATCCCGCCTACGGCTTCTTCCGCGATTATCTGAAGGACGAGGCGGCCACGGCTGACATCTGGCGCGACGGATGGTTCCACACCGGCGACGTGGTGCGCGCGGATGCGGACGGTGATCTGCACTTCGTCGACCGCAAGAAGAACGTGATCCGCCGCTCAGGCGAGAACATTGCGGCGCTGGAGGTCGAGGAGGTTCTCAAACAGCACGCCGAGGTCGACGCGGCGGCCGTCGCCCCGGTCTACGATCCGATCCGCGGCGAGGAGGTCTTCGCCTGCGTGACGCTCAAGACGAAGGCCGATGCTGCTGCCCGTGCGGCGATCGCCTTGGCGCTGCAGGCCTGGTGTCTGCGGCGGCTGGCCTACTACAAGGCGCCGGGCTACGTCGCCTTCGTCGAAGCCCTGCCTTTGACCTCCACGAACAAGGTGCAGCGGGGCGAGCTTAAGGTCCTGGCGCAGCGGCTGGAGGCCGGGGGCGACTGCCACGATCTGCGCCATGGCAAGAGGCGCGCGGCATGACGCTCCGCCGGACCGGCTACGAGGGTGTCACCGTGGCCGTTCCGGTCTCGGTGCCCTATGTGCGCTATTCGACCGAGACGGCACACTGGTGGATCGCCAGGGCGCTGCGACGGGTCACGGAAGATGCCGGGATCAAGCCCGGCGATATCGATGGGCTTTGCGTCTCCAGCTTTACACTCGCACCCGATACGGCGGTGGGACTGACGCAGCATCTCGGCCTCTCGCCGCGTTGGCTCGACCATATTCCGATGGGTGGAGCCAGCGGTGTCGTGGGATTGCGGCGGGCGGCCCGGGCGGTGCAGGCGGGCGACGCGGACATCGTCGCCTGTGTGGCCGGAGACACCAATCACGTGGACAGCTTCCGCAAGATGCTGTCGTCCTTCAGCCGCTTCGCGCAGGACGCTTCCTATCCCTACGGCTTCGGGGGACCGAACACGAGCTTCGCCCTGCTGACGGCGCGCTACATGCAGCTCTACGGCGCCACGCGCGAGGACTTCGGCAAGCTCTGCGTCGCCCAGCGGCAGAATGCGCTGTCCTATCCGCATGCGATCATGAAGAAGCCGCTGAGCCTGGAGCAGTATCTGGCCGCGCGCCCGATCTCCGATCCCATTCACCTGTTCGACTGCGTGATGCCTTGCGCGGGCGCCGAGGCATTTCTGGTGACGCGCCCCGAGGTCGCGGCGGACCTCGGCCTTCGCGGCGCCCGCGTTCTGGGAGCCATCGAGCGGCACAATGCCTTCCCCGAAGATCCCATTCAGTTGCGCGGCGGTTGGGCCGTCGACCGGGACGAACTCTGGGCGATGGCGGGGCTGACGCCGGACGCCGTCGACGTCCTGGAGACCTATGACGACTATCCGGTCATCGTCATGATGCAGTTCGAGGACCTCGGCCTCTGCGCCAAGGGAGAGGCGCCGGCTTTCGTGCGCGCCAACGACTTCACCGTGACGGGATCCGTCGCGCACAACACCTCCGGCGGCCAGTTGTCCGCCGGCCAGGCCGGTGCGGCGGGCGGCTACATCGGTCTGGTCGAGGCGCTGCGCCAGATCACCCACCGGGCGCTCGGTGCTCAGGTGCCGAAGGCCCGGACGGCGCTGGTCAGCGGTTTCGGCATGATCAACTACGACCGCGGTCTCTGCTCCGGTGCAGTGGTGTTGGAAGCGGAGGAGGACTACGCCGCATGACCCGGACCACGCCGCCGACCGAGCCGCTGGCCATGCCGCCCAAGAAGGACCCGCGCCGGAAAACCCAGGAGGCGCTGGTTCCGCCGCCTGGCCGCAGCCGGGCCGCGCTGGCGATGTCGGCCAGTGCCGCGCGCTCGGTTCTGACACTGCAGACATGCCGCGACTGCGGCCGCGTCCAATACCCCGCGCGCGACGCCTGCGCCTCCTGCCTCTCGGTCGACTTGGCCTGGATGCCGGTGTCGTCCGGCGGTGAGCTGATCGCGGAGACCACGGTGCGGACCTCGACGGAACCCTACTTTCGCGAACGCACGCCCTGGCGCGTCGGCACGGTCAGCCTCGACGCCGGGCCGACCGTGCTCGCCTACCTGCATGGCGAAGTCGGTGACGCACCGGCGGCGGTGCAGGTGTTTCCCTATCTCGATCGCAGCGGCAATGCCGTTCTGATGGCCTTGCCCGTGGAAGGGAGCCCGGCAATGAACGAGGACCGACAACTCCGTGAACTGACGGCGGATCCCAAATATCGCCGGGTCTTGGTGACCGATGGGCGCAATCCGGTCGGCCGGGCGGTCGCGCAGGCCCTGTCCGATGCGGGGGCCTCAATCGTCTTCGTCGGGATCGCCGAGGCCTGGAAGGGCTTCGCGGAGCGGGACGAGCTGCTTGCCATTCCCAAGGTCGAGATCATGGACCTGGACGTCACCGACACGACATCGGTCGAGGCGCTGGCCGGCGAGATCGGCGGCAAGACCGATATCCTGATCAATACGGCCGATCACGTTCGCGCCGGCGGCGTTATGTCCCGTACCGGCGTCACCATCGCGCGCGACGAGCTGGACATCAACGTGCTCGGTCTCATGCGGCTGGCTCAGGCCTTCGGACCGACCATGGCCTTTCGGGGGGCCGATCAGGACAACAGCGCCACGGCCTTCGTCAATATCCTGTCCTGCTACGCGCTCTCCAACTGGCCTGCCTACGGCGGGCACAGCATTTCCCAGGCCGCCGCCCTCTCGGCCGTGCAGTGCCTGCGCGCCGAGCTGCGGCCGGGCGGAATACGGGTGATCAGCCTCTTCACGGGGCCTGTCGAGGAACCCTGGTATCAGACCCTGCCGCCGCCCAAGGTGGCGCCCGCGGCAATCGCCGACGCCCTGGTCAAGGCCTTGCGGCAGGGCACCGAGGACGTGGCGGTCGGCGATATCGCCAAGGATGTGCTCGCCCGCTTCGCCGAGAATCCGAAGGTCCTGGAGCGGGAGCTGGGTCAATGACCTCCACCACGCCCGACGCCACGCCTGACACCGCAGTCGAAACGCTCGCTGCCCTCGCCACCCTGCTGGCGGGTGGGGGGGTCGAGGTCGTCGATCTCACGCATACGCTTTGCCCCGACTTTCCCGTGATCGTGCTGCCGCCGGAGTTCGGCCAGTGTCAGCCGTTCCGGATCGAGGAGGTGTCGCGCTACGACGCGCGGGGACCGGCCTGGTATTGGAACACCTTTACCTGCAGCGAGCATGCCGGCACCCATTTCGATGCGCCGGCGCACTGGGTGACGGGCCGCAACGTTCCCTTCGGCACCACCGATGAGATCCCGCCGGGCCGGCTGGTTGCGCCCGCGGTGGTCATGGACTTCTCCGAAGAATCCGCACGGGACGCCGATTTCGTCTTGAAGGCGGAACACATCGAGGCCTGGGAAGCCCTTCACGGACCTATTCCCAGCGGGTGTTGGGTTCTGCTGCGAACCGACTGGTCGCACAAGGTCGGCACGCTGGACTACGTCAACATGAAGGACGACGGGGCGCACTCGCCCGGTCCGGACGCCAGTGCCATCGAGCTTCTGGTGGAGGGGCGCGATATCGTCGGTTTCGGCACCGAGACGGTGGGCACCGATGCCGGGCAGGGACATCACTTCTCGCCGCCTTATCCGGCCCACTCCATTCTGCACGGGGCCGGCAAGTACGGTCTGCAGTGCCTGGCCAACCTGGACCGGCTGCCCGCGACTGGGGCGCTGGTCATCGCAGCTCCGCTGAAGATCAGGCAGGGATCCGGAAGCCCCTTGCGAGTTCTCGCCCTGGTGCCCAAGCGAGGGGAGGGGCCGTGAGCCAGATTTTCACCGCCCTGGTCACCGGAGGCAGCGCCGGGATCGGCGAGGACGTCTGCCGCAGGATGCTCGCGAAGGGCTGGCAGGTGGTCTCGCTGGCCCGCCGTCCGCCGGCGATCGAGCATGAGAATCTGATCGGCGTCGAGGCCGACCTGCTGGATCAGGCGGCGACCGCCGAGGCCGCCGCGGAGATCGCGCGGCGTTTCGAGATCACCCATGTCGTCCACAACGCCGGCCTGGTCTGGCCGAATCTGCTGGGCGAGGTGACGCCGGAGGAGGTGGCCGGGCTCACTCAGATCCATGTGACAGCGCCTCTGGTTCTGACCCAGGCCGTCCTGCCCGGCATGCGCCAACGCGGCTTCGGCCGCATCGTGTTCGTCACCAGCCGGGCGGCCATGGGTGTTCCGACCCGCACGGCTTACAGCGCGACCAAGGCCGCCGTGCATGGCATGGCCCGCACGTGGGCGCTGGAGTTGGGGCAGGACGGGATCACCGTCAATGTCGTCGCGCCGGGCCCGGTCCGCACCGACAACTTCTGGGGGATCATTCCCAAGGACTCCGATCGCGAAACCGAACTGGCCGCCGCCTTGCCCGTGCGGCGCCTGGGGTCTGTCGAGGACATCAGCCGCGCCGTGCTGTTCTTTGCAGAACCCGAGGCCGGTTTCGTCACGGGGCAGGTGCTGTTCGTCTGCGGCGGCGCCAGCCTCGGCGGCATCTCCTTGTGACCGCGGTGACGATCCAGGATCCGCCGAAACCGCGCGGATGCGGGGAGGTGACGTGTGCCGAAGCCTAGTAACCTCCTGCAGCGGCCCGCCGTGCGTCTGTCGGGCAGGGTCTTGAGCGTTTTCGTCGCCGTGATTCTCTTCGGGCTGATGCTCCTGACCTGCGTCGACGTCATCGGACGTTACCTCTTCAACGCACCGGTGCAGGGGGCATCGGAGTTGATCCAGTTCGGCATGGGGCTCGTGGTGTTCGGTGCGCTGCCGCTGGTCGGCGCCAGCGGGTCTCACATCGTCGTCGGCCTGCTGGAACTGGTGGCGGGTCGCGCGGTTCAGCTTCTGCAGCGTCTGGTCATGACGGTGACCTCCGTCATCGCTCTGGCGGTGATGGGATGGCGCCTTTACCTGACCGGCGTCGACTTGGCCAGCTACGGCGATAGCTCCTCCTTCTTGCGGATCCCCTTGGCACCGATGGCCTACTTCATGGCGGCCATGGCGCTTGTCGCGGCTTTGGCGGCCGTTGCGCATTTCTTTGAGAGACCGCTTCAGGGCGAACCGGAGTCCGCCGAATGATCGAGGCGGTCATCGGCTTTCTGCTCGTCTTCGTTCTGCTGTTTTTCGGAACGCCCGTGGCCTTCGGCATGATCATCGTCGGGGTGCTGGGTTTCGCCTGGGTCGTCGGCTGGTTCCCGGGCTTGGCGATGCTTGGGCAGATCGCCTATGAAACCAGCCTGAGCGCCAGCCTGTCGGTTCTGCCGCTCTTCATTCTGATGGGCAACTTCGTCTCGCGCGCCGGCCTCAGCCGGGAGCTGTACGACTGCGCCAACGCCTTCATCGGGCATCGACGCGGCGGTTTGGCGATGGCCACGGTCCTGGCCTGCGGCGGTTTCGCCGCGGTCAGCGGGTCCAGCATGGCGACCTCGGCGACCATGGCCCAGGTCTCGGTGCCGGAGATGCGCAAGCACGGCTACGCGGACAGCCTGGCCGCGGGTTCCATCGCGGCCGGCGGCACGCTCGGCATTCTAATTCCGCCCTCGGTCATCCTGGTGCTCTACGGCATCGTCACCGGGACCGATATCGGTGCTCTCTTTATCGCCGGCATCGTTCCGGGCGTGATCGGGCTGCTTTTCTATCTGGCCGCGGTCCGGACGATCACCTGGATCAACCCCGAGATGGGGCCGCCGGGCCCACGCGCCGACTGGCGTCAACGCCTGCGCGCGTTGTCGCGCATCTGGGGCATCCTGGTGCTGTTTCTGGTCATCATGGGCGGCATGTATCTGGGGGTTTTCACGCCGACCGAGGCCGCTGGGATCGGCGCGGGCGGCGCCTTTCTGTTCGTTCTGGCCCGCCGCGCCATGACCTGGTCCATGCTGCTGGACACGCTGGTTCAGACCGCGCGCACCACTTCGATGATGTTCATCCTGCTGATCGGCGCCATCGTCTTCTCCAACTTCATCAACGTTGCCGGCCTGCCGCGGGAGCTGTCCAACTGGGTGCTGTCGTTCGAGGCCTCGCCGATGCTGGTGATGCTCTGCATCCTGGCGATCTATCTGGTGCTCGGCTGTCTGCTCGAGAGCCTGAGCATGATGTTGCTGACCGTGCCGATCTTCTTTCCCATCGTCCAGTCGCTCGGCTTCGACCCGATCTGGTTCGGCATCATCGTCGTGGTGGTGATCGAGATCAGCCTGATCACGCCGCCGATCGGTCTCAATGTCTTCGTTATGAAGGTCGCGCTTCCCGACGTTCCGACGACGACGATCTTCCGGGGCGTCGGCGTCTTCATCCTCGCGGACATTCTGCGCCTGGCGCTTCTGCTTCTGGTTCCCGCACTGGTCCTCTTCGCCCCGAACCTGATGGGATAGGGGCCCGATGGAAGTGGAGTCCGACAAGAAGGCGAGACAAGCGCCCGACCGAATCTCGAGACAATCACAGGGGTAACAACGATGTTCTCAACGAAAAGCTTCCTCGCGGCGGCTGGCCTGGCGGCCATGGCCGCGGCCACATCCGCTTCGGCGGAGGAAACCGTGATCCGCTTCTCCAACTGGTTGCCGCCGACCTATCCGCTCACCACCGACGTCTTCGTGCCCTGGGCCGAAAAGCTGGCGGAGGAGACCGAGGGCCGGGTGAGGGTCGAATTCGTGTCGGGCCTCGGCAGTCCTCAGTCGCATTTCGATCTGGTGCGCAACGGCGTCGCCGACATGGCCTTCAGCGTACACGCCTACAACGCCGACCGCTTTCCGTTGATCATGGGGGTAGAGCTGCCGTTTCTGGCGCCCGACTCTCGCTCCGCCTCGATAGCGGCGTGGCGTACCTACGAAGCCTTCTTCGCCGACGCCAACGAGTATCGCGGTGTCGAGCTGGTCAGCCTCTGGACCACGGGTCCGGCCAACGTCTTCACCAACGAGACCGAGATTTCGTCGCTCGAGGACATGCAGGGCCTCAAAGTCCGGGTCGCGGGCGGCATCGCCAAGGACATTGCCGAGCGTTTGGAGATGGTGCCGGTTTTCGCGCCGGCGACCGAGGCCTACGAGATGATCTCACGCGGGGTTGCCGACGGGATCTTCTTTCCCACCGAGTCCGCCTACAACTTCAGGCTCGGCCCTGCCCTAGGATACGGTTTGAAGATTCCCAACGGGCTCTACTTTTCGAGCCAGTATCTCTTCATGAATCCACGCGTATGGGACCGTCTGTCGGAGGAGGATCAGGCGATCTTGCGGCGTCTGGGCGGCGAGTATCTGGCGGCCTTCGCCGCGGAGATGTGGGATCAGCAGGACGTCCTGGGCGAGTCGGAGATGGACGCGGGCGGGACCGCCTTCACGGTCGCCGAAGGCGCGTTGATGGAGAGCCTGGCCGGAGAGTTGGCTGTCTTCGAACAACGCTGGATCGAAGCGGCAGCGGAGCAGGGAGTCGATGGAGAGGCGGCGCTTGCCTACTTCCGAGAGCAGGTCGAAAGCTTGAATTAGCCGGGATTTCCGCCGAGATGACCGGGAACCGCCGCGGAGCCGACCGCGGCGGTTCCCGGTCTCGCGGTTCGACCCGAGACGGATTGTCTTCTGTGGACGCGAGGCAATGAGCTAACTTGCGCAACGATCAACTGACAGGGAACGGCCAGCGCCGGAGCGCCCATGGCTAAATCGGGCTCCAACCCGAAGCAGGAGACCAGATGGGAGAGTCCCACCATGGCCGAGATCGGCCTCGATCGTTTCGCTCCCTATCTGATTAACCGCATATCCGCCCGTTGGAACGCCAGCATCCAAGAGGCCTTGCGCGGGACCGACTTGACGACCGTGCGCATGCGGACGCTTGCCGTGCTGTCGGCACGGCCGGGAGCCACGATCAATGAGCTTTCGGTACTGGCCGTCATCGAGCAGTCGACCATGAGCCGCAATCTGGATTCCATGGAAGCCGCCGGCCTGATCCTCAGGGTGCCGCGTGCCGACGATCTGCGGGTCCGCGAGATCCACGTGACGCCCGCCGGCCGAAAGGCCCTGGACGATTTCTGGCCGACGATGCACGCGGAATACCAGAGGCTGATCGACGGCTTCAGCGAGCGCGAGCGCGACCAGTTGATGGCGTTGCTGCACAAGATGTTGCGGAACATCCGGCAGCACCCGATCTGACGCGGAACGGCTCCGCGGAGCGACGGCCCGGGGCGCTGTGCGAGCGGCTGCCGCAATTGACAATCGCCCCGCGATATTATATGCATTTGCAAGTAATGTCCTTGCGGAGGATGGGGAGGTTATGGCGGAACGCTCTTTTGCCAAGGAGGTCGAAAAGCTTCGCCTGACTGCGGGAGAAGAGTTCGCTGGCGAGGGCATCCTGGCGGTGACCAAGGCGCTTCTGCAGTCCGGCGTCGGCTATGTCGCCGGCTATCAGGGGGCGCCGATCTCTCACCTGATGGATGTGCTGGCTGACGCCAGAGACATTCTGGAGGAACTCGGCATCCGCTTCGAGGCCAGCGCGAGCGAGGCGACGGCGGCGGCCACCCTGGCGGCCTCGGTCCATTACCCGATCCGGGGAGCGGTGACCTTCAAGGCGCCTGTCGGCACCAACGTGGCCTCCGACGCCCTGGCCAATCTCGCTTCGGGCGGCGTCACCGGCGGAGCCCTGGTGATCGTCGGCGAGGACTACGGCGAGGGCTCCTCCATCATGCAGGAGCGCAGCCACGCCTTCGCGATGAAGTCGCAGATCTGGCTGCTCGACCCGCGCCCGAACCTGCCCTCGATCGTCGAGGCCGTGGAGCACGGCTTCGCCTTGTCGGAGGCCAGCAATACGCCGGTCATGCTGCAGATGCGCATCCGCGCCTGTCACGTCCATGGCCGCTTCGTCGCCAAGGACAACAGACGGCCGCCGACCACCGTTGTCGATGCTTTGGAGTCGCCGCGTCGCGATACCGCGCGCATCGTTCTGCCGCCGGCTTCCTTCGTGCATGAGCATGAGAAGATCGATATCCGCTGGCCCGCGGCGATCGACTACGTCAAGCGCCACGAGTTGAACGAACTTTTCGGCCCGGAGGAGAGTGCCGTCGGAATCGTTCTGCAAGGCGGTCTCTACAATGGGGTGATCCGTGCGCTGCAGCGTCTCGGTCTTGCCGACGCTGCCGGCGACAGCCGGATCCCGCTCTATGTCCTGAACGTCGCCTACCCGCTGATCGAGGACGAGTTCCTGGCCTTCTGCGCCGGCAAGCGCGCGGTTCTGGTGGTGGAGGAAGGGCAGCCGAACTACATCGAGCAGGCCTTCGGCGCGATGCTTCATAAGCAGGCTGCCGAGACCAGGCTGGCCGGCAAGGACCCCTTTCCGATGGCCGGCGAGTACACCGGCCAGGTGATGCTGGACGGCCTGCGCGCCTTTCTGGCCGCGCAGGCGCCGGACCTGCTCAGCGACCGGGACCGTTCGCCGAACCGGGCAGTGGCGCCGGTCGACGACGCGGTGTTGTCGCAAAACGTTCCCGTGCGTCCCGCCGGCTTCTGCATCGGCTGTCCGGAGCGGCCGATCTTCGCGGCGATGAAGCTTGTCGAGAAGGATCTCGGTCCGCACCATGTCGCCGCCGATATCGGCTGCCATCTCTTTTCGATTTTGCCGCCCTTCGACATCGGCGCGACGACCATGGGCTACGGCCTGGGGCCGGCCTCCTCCGCCGCCTTCAACGGACCGGCCAAGAAACGCTCGATCTCCGTGATCGGCGACGGCGGCTTCTGGCACAACGGCTTGGCCAGCGGGATCGGCAACGCCGTCTTCAACAAGAACGACGGCGTGATCATGATCGTCGACAACTACTATTCCGCCGCCACCGGCGGTCAGGACATTCTCTCGAGCCGGGCGACCAACCAGTCGCGTTCGACCCGGCATCCGATCGAGAACGCCGTGCGGGGCGTGGGCGTTACCTGGGTGCGGACCGTCGACCGGACCTACGACGTGAACAGGATGAAGGCGGTTCTGGCCGAGGCTCTGACGACCGACGAGCCGGGGCCGAAAGTCATCGTCGCCTCGTCGGAATGCATGCTCAATCGCCAGCGCAGGGAAAAGCCCCTGGTCGCCGCGGCGCTGAACGAGGGGCAGCGCGTCGTCAAGCAGCGCTTCGGCGTCGACGAGGATATCTGCACCGGAGACCATGCCTGCATCCGCTTGTCCGGCTGTCCGTCGCTCTCGGTGAAGCAGCTCGACGATCCCTTGCGCGACGATCCGGTGGCCAGCATCGACAACTCTTGCGTTGGCTGCGGCAACTGCGGCGAAGTCGCCGATGCCGCCGTCCTTTGCCCATCTTTCTGGCGCGCCGACATCGTCCATAACCCGAGCCGGTGGGAGCGGTTTGCCGCCCGCCTGCGCTTGCGCGTGATCGGCTGGCTGCAGGAGCGGCGCGCGCGCAGGCGTCTCAGTTTCGGCGCTGAAGTCGCGTGACGGTCAGCGCGTCCGGCGCCTCCGGCGTGCGTGAGGCTGGAGCGACCCAGGAGGCCGGCATGATCAAGCTGGCGATCCTGGCGATCGGCGGCCAGGGCGGCGGGGTCATCACCGACTGGATCGTCGCGACGGCCGAGCGCAACGGCTGGCTGGCGCAGTCGACCAGCGTACCGGGCGTGGCGCAGCGGACCGGCGCGACCATCTACTATGTCGAGATGGCGCCCGGGGGCGGACCGGCTCCCGTCATGTCTCTGGCGCCGGCGCCGGGCGATGTCGATATCGTCGTCGCCGCCGAGCTGATGGAGGCGGGGCGGGCGGTTCAGCGCGGCTTCGTCACGCCCGAAACCACGACGCTGATCGCCTCCACCCACCGCGCCTACGGTATTTTGGAGAAGGCCGCGCCCGGTGACGGGATCGGCGATGCCGCCGCGGTGACGGAGATTCTCCGACGTTCGGCGAAACGATTGATTCTGGCCGATATGGAGACGCTGGCGCGCGACAAGGGCAGCGTCATCTCGGCCAGCCTGTTCGGCGCCCTCGCGGCCGTCGGCGCACTGCCCTTCCCGCGCGAGTCCTACGAGCAGACCATTCGCGACAGCGGCAAGGGCGTGACGGCCAGCTTGGCCGCCTTCGCTTCCGGTTGGCAGGCGGTGCGCGAACCACAGGATCCGGTGGCGGCCGACCCGCCGCCGCGCAGTGTCGGGCCGCGTCCCGGACCTGGCGGCTCCGCCCGGCTGTGCGCCGCCTACGAAGGTTTGACCCGCCGGATCGAGGCGGCCTTTCCCGAGGCCGGGCACGACATGCTCTTCGCCGGTCTGGAGAAGGTGGTCGACTTCCAGGACCTCGACTATGGCCGCCAGTATCTCGACCGGGTCGCTGAGATCGCCGCGCTGGACCAAGCCGATCTGGGGTCCGCGCTGACGATCGAGGCAGCCAAGTACGTCGCCAATGCCATGGTCTATGACGACGTGATCCGCGTCGCCGACTTGAAGACCCGCGGCAGCCGCTCTCTGCGCGTTCGCACGGAAGCCGGCGTCGGCGGAAACCAGGTTCTCAAGGTGACCGAATACATGCACCCGAGGGCCGAGGAGGTTTGCGGCCTCTTGCCGAGATCTCTGGGTGCTTTCCTCGAGGCGCGGCCGACCTGGATGGCTCGGCTCGACTGGCTGGTGAACCGGGGGCGGCGGGTGCGTACCGACACGCTCTTCTGGTTTTTGGTGCTCTATACGCTCGGCGGCCTCCGCCTCTGGCGCCGCCGGCTGCTGCGTCACGCCCATGAGACGCGGCATATCGAGGACTGGCTGGAGCGCGTCAAGGCGACGGCACCGCGCAACTATGCGCTTGCCGTGGAGATCCTGCGCTGCCGCCGGCTGATCAAGGGCTATAGCGATACCCATGCGCGCGGTCTGTCCAAGTACGACAGGGTGCTTTCCAGTCTCCCGGCCTTGCTCGATCGCAGCGATGGCGGCGATTGGCTGCGGCGCCTGCGCGACGTGGCCCTGAAAGACGAAGAGGGCACCGACCTGGAGGGCGCGCTGAAGACCGTGGAGTCCTTGCCGTAGCGAGAGCGGGATAGCAGCGGGCGTAGGCTGCGACGGTTTTCCGCGGAGATGCTTTAAATTTGAAACATTTGAAATAGTATGCAATTTTTCCCGAACGAAAAGATCGCCGGTCCCAGCGTCGCCAGCCCAGTGTAGTTGGTGGCCCAGGGTCAGCGGCGGGCCGGTCAGCCGGTTGGGAGAGCGACGAAGGCTCGCCGGGGGGGGCTGGCAGGGGCCCCCGCTATAAAGGCAGTCGCCAACATCGGGGGAAGGTCTTGTCAGTCGAAGCCGAAGCGGCCGTCTATCGCGGGCTGACGCAGTCAGAGCTGGATGCGCAGTACGACCAGCGCTCCGCCGTTCCTCATGCGCAGGATTACATGACACGCTGGGCGGCCTGGAGCGCCGATCTGCGGGCCGCCTGCCAGCCGCTGAACCTGGCCTATGCCGAAACCTCGGAAACCACCCTGCACCTCTTCAAGGGCAGGGCGGGCGGTCCCCTTCATATGCATCTGCATGGCGGGGCCTGGCGCGCACTTTCGAAGGAGGATGCCGGCTTCGTCGTCAGGGGCCTGAGATCGGACGGGACGAGCGTGGCGGTGGTCGACTTCGGACAGGCGCCGCAGATATCGCTCAAGGACATGGTCGGTCAGGTGCGCGTGGCCCTGCTGTGGCTGTCCAGGAATGCGGCCTGCCTCGGCGTTCGGCCGGACCGCATCACCGTTTCGGGGCACTCCTCCGGGGCGCACCTGGCGAGCTGCCTGCTCGATGCGCGCTGGTGGGCCGGCGAGGGCCTGACGGCGGATACCTTCGCCGGATTGGTCCTGGTGAGCGGTGCCTACGATCTGGAACCCGTGCGGCTGAGCGCCCGAAACGGATATCTCGGCCTATCGCGAGACGAGGCATGGGACTTGACGGCGCTTCACCATCTGCCCGCAGATCTCCCGGCGATTCGGATCTTCTGGGGTGAGGACGATTTGCCGGAGTTCCGCCGCCAGGGCGCGGCTTTCGCCGCTGCGCTAGAAAAGGCCGGCGCGCCAGTCCGGAGCGAGGTCCGCGCCGGGAAGAATCACTTCGACATGTATGACGCCTTCGCGGATCCGGCCTCGCCGGTCTGCCGGGCCGCGCAAGCTATGGCGGCGGATGACAGCCGCGCTCGAAAACAACGGGGAGAAGACACTTGAAGTATCTCTTGGCACTGGTTTTGGCTCTGGGTCTCGCCGTCCCGGCGGCCGCTCAGGACCGGCCCCTGGCCATCGGGACTCTGCCGCAAGGTTCGCTCGGCTACGCGATCGCCGCCGGCGTCGCCCAGGTCGCCAGCGACAACAGCCAGGTGACCCTGCGCGCGGTCGGCCAGGGTGGGTCGTCCGTCTTCATTCCGGCCCTGAACCGGGGCGATATCGACTTCGCCACCTCAAACGCCTTCGAGGCGGTGTTCGCCACCCTCGGCAGCGGCAATTTCGACGGCCAGGCCAATCCGAACATTCGCGTCGCCGCGCTGCTTCAACCCTTCGAGGTGGGCATCATGGTCGCTGCCGACAGCGACATCCGAAGCCTGGAGGATCTCAAGGGGCAAGCCTTCCCGGTCGGCTATGCGAGGCAGAGGCTGGTCGGGGTCATGCAGCAGGCCGTGTTCGATGCGGCCGGGATCGACGTGGGCGAACTCGACGGGGTGCCCGTGCCGAATTTCGTCGAAGGCGCGAAGCTGTTGGCGCAAGGCAGCGTCGCGGGGGTGATGCTGGCGCCGGGGTCGGGTGTGGTCCGTCAGACCAATGCGCAGCGCCCGGTGCGCTTCATCACGGTGATCGCCGATGATGCGGCGGCGGCGCGGGTGGCAGAGGCCTTGCCCGGCAGTTACGTGGGTCGGGTCGAACCGGTCGAGCGTCTGCCGGAAATCGCCGAGCCGGTGGACCTGATCGGTTATCAGTATGCCCTCCTGACCCACGCGGATGCCGACCCCGACACGGTCTATGCGGTCGTCAAGGCTCTGGCGGAAAACAAGGACGCTCTGATCGGAAGCCATGGATCGTTCCGCCGGTTCGATCCTGCGAAGATGGCCGTTCGGGTCGAGGGTTCGACTTTCCATCCCGGCGCGATTCGCTTCTATCGCGAGGCGGGGTTCTGGAGCGAGTGAGTCTCGACGGCGAGGGCCGGGTCGAGCGGGCGTCGGCGGTCGCGGCGGGAGCGCTCGCTCTGGCCCTGGTGGCCTTGGCCACGCTCTGGGCGGCAGGGGTGCCGCGGCTCTTGCGTCTGGCCGTCTATACCGAACAGTTTCTGGCGCTCGCGCTGGCTCTCGCGGTGGCCCATAGCTTCCTTGTCAAACGCAGGACCCGCTTGCCGGTCCGCCTGGCCCGAACGCTCGATGGTCTGCTGGCCGGTGTGTCCCTCTGCGGCGGGATCTGGCTGGCGCTGACCTATCCCGACCTGTCCTTGGCCGCGGCGATCGATCCGGCTTCGGCGCGCATCGTCGCCGTCGCGATCCTGGCGACGCTGCTTCTGGCCCTGGTACGGGTGGCGGGCTGGCCGCTCACCGCGATCGTTCTGGGCTTCGGCGCCTATGGAATTTGGGGCGGTTACCTTCCCGGTCAGCTTCAGGCTCTTCCGGTTTCGCCGGATCGGCTGGCCGCCCAGCTTGCTCTCGATACGGGCGGCGTTCTCGGCACGCCGCTCGCCATTGCGGCGACCGTCGTCGTGGTTTTCGTCGCTTTCGGCCGCTTGCTGGACCATTTCGGCGGGGCCGCCTTCTTCACCGATCTGGCAACGGCCACGATGGGCGGCTTTCGCGGCGGTTCGGCCAAGATCGCCATCTTGGGCTCCTCGCTGTTCGGATCGATTTCGGGCAGCGCGGTATCGAACGTCGCCACCACCGGCGTCGTCACCATTCCGCTGATGCGCCGCGCGGGCTTTCCTCGGGAGGCGGCCGGCGGGATCGAAGCCGTCGCCTCCACCGGCGGACAGCTGACCCCGCCGGTGATGGGCGCGGCCGCCTTCCTGATGGCGGAGTTTTTGGAGATTCCCTACGCCGATGTGGTGGTGGCGGCCTTGATGCCGGCGCTGCTCTATTACACCGCCATCTTCATGCAGGCCGACCTGACGGCGGCTCGCGACGGCATCGTCGGCGTCAGCCCGGAGGAGCGGCCTCGCATCGCTTCGACGCTGAAGGCGGGCTGGCTGTTCCTGCTGCCCTTCGCGGCGCTGATTTGGGCACTCTTCGCAGGGAACTACCAGCCGGCGACGGCGGGGCTGATCGCGACGCTGGCGCTGTTTCTGGTCGCGCCCCTGATGCCGAAAGCGCGCGCGCTGCTACCGCCGCGCCGCCTCCTCGCCGCGCTCGTCCAAGGCGGCGCCAGTCTGTCGGGGATCCTGGTGATCACCGGCGCGGCCGGTATCGTCATCGGAGTCTTGAACGAAACCGGCCTGAGCTTCGGCTTGACGGCCTATCTCGTCGGTTTCGCGCGAGAGGATGTGGTCTTGCTGCTGGTCTTGGCCGCCCTGGTTTCGATCGTGCTCGGCATGGGGATGCCGACCGTCGCGGTCTACGTGCTGCTGGCCGCGCTGGTTGCGCCGGCCCTGATCCGCCTGGGAATCCATCCGACCGCGGCGCACATGTTCGTCCTCTATTTCGGCATGATGAGCATGATCACGCCGCCCGTCGCGATCGCCGCCTTCGCCGCCGCCAGTCTCAGCGGTGGGGGGCCGATGCGCACGGCCCTGGCCGCCATGAAGTTCGGCTGGCCGGCCTTCGTGCTGCCTTTCGCCTTCGCCCTGAATCCAGCCTTGATCCTGAACGGAAGCTGGCAGGCTGTCGCGCTCTCTCTGTCGCTCGCTGTCTTCGGAATTCTGGCCGTCACCCTGGCGCTGGTCGGCCACTTCCGCGGGGCCTTGCCGCTTGCCCTGCGGGCCGCGATCTTCGTTCTGGGCGCCGCTGCGCTGCTCTGGCCGCTGTTTGCCTGACGTCCTTTAGCCACCCGGACCGCGCGTGACGGAGGCTGTCTCGGAGACCCGGCTCATCGCCGCCGCGTCAGCAGTCGAAGTACTCGATGGCCTTCACGACGAGATCCGGCATGTTCGTCGCATTGAGCTTGCCGCGCAGCGTGTAGCAGGTGTTCGTGACCGTCTTGTAGCTGATGCAGACCTCCTCCGCGATTTCGTTATAGGATTTCCCCTCGGCGACAAACCCCAGGATCTCGAGTTCGCGCGGCGTCAGAGCGGAGCCGTTGCCGTTTCCGCCCGGTCGGTTGAGCAGCGCGATCTTGGTTGCGATATCGGCCGATACGTAGCACTCGCCCTGACTCAAGGACCGGAAGGCGAGGTCGATTTCCTCGGGCGGCGCGTCCTTGTTTACGAAGCCGTTCGAGCCCGCTTCGAGCGCCCGGCGGGCGATAATGGCGCTGCGGTGCATCGAAAACACGAGCACCGGAATTTCCGGATCGTGCCGGCGCAGCCGCCGGATGAGCTTGACGCCCGCGAACTTGTTGAACCCGAAGGAGAGGTCGACGATGAGAAGGTCGGGCCTTTCCTCGCGATAGGCACGCAGGCCCATCAGTGGAGAGTGTGCGGCGAAGACCTCGCATGCACCGGCGGCACGGACGATGCGTCCCCATCCCTCGGCCACGACAGGGTGATCATCGACGATTAAGACCCTCGGCATTCTTGTCCTCCCAGGGACCGGCATGGGATCCAGATCTCGGTGACGACGCCTTCTTGCATCCGGACCGGGCGTTTGTAGGTACCGCCGAGCGCCTTGGTCCGGTCGGTGATGCCGATCTGACCGTAGCTCGGTGAGACGTCTGGATAGTGCGGGCCCGACCCGTTGTCGGTCACGGTCACGGTCAGGCCCGATGGCGTATCCAGTGGCGTGCCCGGCGGCATATCTGCGGGCGACCAGATCATATCGATCGCGATCCGGTTTGCCGCGCCGTGCTTGATCGCGTTCAGAACGCTCTCCTGCGCGAACCGGTAGATCGAGAGATCGACAAGCTCGTCGAAACTGTCGGGGCAGCCCTCGCTGACCGTGAGCGAGACGCGTGCGGCCGGAGCGATGTCGAGGAAGTTTACCGCGAGGTCCGCGAGCGCGTCGGCAAGCGTCATGTCGTTCGTGAGCATCGGGCGAAGATCGGACATCACCGCGCGACTCTGGTGCTGTAGCGAGGTGGCGTGGCGGGCCAGCGCCGACAGCGCCGCCTCCAGATTTTGCTTCGGCGTCACCGCATTCGGTAACAGCGCTGCAAGGTTTCGGGCCTCGTGCAGGGCAGCGTTGAGGGCGAAGAAGCAGGGGCCCATACCGTCATGCAGATCGCTCGCCACCCGGCGACGCTCGCTCTCGCTCAGGGTGACGAGGCGGCCGAGCAGGTGCCGGTTCTCCGCTCGCTCGGCGCCGAGGTGGGCGGCGAGGTCGTTGATCCCGCTGGCGAGGGCGGCGAATTCCGGCAACTCCTGGGACGGGACGCGCGCACTGAGATCGCCTCGGCGAATAGCCTTCAAGGCTTCGGTGCAGGCCCCGATACGGCGCAGGATGCCGAAGACCAGCAGGAGGGATATCGTAAGCGAAATCGCGCCGGCCGCGAGGATGGCCGGCAGGATGATGCGGAAATCGACCCAGACTTCGGCGATCTCGTCCCTGGCATCACTGGTCAAGCGGATCGCACCGAGGCGGATCGCATCGGGAGTGGCCGCATCCTTGACCACCGGGAAGTCGACCGAAAACCTGTCGGCCTCGATCAGTCCGACAAACCAATCGGGCGCCTCCGGCGCGTCAGTCCGGTCCGGCTCCGACTGCGATGGCGGGTCGGCGCGTTCGCTGCCGGGGTACAGCAGCAGCATGGCGGCGACATGATTGACCCGGTCGACCTCGCCGGCGAGTTTCGACGCTTCGCCCATCGGATCGTTGGCGCTCGAGAGCAACTCCATGCGGGCGCCGACATAGGTCTGCGCGAGGCGAAAGGCGCCGGTTATCTCCTTGTTGGTTGCGATGCGTGCGTTCAGAACCAGGATGGAGGAAACGACGATGCAAAGCAGAAGGCTGACCCCGGCGACAAGGACTATGGCCAAAGCCCGGAGAGAGATGTGACGCTGCCGATCGCCGGCAGCCGCGCCTCTTGTCGCCGGCAGATGTGTCAGCGGCAAGCCCTGGTCCGTCATGACCGGTACCCTGAGGCCGAGATTCTGGGACTCGTGGCACCGACGCCGAGGTTCTCTTGGCCCCGATCTACGTCATTCAGGCGCGCGTGACCGGCGCGCGCACGCCTGAGACCTGCGGAGCCTGTCGGAGGTATGCCGGAGAAGCTGTGTTTGGAAAGTCCTCGGCCTACCGTCTGCCGGCAGGCCGCAGCTTGCTCGCGCACCGGAGCGCAAGGATGAGTCGGTCGACATCCTGGCCGTGAGATGCGCAGCCGATAGCTCTTCTCCGCGGCAGCTGCTCTTGCCGAGGGGCTTGAGACTTCGGTACCGGTACAATCGTTCACGACCGTGCTGTCGTCGCACGCGGAGACGACAGAATCGACCGTGATCTCAGCGACAACCGCTGACGGATCGCGTCGCATGACGTCTTCCCCCGAGCCACTTACCCGTTTTTTTTGGTTCGCCGGGCCTTTTGGGCTTAACTATCTTAAGTATAACACCAAATTTTCTACTCTGTCATTACGAGACCGCGTGACTTTTCGGAAATCCGGGCAGTTTTCTTCAGCGGACCGGGCAATTTTCCCCGCATACATCGGGTCGACATCCCAAAGACAGCAGCCGGACAGGTGCGCTTAGATACCCGGACCGGCGCAACGCGTGAATGGCCTTTCGGGCGCCGGCAACAGGCTCCGGCCCGACAGCGGGGGGAGCGTTCGCGGGTTGGCTCCAAACCGACCCGGCGCCCTCCTGGTGGTGAGAAGTCGGCAGTCATAGGCGATAGGGAACGACGCCCATGAGCATGAGAAAGACGTCACCGATGCCGGCACTCACGCTGGCTGCCTTCATTGCAGCGCCCGCACTGACCGCGAGTCCTGCCTTTGCCAACGACGCGCTCGTCGAACTGGCGAAGGACCCAAGCAACTGGGTGATGACGGGCCGGGATTACAGCGCGAACAACTACTCCGAGATGGACCAGATCAATAGCGAGAACGTCACCGAGCTGCGCTCGGCCTGGTCGTTCTCCACCGGCGTTCTGCACGGGCACGAAGGCACGCCGCTGGTGATAGGCGACGTGATGTACGTTCACTCGCCCTTTCCGAACACGACTTTCGCGCTCGACCTGAACGAGCCGGGTAAAATCATCTGGCAAAACAAGCCGAAGCAGAACCCGACCGCACGTTCGGTCGCCTGCTGCGATGTGGTCAACCGCGGTCTCGCCTACTGGCCCGGCGACGACGAGGTCGAGCCGCTGATCTTCCGCACCCAGCTCGACGGCCACATCATGGCGATGAGTGCCGAGACCGGCGAGACCCGGTGGGTGATGGAGAATTCCGACATCAAGGTCGGCTCGACGCTCACCATCGCGCCCTATGTGATCAAGGACAACGTGATCGTCGGTTCCTCGGGCGCCGAGCTCGGCGTGCGCGGCTACGTCACCGCCTACAACGTCAAGACCGGCGAGCAGGTGTGGCGCGCCTTCGCGACGGGCCCGGACGAGGACATGCGTCTCAGCGCCGACTTCAATGCGCCCAACCCGCACTACGGCCAATGGGGACTGGGCCTCGACACGTGGGAAGGCGACGCCTGGAAGATCGGTGGCGGCACCAACTGGGGCTGGTACGCCTACGACCCCGACGAGGACACCTTTTACTACGGTTCGGGGAACGCCGCGCCCTGGAACGAGACCATGCGCCCTGGCGACAACAAGTGGACCAACTCGATCTGGGGGCGCGACCCGGACGACGGCATGGCGAGGTTCGCTTACCAGAAGACGCCTCACGACGAGTGGGATTATGCCGGGGTGAACGTGATGATGCTGTCCGAGCAGGAGGACAAGGACGGCAACATGCGCAAGCTGCTGACGCATCCCGATCGCAACGGGATCGTCTACACCCTCGACCGCACCACCGGGGACCTCGTGTCCGCCGACAAGGTGGACGACACGGTGAACTGGACCAAGACCGTGCAGCTCGACACCGGCCTGCCGGTGCGCGATCCCGAGTTCGGCACCCGCATGGACCACAAGTCGCGCGACATCTGCCCCTCGGCCATGGGCTATCACAACCAGGGCCATGACTCCTACGACCCGGAGCGCCAGCTCTTCTTCATGGGTCTGAACCATATCTGCATGGATTGGGAGCCCTTCATGCTGCCCTACCGTGCGGGTCAGTTCTTCGTCGGTGCCACGCTCTGGATGTATCCCGGGCCCAAGGGCGACCGGCAGAACGATCTCGGTCTCGGTCAGGTGAAGGCCTACGACGCCATCACCGGCGAGTTCAAATGGGAGGTGATGGAGCGCTTCGCGGTCTGGGGCGGCACCATGGCGACCGCCGGCGGGCTGACCTTCTACGGCACGCTCGACGGCTTCATCAAGGCGCGCGACAGCGACACGGGCGATCTGCTCTGGAAGTATCGCCTGCCCTCGGGGGCCATCGGTCACCCGATGACCTACGAGCACGACGGCACGCAGTACATCGCCATCTACTATGGCGTGGGCGGTTGGCCGGGCGTCGGTCTGGTCTTCGATCTCCAGGATCCGACGGCGGGACTTGGGTCGGTCGGTGCCTTCAAGCGGCTGCAGGAGTACACCCAGATGGGTGGCGGTATCATGGTCTTCTCGCTCGACGGACGGAGCCCCTACTCCGATCCCAACGTTGGAGAGTACCAGCCGAACGAAGGGTAAGTGCCCCTTCCCCGGTCCGCCGGTTCCGTCGCGTCGCGGCGCGACGGAACCGCTCCTCCCAGCAGCGAGAGACATGATGCCATGGGTATTTCCAAGGTTATGAGGCGCGCGGGACTGGCCGCCGCGGCGCTTGTTGCCGCAGCTTCCGCGACGGCAGCCGGCACGACGCTCGAAGCGGCAGCCGATCCGGCGACGGATATGGAGGCTGAAGGCTCCCTGCGGGTCTGTTCGTCGACGCAGGACGCTCCTTTTTCGGATGCCGACGCGACGGGGTTCGAGAACCGCATCGCCGGCATCGTCGCGGAAGCGATGGGGCGCGAGCTCGAGCACGTCTGGATCGACAAGGCGGCGATCTATCTCGTGCGCGACGGTATCGATGACGGCAAATGCGACGTCGTGATGGGCGTGGATCAGAACGATCCCAGGCTGCTGACTTCGATCCCCTATTACCGTACGTCCTACGTCTTCGTCAGCCGCGAGGATCGCGGGTTCGACGGCGAGAAGTGGCAGGACGCCGATACCGCCGGTATCGAACGCTTCAGCTATCGGTTTCACTCACCGGCGGAAACGATCCTGAAGTACTCCGGAAAGTACGAGAACAATCTCGCCTACAGCCGCTCGTTGATCAACTTCAAGTCCCGGCGGAACCAATACATCAACGTGCCGGCCGAACGGGTCGTCGCCGAAGTGGTCGACGGCCATGCCGACGTGGCCATCGCCTTTGCCTCCGCCGTCGCCCGCTATGTGACGAAGGCCTCCACGCCACTGCGGATGCAGATAATCACAAACGACATCGAACGCCTCGACGGCAAGATCATTCCCCTGACCTATGCCCAGTCGATCGGCGTGGCGAAGCGGGTGCCGGACCTCGTCGAGGAGATCAACGCGGCTCTTCAAGAGAGCGCTGCGGAGATCCGCGCCGTCTTGGAAGAAGAAGGCGTTCCCCTTCTGCCACTGGAGAGTTGATGTGCGTGGAGTTCCATTGAGAGCCACTTCGACGAGCGGATCCGTCCGCGTCGCCCGTTACGCCGGCGTCCTTGCGCTGGTGACCCTTGCCTGTGCCGGCGCTGCCATAGCGTCGCCTCAGTTCTTCCATGTGACCGAAGGCTACCCGCTGGACCTCTCCTACGCGATGGAGGAGGGCCAGGATACAGAGGCGGTGCAGACCTTCTTGGCCATCGGACAGAATATCTATAATGAGAACGAGCAGTTTCTCGGCTCGGCCGAGGAGGTTTTCGCCACCATGTGCTCCGCCTGCCACGGCCGCTACGCGGAGGGAAAGATCGGGCCGGGTCTCAATGACGACTACTGGACCTATCCGCAGAACGAGGACGACGTCGGCCTCTTCTCGACGATCTACGGGGGCGCGCGCGGTCAGATGGGTCCGATGTGGGGTGCGCTCACGCTCGACGAGATGCTGCTCTCGATGGCCTGGATGCGGCATCTCTACACGGGTCCGCCCGAGACGGCGACCTGGCTGACGAACGAGCAGCGCGAGGCTTTCGAGCCTTTCGATTCCGAGGCCGAGAAGAAGGAGGGCGAGGGCTCCTGAGCCCGCCTGTGGAGGACAATGCCGCGGCGCGGTCGGGATCTGCGGACCGCCCGCAAGCGAAACGGTAAACGGACAAACGAAAAACCGACCAACAGGAGGAAATGCCATGAAACGGACTCTCGCGATCGCCGCCGGCCTTGCGGCGGGCCTCGCCTTCGGTGCCGGCGCCCTGGCTTACGACGGCACGAACTGTTCGGCACCCGGAAACTGCTGGGAGCCGAAGCCGGGCTACCCCGAGACGGTCGAGGGCACGAAGTACGATCCGCAGCATGATCCTGCGGAGCTCAGCAAGCAGGCCGAGTCGCTCGCTGCCATGGACGAGCGCAACGCCATGCGGGTGAAACACTTCAAGGAGACGGGCGAGTTCGTCTACGACGTCTCCAAAATTCCGGGCGCCAACTGAGGCCAGTGCTTCAACGCCGCGCGCGTCGCCGTCTTCGCGCGCGGCCACCCGGCTTCGGGAGCTGGCCGTGATCGAACCGACAGAAGAGCCCTCCTACATCGGTTCGGGGGTTGATAGGGTCCGAGGGCTCGACGTGTGGCGCGCATCGGCGCTTGCGGCCGAGGCGGCCATCGGACGTGCGATCATCGGCCAGCAGAGCGTGATTCGGCTGATCCTCACCGCCGTCTTCTGCCGCGGCCATGTGCTGCTCGAGGGGAATGTCGGCGTCGGCAAGACGACGCTGCTCCGCGCGGTGGCGCAGGCCGTCGGTGGACCCTTCACCCGGGTCGAAGGCACGGTCGACATGATGCCGAGCGACTTTCTCTATTCCGCCTTCATCGGCGAGGATGGGCGGCCGCGCGTCGAGCCTGGACCGGTGCTCGAGCATGGAGAGGACCTCTCGGTCTTCTTTTTCAACGAAATCAACCGTGCGCGTCCGCAGGTCCATTCGCTTTTGCTCCGCCTGATGGCCGAGCGCAGGGTCAATGCCTTCCAGGCCGAGCATCATTTTCCCCATCTTCAGGTCTTCGCCGACCGCAATCAGATCGAGCGCGACGAGACCTTCGAATTGCCGGCGGCCGCGCGCGACCGCTTCTTCATGGAAATCGCGGTTGCGGTGCCGACCGACCCCCGCGACCGTCGGGCGTTGGCCTTCGACACGCGCTACCACGATGTGGACGCGCTCGTCGCCGAGGTTCCGGCGAAGACACTGCCGTATCGGGAACTCGACGCGATTGCCCGGCGGATCCAGGAGGCGGTCGCCACCACAGAGGCGCTGGAGACCTATGTCTTCGCCCTTTGGGAGGCGCTGCGCGAGCCGGGGGCGGCGGGCATCGAGATCGAGGGGGTCGACATGGCCCGGCTGATCCGCGGCGGGGCGAGTCCACGCGGGATCTCGGCGCTCGTGCGGGCCGCGCGCTGCACTGCCTGGCTGGAAGGCCGGGACATGGTCCTTCCGGAGGACGTGCGCGCCGTCTTCATCCCCGTTATGGTTCATCGGACCTTCCTCTCTCCGGTCTACGAGAGCCGTCGGGAGGAGATTATGCCCGCGCTGGTCGACGCCGTCTTCGCACGCGTCCCGGCGCCTGCGACCGCGGATCCGAGATGACGACCGCTGCCGAGTTTGCGCTGTTCGACGCCATCGCCTACCAACTGCGGGCGCGCTTCGCGGGGGGGCGGCCGGGCGCGCATCGCGGACGTCAACGCGGCGCCGGGGCGCGTTTCGCGGATACCGCGCCGCTGCTCACCCACCCCGATCCGCGTCGAATCGACCTTCGCCGCTCGCTCCGCGATCCCTTCGGCACGATTCACGTGCGCCGCTTCGAGGTGCCGGCGGCCGTGACGGTCCATGCCTTGATGGACTTCTCGGCATCGCTCGCCGTCGCGGGGGCCGGCGACCGTTGGGCGCTCGCCGCTTTGCTCGGCGGTGCGGTCGCGCAAGGGGCGGTAAGGACGGGCGACCGCTTCGCGCTGGCTGCCGCGCGGGGGGGCGACCTGCCCCCGCTGCTCCGGCCGCCTCTGCGCTATTCCGGGCTGGGCGTCGAAACCCGTGCGTTGCTCGATACCTTGGAGCCCTCGGGTCAGGGCATCGAGACGCTCACCGAGTTGGCCGCAGAAATCCCGGCCCGGCGGACGCTGACCTTCCTCATTTCCGATTTCGAGATGCCGCCGGAGATGCTCTCGCGACTGCTCACGCTGCTTGACGGCCATGCGCTCTGGCCGATCTGGCTCCGCGACAGCGGCCTCGACGACGTGAGCGGGCGCTTCGGTCTCTGCGACATCCTCGATCCGGAGACGGGCGCCGCACGAACCTTGTTGATGCGCCCGGGTTATGCGCGCGCCTACGCCCGCAGGCGGGCCGAGTGCCGCGCCGCAACCGCCGAGGTCTTCGCCGCCTTCGGCCGGCGTCCGATCGAAGTCGTCGATCGGATCGATACCGAGGCCTTCGTTGCGGCCTTGGCGACGGAGCCCGCATGAGGCTCGCAACCACGCTCCTTCTCGCGACTCTTGCGCTGCCTGCGGAGGCGGTCGCCGAAACGACACTCGACGTCGCGCCTCCGCGCGAACACGCTTACTGGATCGGCGACCGGCTGACCCATCGCATCTTTCTCACTTTGCCGGAAGGTCACGCGCTCGACCGCTCCACTCTGCCACGGCCGCGATCCGTGACCTACTGGCTCGATCTGCGCGAGGTCGCGGTCGCGTCGGTCGAAAGGGCGGGCGGGCGGGCGCTGGAGATTACGACGCTCTACCAGACTTTCTACGCCCCGCTCGAGCCGAAGCGGTTGGAGGTGCCGGCCTATCTGCTCCGCGTGAATGGTCCGGAGGGCGCGCGCGACCTCGAGGTGCCGGCCTGGAGTTTCTTCACCTCGCCGATCCGGCCCATCCTCGCGCCGACCACACCCGATCAGTTGCTGCCCGACGACGGCTATGTGGGCATCGTCGCCCAACGCGAAGAGATTGCCACGGCCGTCTCGGCTCTGCTCGCTCTCTTCGGGGCCATCGGCTTGACCTGGCATCAAGCCTGGCCACCCTTCCACCGCCGCTCCGCCCGCCCCTTGGCCGTGGCGCAGCGTCAGGTCCGGCGCCTCGCGCGCGTGTCGGGAGAGGTGCCTTTGCGCCCCATGTGCCTCGCCGTCCATCGCGGGCTCGACGGCACGTTCAGGCGCCCGCTTCTCGGCGCCGATCTGGACGTCTTTCTCACCGGGCGACCGGAATTTGCGCCCTTGCGCGAGCAGCTTCAGCGGTTCTTCCAGCTATCGGCGGTTCTCTTCTTCGCCGCTACGGACGCCCGGCGCCAGGCCGACCCCGCGATCGCGGTCCCCGAGACGGCCCTTCCCGAGATCGCCGGTCTCGCGGACCGGCTCGCGGCCATCGAGCGAGGGCGCGGCTGATGCTGGCTTTCGACCGTCCCTGGCTGCTCGCGCTCGCGCTCTGTGCCGCGCTCCCCTTCGTCGTGCGGATGCTGCGCCGGTCCGGCCATCCGCGGCTCGATGCCGCGCCTGCGGACCCGCTGTCCTTGGCCGTCGACGGGGCTTTGCGGCTGGCGGGCGCGACGGCGATCTTCGCCCTGGTGCTCGGTCTAGCGGGCCTGCATCTCGCTGGCGGCCTGGCCGAGCGCACGGGGCAGGGGGCACATCTGGTTCTCTTGATCGATCGCTCGGGGAGCATGGACAACACCTTCGCGAACCGCCGCCCCGACAGCGCGCAGGAATCCAAGGCCGCCGCTGCGCGTCGGCTGCTACTCGATTTTCTGGAGAGCCGGCCGCACGATCGTATCGGTGTCGCCGCCTTCTCGACCTCTCCGATGTTGTTCCTGCCGATGACGAACCGGCGCGAGGCGGTTCGCGGCGCGGTATCCGGCATCGACGAGCCGGGACTCTCTCAGACCGATGTCGGACGCGGGCTGGCGATGGCCTTCTCGCTGTTCGGCGAGGACTCCGGCGGTGCCTCGCGCGCGCTCCTGCTCGTCTCGGACGGCGCCGGCGTGATCGCGCGCGACGTCCAGCGGTTCTTGCAGGCCGAGGCTACGCAGAAGGCGGCCAACCTCTATTGGCTGTATCTGCGCAGCGAAGGCTCCAAGGGGATCTTCGAGCCGCCGGCGGCGGACGAGATCGACAGTCCTCAGCTCCGTCCGGAGCGCCACCTGCACCTTTTCCTGCAGCGTCTCGGCGTTCCCTACCGTGCCTTCGAAGCGGAGAATCCGGAGGCCGTGGCCGAGGCCATCGAGGAGATCAGCAGCCTCGAACGCCGCCCGCTGATCTATCGTGAACGGGTGCCGCGTCGCGACCTGTCCGGCTTGGCCTATGGCGCGGCTGCCGCCTGTCTTGCCCTGTTGGCACTTGCCCGCTTGCTCGAGCGCCCCTTGGCCGCGCGGCAGTCGCGACCGCTGATCGCCGAGCCTGGAGGCAAGCGGTGAGGGGGGTGGACCGGCTGGCCTCCAGGTTCGGCATATGGCTGTGGAACGGCCGCCGCCGGCTCGGACTCTACCTCTGGTCCGGTCTGCTCGTCGCCGGGCTGGTCGGCCTGGCGGTCAACGGCGTCGCGTTGATCGCGGCCAAACTCGCCGACGCCGACATCCGCGCCCTCGCCACCGGGCGGGATGTCGCGGTCGAGCCGGACGCCGCGCCTGCGTTGCTCCATGCCCGCACTCTCCATCTGCTCTCGCGGGACCGGATCACGGAGGCAGAGGTTCTCGGTGTCCGGCTCGTCCGCGCCGGCGTTCCGGAACTCGAAGCCGGCTATCGCCTCACTCTCGGCAATGCGCGTCTGCGGCGCGCCTTCACGCTGATCGAGACGGCGCGTCTCAACGAGGCGATTCCCGAGGTCGCCCTCGCCAAGGTGGCCTATCGTGCGGCGCTCGCCGCCGATCCGGGCCGCTACGACGCCAAAGTCAATCTCGACATCTCCATGCGGCTCGTACGCGATCTGCCGCGGGGCGACGGGGACGAGACCGGCGACCCAGAGGCCCGACCCCGCAGGGTCTGGACCGATCTGCCGGGATTGCCGCGGGGTGGACCGTGACCTACCGCCGGCCCGACGCCGTCTTTCTGGTCCTTGCCGCCGCCTGCCTACTGGCGACGCTCGCCGCCTTCGAACCGCGCCTGACCCGTGAACGTGCCTTGCGCGACGTACTTTTCGTCGTCGATGTGACGCAGAGCATGAACGCGCGCGACATGACCGTGGGCGGCCGCCCCGCAAGCCGGCTCGACCACGTCAAGGACGTCCTCCCGAAACTGCTTTCGACGCTGCCCTGCGGTTCGCGCGCGGGCCTTGCGATCTTCGCCGAACGGCGCAGCCTGACCTTTATCGAGCCGATCGAGATCTGCGAGAACTATGCGCCGCTGACCGAGGCGATCTCCACGCTCACCTGGCGCATGGCCTGGGAGGGCGATAGCTTCGTCGTGCAGGCCCTGCACCATGCCCTGGCGCGTGCGGTGAACCTCGGCGTCGATCTCGTCTTTCTGACCGACGGGCATGAAGCGCCACCGCTCCCCCGGTCGGGGATTCCCGGCTACGCCGGAGATCCGAACGACGTCGGCGGACTGATTCTCGGTGTCGGAGGGACGACGCCCGTGCCGATCCCCAGATACGACGACACGGGCCGCGAAACCGGAGTCTTCGAGCAGGACGACGTTCAGCAGTATCCGCGGCGCGGCAGCTTGCCGTCCGCCGACGCCGCGACCCGTCCCGGATATCATCCGAGCAGCGATCTCGACGGAGAGACCGATCTGGCGCGAAGGGAACATCTCAGCGCACTCCAGGCCGCCTACCTTCAGGCACTCGCGGCGTCGGTCGGGCTTGCCTACTTCGATGCGGAACTGGGCGGCGAAGCTTTTCTGGCCGCGCTTTCGCGCCACACGGAACCGCGCCGCATCTTGGCGCCTATGGGAGTCGCCTGGGCGCCAGCCGCAGCGGCCCTCGCTCTCGCCCTCTTCTCCTACGCGCTCTCGGCGCTTCGCCGTCACCGTTGGCGGCGCCCGTCCTCCCCGACCGAAGCAACAGGAAGACCTCGATGAGACTTGTCCTCAGCCTCGCCACGCTTTGCTCCCTCGCTTTCTTCATGTCCTCGGCCTGGGCACATGGTCCGACGCCGCAGCGGCTGACGCTACAGGCCGATCTCGCCGCTGCACCGGAAGAGGTCTGGGCCGTCGTTGGCGATTTCTCCTCCGTGGCGATCTGGCATCCCCGGATCGCCGAGTCTCCGCTCGACGGCGATCGCGAGAGAGGCGCTCAACGGACGCTGGTTTTCGAGGGCGGCGGCCAAGTCGTCGAGGGGATCGACGACATCAACGAGACCGAGATGAGCTACGCCTACCGCCTGAAGCGGGAGGATATCGAGGTTTTCCCGGCGAGTTTCTACAGCAACACCATCAGTGTCGCGCCCAACGGAGACGGATCTCGCGTCACCTGGCGCGCCAACTTCTTTCGGGCCGATACCGGCAACTACCCCAGCGAAGCGCAAAACGACGAGGCCGCCGTTACCGCGATGAAGACTTTCATCGAGGCCGGTCTCGAGGGACTTGAGGCCTATCTGGACAGATAGCGTCGCCACCAGGGCGATGGGGTGGAGCCGGCTACTTCACCTTCATGGGAATCCCGGCCACGGCCAGGTACACCTCCTGCGAGACTTCGGCCACCGACTGGTTCAACAGCCCGGCTGCGTCGCGGAAGGCGCGGCCCAAGGCGTTCTCCGGCACGATGCCGGCGCCGACCTCGTTGGTTACCAGAATCACCGGCGCCTCCTGACGGCCAAGGGTGTCGGTCAGGAGGCGCGCGGCGGCCTGCCAGTCCTGTTCGGATAGCATGATGTTGGTCAGCCAGAGCGTCAGGCAGTCCACCAGCCGCGGGCCGGCTCCGTCGGTGGCTCGAAGTGCCGCGGCCAGGTCGAGGGGGGCGTTGCGGGTGGTCCACTCCGGACCGCGGCGGGCCCGATGCGCGGCGATCCGCTCCGCCATCTCCCGGTCGTGGGCCTCGGCAGTGGCAATGTAGATCGGGTGCGGTCCCAGGCCGAGCGCCAGCCGCTCCGCGATGGCGCTCTTCCCCGACCGTGCACCGCCGGTTACGAGTATCGACTTTCCCATGGCCACGTGAGAAAGCAGAAACATCGCGTCAAGGAAAGGTGAAGTTTGTCCGGCGCTCTCGCATCTACGCAGCCGCACCGAACCTGCCGGGCCGCCGTGGCCTGGCACCGGTTTGCCAAGGTTAGGGCGCAGCGAATGGATCTTGGGACCGCGCCCCGCCCTGGCCGGCGCGGGGTGGCATGAGCGCCGCCGCCGTCATGCTGATTGCCCTCGTGCTGGAGGCGCTGATCGGCTGGCCTGCCCGGTTGCATGTGCGGATCGGCCATCCGGTCACCTGGATCGGTGCGCTGATCGCAACCCTGGACAGGCGCCTCAACCGGGAAAACCGGTCAGCCGCAGTCCGGCGCGCGGCGGGCCTTCTCGCGGTCTCGATCACGGTGGGAACAACGGTCGCCGTCGCCGGGCTGCTGACGGCTTTGTTGCCCGAGGGTCCTCTCGGCACCGCCTTGGCCGGTCTGCTGGCCTGGCCGTTGATCGCCACGCGCTCCTTGCACAGCCATGTGGGGGCGGTGCTGCGGCCTCTCCTGACCGGCGACCTGCCGGCGGCGCGCCAAGCCGTCGCCATGATCGTCGGCCGCGATCCGCAGCGGCTCGATCGGGAGGGGATCGCACGGGCGACCCTGGAAAGTCTGGCCGAAAACAGCTCCGACGGGATCGTCGCGCCGATTTTCTGGGGGCTATTGCTGGGGCTGCCCGGCGTGGCGGCCTATAAGGCCATCAACACGCTGGACTCGATGATCGGGCATCGCACCGAGCGCCATGGCGCCTTCGGCTGGGCGGCGGCGCGGCTCGACGATTTGGCAAACCTGATCCCGGCAAGAGCCACCGGACTGCTGTTCGCACTCGTCTCGACACGACCGCGTTCGGCACTGCTCTGCATGCTGCGCGATGCGAGACGGCATCGCTCGCCCAACGCGGGTTGGCCGGAGGCCGCCATGGCCGGTGCCCTCGAGGTCAGACTCTCGGGCCCGCGCAGCTATGGGACGCGGCTCTCGAGCGAGCCTTGGCTGAACGGTGGCGCGGCGGATCCCGCTCCAGGCGATCTGGCCCGGGGTCTCGCGCTGTTCCGGCGCGCCATCGGCGCTCTCGCCTTTCTCTTAGCGATTGCCGTCCTGGTTTGACCGGAGGGGGCGATTTGAGAAAGAGATTGCCGTCGGGGCCCGATTTCTACCCCGAGACAGGCATCACCGTGCCAGAGCGAGCAGCGCCGTCACATCCAAGTGCGTTTCCATATGGTCGGCCAGGCCGTCCAGCGTGCGGTCCACCGCCGCGTCGTAGGAGCGCGCGTCGCTTGCCGTCCCCAGCGCGTTCAGATAGGCCGCCCGGAAGGCATCGTTGCGGAACATCCCATGCAGGTAACTGCCGCTGACCTGTCCGTCCGGACTGACCGCGCCCTCGGGCCGGCCCGCGACGGCGGCGAAGGGCCGGGTCCGATCGGGTCCGTGGCTGCGGCCCATATGGATCTCGTAGCCCTGGAACTCCTGGCCGGTGGCGCAGTGGACGGCCTGCGTCTCGCCCAGGCGCTTGCGCGGCGTCATCTCGGTCTCGATCTCCAACAGGCCCAGCCCCTGCGTCTCGCCCGGCGGTCCCTCGACGCCCTCGGGATCCCGCAGAATCCGACCCAGCATCTGGTAGCCGCCGCAGATGCCCAGGATCCGGCCGCCGCGCCGCCGATGGGCGGCCAGATCCACGTCCCAGCCCTGCGCGCGCAGGAACTCCAGATCGCCACGGGTGGACTTGCTGCCTGGGAGAATCACGAGGTCGGTATCTCCGGGAAGCACGCGGCCGGGCCTCAGCATGGTCAAGGCAACACCCGGTTCCTGGATCAAGGGATCCAGATCGTCGAAGTTGGCGATGCGCGACAGCGCCAGGCAAACCACCTTCAGGCCCTCGCTGCCAGGGCTTTCCGGCAGGTCGAGGGCATCCTCGGCCGGCAGGCGCCAGGCCTCGGGAAAGTGAGGCAGAACGCCGAATCCCGGCCAACCGGTGGAGCGTTCGATGACGCGGTAGCCCTCGTCGAACAAGCGCGGATCGCCGCGAAAGCGATTGATCAGAAACCCGGCGACGGTGGCGGCATCGGCCGGATCGATCACCGCCTGCGTGCCGACCAGTTGCGCGATCACGCCGCCCCGCTCGATGTCCCCGGCCAGGATCACCGGCACGCCGGCGGCGCGCGCAAACCCCATGTTGGCGATGTCGCCTTGGCGCAGATTGACCTCGGCCGGGCTGCCGGCGCCTTCGACCACGACCAGATCGTATTCGTCCTTCATGCGTGCAAAGCTCGCGAGCACCTGCTCCAGCAGCCGGGGCTTGAGGGCCGCGTAGTCGCGCGCGAGCACGTTCGTCACCCGTTGTCCCAGGACCACGACCTGGGCCCCCACGTCGGTTTCCGGCTTGAGCAGGACCGGATTCATGTCGACCCGAGGCTGCAGGCCGCTGGCGAGCGCCTGCAGGGCCTGGGCACGCCCGATCTCGCCGCCCTCGACCGTCACCGCGGCATTGTTCGACATGTTCTGAGGCTTGAAGGGAGCGACTCGCACTCCGCGCCGCCGCGCGGCGCGGCAGAGCCCGGCGACCAGCAGCGACTTGCCGACGTTCGAGCCGGTCCCCTGGATCATCAAGGCCCGCGCCACGCCCGGACTCACTCGGCGCGGCGGGAGAGGGCGCCGGCATGCGCGGCGGACGGTCGAGGAGAGTCCCGCACCGTCAGAACTCCACGCCGGGCTGGGCCTTGATGCCGGCGCGAAAGGGGTGCTTCACGAGGGTCATCTCGGTGACCAGGTCCGCAATCTCGATCACCTGCGGCTTGGCGTTGCGGCCGGTCAGAACGACGTGGGTCATCTCCGGCCTCTCTCGTGTCAGGAATGCGACGACCTCGCCGGTATCCAGGTAGTCGTAGCGCAGGGCGATGTTGATCTCGTCCAGCAGGACCATGCGAACGGCGGGGTCGCGGATCAAGGTCTTCGCGGCCTCCCAACCCGCCCGGGCGGCGGCGATGTCCCGGTCGCGATCCTGGGTTTCCCAGGTGAAGCCCTCGCCGGAGACGATGAAGCGACACTGATCCGCGAAGTTCTGGCGCAGAAAATCGCGTTCGCCCGTGGCCCAGGTTCCCTTGATGAACTGTACGACCGCGCAGGGCATGTCGTGCGCGATACAGCGCATGATCATGCCGAAGCCGGAGGAGGACTTGCCCTTGCCGGCGCCGGTATGGACGATGATCAGCCCTTTTTCCTCGGTCTTGCTTTCCATCATCCGGTCACGGGCGGCCTTGATCTTCTTCATTCTTTGCCGGTGATGCGCGTTCACGTCGTCCATGGCGGCCTCTCCCGTGCTTGACAAGACAGTGTCTTATCACGCATTGCAGGAGGTGCTGGTGCCTGTCAACGACAGGTGAAAAGGGAATGCGACAGAGTCCACCTCAGGGTGACTCAAGCGCAGCCGCCCCCGCGACCGTGACCGGAGAGGTCGCCCACTGCCACTGGCCGAAGATGGCTGGGAAGGCTGGGTGACCGCCGGGGCCGAAAGGCCCCGATATCCGCAAGCCGGGAGACCTGCCAGCACGATACGACGTGAACCGGACGGGGTGTTCCGGTGACGGGTCCGGCGTTCGCTTTACCCGCCATCCGCCCTCGTCCCTTTTTGGAAGGGACGAAAGATGATCGACAGGCAGTCAAGGCACGGCGTCTGCGGCTTGGCGCTGCGCCAATGAGCGGACCTATCGAACTCCTGGTCTGCACGACCTGCCGGCGTGGTCAACCGCTGGAGACGGACAGGCCCGTCGCGGGCGCCCTCCTTCATAGCGCTCTGGCCGACCGGACTTTGCCGCAGGATATCGACCTGCGCGCCGTGGAGTGTCTGTCGAACTGTTCGCAAGGCTGTTCGATCGTGCTGCGCGGCAGGGGCCGCTGGACCTACGTCTACGGCAACCTCGACGAAACGCACGATATCGACGGGATCGTCGATGGCGCCGCGCGCTATCTCGCGACGCCCGATGGCATCGTGCCTTGGCGCGAGCGCCCTGCGAAATTCCGCAAGAACTGCATTGCCCGCATCCCGCCCTTGGAGATCGCAGATGACTGATCTGTCGAAACTGCCCGTCACGGTGGTCACCGGTTTCCTCGGGTCCGGGAAAACAACCCTGATCCGCCACCTGCTGCAGAACCCCGGCGGCAAACGTCTGGCCGTGGTGGTCAACGAGTTCGGCGATGTCGGCGTCGACGGCGAGATCCTGAAGTCCTGCGCCGTCCCGGACTGCCCGGCCGAGAACATCGTGGAACTGGCCAACGGCTGCATCTGCTGCACCGTCGCGGACGACTTCATTCCGACCATCGAAGCCTTGATGGCGCTGGATCCGCGTCCCGACCATATCCTGATCGAGACCTCGGGCCTGGCTCTGCCTAAGCCGCTGCTCAAGGCCTTCGACTGGCCCGACATCAAGTCACGCATAACGGTCGACGGCGTGATCGCGCTGGCCGATGCCGAAGCGGTGGCCGCCGGCCGTTTCGCGCCCAATACCGCGGCCGTCGAGGCTCAGCGCCGGGCCGACGACAGCCTGGATCACGAAACACCCTTGTCCGAAGTCTTCGAGGATCAAATCGCCTGCGCCGATATCGTGCTTCTGACCAAGCCGGACTTGGCGGGAGAAGCCGGGATCGCCCGCGCGCGCGACGCCATCGCGGCGGAGACGCCGCGTCGTCTGCCGATGATCGAGGTGGCGGAGGGCAGCGTCGACCCGCGCATCGTTCTGGGCCTGGGCGCCGCCGCCGAGAACGATCTGGACGCGCGCCCGTCGCATCACGACTCGCCCGATGGCGACGATCACGACCACGAAGAGTTCGAGAGCCTGATCGTCGATCTGCCGGAGCAGTCGGACCCGCTCGCCCTGGCGGCGCGGATCGAGGCGCTGGCCGAGCGGCAGGACATCCTGCGGGTCAAAGGCTACGCCGTCGTCTCTGGAAAGCCTCTGCGCCTGTTGGTCCAGGCGGTCGGCGCGCGCGTGCGGACCCAGTACGACCGGCCCTGGCGGCCGGACGAGGCCCGGCAGGGCCGCCTGGTGGTGATTGCCGAACACGATACGCTCGATGAAAAGGCGGTCCGTACGGCGCTGACGGACTGACTCCGGACGATGCATGTCATCTTTCGCGAAAGCCACGGTCTGGAAGAAACGGAGACGCCTGTCGATCTGGGCCAGAGCCCGGCCGACCTGGTGGTGCTCTCCTTCTCCGACAGCGACCTGGGCGCCTTCGCGGCGGGATGGCATCTGGCGCGGCGGGCCGGTGGCGAGAGGCTGCCGAGCCTGAGGCTCGGCAGTCTGGCGGCCCTGAAGCATCCTCTCTCGTTCGACACCTACGCGGAGCGGACGCTCCACGGCGCCCGAGGCATTCTGATCCGTTTGATCGGCGGCGCGTCCTACTGGAGTTATGGCCTTCAGCAGATAGAGAGTCTGGCCCGCAAACGGGGCATCGCGCTGGCGGTCCTGCCGGCCGACGGGCGCCCCGACCCGCAGCTCGAGGCCGCCTCGACCCTGCCGGCCTCGACGCTGCATCGCCTGACGCAGCTCTGCGACGGCGGCGGCGCCGTCGCGGCCCAGGCGGCGCTCGCGCAGTTGGCCCTCGCCGCCGGTCTCTATGCCGCTCCGGTCATCGGAGCCAAGACCCTGCCGACGGTCGGTGCCTGGACGCCGGAGCTGGGCAACTGCTGCCCCTTCGCCCTTTTCGACCCCGCAAAGCGGCGGCCGCGCGTGCTGGTCACCTTCTACCGTGCCTACCTGGCGGCTGCCGACCTGGACCCTTTGGAGACGCTCTTCGCCGCACTGCGCCGTCGCGGCTTCGACGTGGCCGGACTCTTCGCGCCCTCCCTGAAGGCTCCGGAGGCCGCCGGCTGGCTGGCCCGCCACGTCGCGGGCGCCGGTCCGGTTGCGGTCGTCAACGTCACGGCCTTCTCGGGACGCGGGGACGACGGCGCCTCTCCCCTGGACGCGGCCGGCGTACCGGTGTTTCAGATCGCGCTGGCCACCTCCAGCGAGGCGGCTTGGGCTGCGGCCGAACGCGGTCTGTCCCCCGCCGATCTGGCCATGCACGTGGTGCTGCCCGAGGTCGACGGACGGATCTTCGCCGGCGTCGCCTCCTTCAAGGAACCCGGCAGGCGCGATCCGCAGTTGGAGTTCGCCCGCTACAGCCATCGCGCGCAGCCCGACCGGATCGAGGCGATCGCCGCCAGGGTCGCCGCCTGGGCCCGCTTGCGGGAAAAGCCGGTGGCGGCAAAACACCTGGCGCTGGTTCTCTCGACCTATCCCGGCAAGGACTGGCAGATGGCCCATGCCGTGGGGCTCGACGCGCTCGGCTCGGCGGAGGCCATGCTGGAAGATCTCGCGGCGCAAGGCTATGCGGTGGCGGGCGGGGGACCTCTTTCCCAAACGCTGCGCGAAGACCGCCTGTCCTGGCCGTTGGAGTCCTACCGCGAGGCTCTGCCGACTCTGCCGGAGTCTCTTCGGCAGGCGCTGCATAAGGCCTGGGGCGCTCCCGAAGCCGATCCTGACTGTCACGACGGGGCCTTTCACTTCGCCGCGACCCGGCGCGGGGCCGCGCTGGTCGCCCTGCAGCCCGAGCGCGGCACCCCGGGACGACGTGATGACGACTATCACGACCTCTCGCGCGTGCCGCGCCACGCCTACGTCGCCTTCTACCTCTTCCTCCGCCAAGCCTTTGACTGCGACGCGCTGATCCACATCGGCGCTCATGGCACGCTGGAATGGCTGCCCGGCAAGGCCGTCGCGCTTTCGGAGGGCTGCTGGCCCGAGGCTCTGATCGGGGATCTGCCCGTCATCTATCCCTTCATCGTCAACGATCCCGGCGAGGCCGCTCAGGCCAAGCGCCGAATCGCTGCCGTCACCCTGGGCCACGTCCCTCCGCCCTTGCGTCGGAGCGCGACGCCGGAACGCCTGGCGCGGCTGGAAACGTTGTTGGACGAGTTTTCCAACGCGGACGGCCTGGACCCCAGGCGACGCGACCGCCTTCAGAACGACATTCGCGAAGAAGCGCGGTCGCTGGGCGTCGAAGCCGACCTTGGGTTGGACGCCGCCGCCTGTCCCGCCGAGGCGATCGGCCGGATCGACCGCTTCGTCTGCGATATCAAGGACAGCCAGTTCGGCGACGGTCTGCATGTCTACGGTCGCGCACCCGAGGCCGAAGCCGGTTTCGCCACGGCGGACTCCGTCGCCGGCGAACGCGCCGCCCTGACCGATGCACTGGCCGGTCGCCGGATTGCGGCCGGCCCCTCGGGATCCCCGTACCGTGGCCGCAGCGACGTGTTGCCCACGGGCCGCAACCTCTTCACCACCGACCCGCGGGCGGTCCCGACCCGCTCCGCCCATGCGCAGGGCCTGCGCCTCGCGGAGGAGCTGCTGCGCCGTCATCTGCAGGAGGAAGGCGACTGGCCGCGCGATCTGGTGATCGACCTATGGGGCTCCGCCACCATGCGCACGGCGGGCGAGGAATTTGCGATGGCGCTGCATCTGCTCGGGGCGAAGCCGATTTGGGACGAAGGATCGGAGCGGGTGAGCGGCGTCGAGATCTTGCCCCTGATGCTGCTGGACCGGCCGCGCATCGACGTGACGCTCAGGGTCTCCGGTCTGTTTCGCGATGTCTTCCCGACGCTCTCCGCACTCTTCGCCCAAGCGGTGCGCGCAGTCTGCGCCCGCGACGAGGCTCCGGACTGGAACCCCTATGCCGGCCGGCAGCCGGAGCCGCGTGTCTACGGCCCGGCACCGGGCAGCTACGGTCTCGGCCTGGGCGCGGCCGCCGAGGACTATACGCCCGAAGGACGGCTGGCGGCGGGCGAGGCCTGGCTCGCGGCCAGCGCCTGGGCTCTGGAGGGCGAGCGCGCGACCCGCGACCCGGAGGGCCTTGCCGCGCGCGTGGCCGGCGCCGAAGCCTTCGTGCACCCGCAGGACCTTCCGGAAACCGACCTGCTGCTGGCCGCCGACTATGCCGCCCACCAGGCCGGTTTCGCCGCCGCCCAGGCCCTGACCGGCGGCCGGGCCAGGCTGTACCATCTGGACACTAGCGATCCTGACAGACCACGCGCGCGTCACCTGCGCGAAGAGGTGGCACGGGTGGTCCGGGCACGCGCCGCCAACCCGGAGTGGCTGGCCGGCATGCGCCGTCACGGTTTTCGCGGTGCCGCCGAGATCGCCGCGACGCTGGATCACCTGGCGGCCTTCGCCCACCTGGCCGGCGTCGTCGCACCTCAGCTTTTCGACCTCTACCACGACGCCACGCTGGGTGACCCGGTGGTCCGCGATTTCCTGGCGCGGGAAAACCCGGGTGCCCTTGCGGCGATGGAAGGCCGTTTCGCCGCACTGCACGCGGCCGGACTCTGGCAAACCCGGCGCAACTCCATTGTCGCTTCGCTGGAGCGGACGGCATGATCCGGCCGGTAGGAAAGGGCCACTGTCCCGGCGCCTACAACCCGATGGACTCGGGGGACGGACTGCTGGTGCGCGTGCGGCCGCATCTCGGCCACCTGGAGGCGAAGCAGGCGTTCGGCCTCGCGGAAGCGGCCCGGCGCCACGGCAACGGCGTGATCGACTTGACCAGCCGTGCCAACCTCCAGATCCGGGGGGTGCGCGCCGCCAGCCACCCGGCTTTGCTGCGTGATCTCGATGGTTTGGGACTGCTTGACGCCCATCCGATGCTGGAGTCTCGGCGCAATCTGGTGGTGACGCCGCTTTGGCGCGACGGCGACGAGACCCTGCGCATCGCCGAAGCCCTGACCGCGCGCCTGCCGGAGTTGCCGGACTTGCCGCCCAAGTTCGGCTTTGCGGTGGATGCCGGTCTTCGGCCGCTCCTGAGCGGAGTGTCCGCGGACATTCGCGTCGAGCGCGCAGCGGGCGGCCCGGACGCGGGTCTCGTCGTCCGGGCCGACGGGGCACCGCAAGGTCAGCTGGTCGGTCTTGAACGGGCGGTGCCGGCCATCATCGCCCTGGCTCGTTGGTTTGCCGACAGCGGAGGAGCGGAGGCCGGCCGCATGGCGCGCCACCTGCGCCATCGGCGACTGCCCGACGGCCTGGCGCAACGGTCTGCGGCGCCTCCGGCCCCGCCTCTGGAACCGGGATCCCTTCAGCTTGCGGCAGGCGGGCTCGGCTTTGCCTACGGCGTGCCTTTCGGCCAGATTCCGGCGGCCGCGCTCGACAAGCTGCTTCAGCGCAGCGGCGCCGCGGCGCTGCGGGTGACGCCCTGGCGGGTACTTCTGCTTGAGGCGGCCCGACCGGTGCAGGTCGCTCCCTTCATCGAGAGGTCCGGCGATCCCCTGATGACCGTCGATGCCTGTCCCGGCGCGCCGGCCTGCGCAAGCGCCACGGTCGACACGCGCGCTCTGGCGCAGTCCCTGGCCGCAGAGTGGGGTTCCTCTCGAGCCGGCCGGCGCCTGCACGTCTCGGGCTGTGCCAAGGGCTGCGCGCGGCCGCGATCTGCAGCCGTGACTCTGGTCGGGCGGGACGGCGCCTTCGATCTGGTGCGGGACGGTTGCGCCTGGGATGCGCCGGAGGAGCGGGGCTTGACGCCCGGCAGCCTGCTTGAGCGTCACGGAGTTCTCTGATGCCGCATCTCTACGAGACCGACGGCGCGGCGATCTACAGGCAGTCCTTCGCCACCATCCGGGCCGAAGCTGCGCTGGCCGACTTCGCATCCGAGGAGGAACCGCTGGCGGTCCGCATGATCCATGCCGCCGGGATGGTGGAGCTCGCGCCGCACATTCGCTTTTCCCAGGGCTTCGTGGCTGCCGCGCGTGCGGCGCTGGAGGGCGGGGCGCCGATCCTGTGCGACGTCCGCATGGTCGGCGAGGGCGTGACCCGCACCCGCCTGCCGGCCGGCAACAGGGTGATCTGCACCCTGCAGGATCCCCGGGTGCCCGATCTCGCCCAGACGCTGAACACGACCCGCTCGGCCGCCGCCCTGGAGCTGTGGCGCCCGCACCTCGCCGGCGCTCTGGTGGCCATCGGCAACGCGCCGACGGCTCTCTTTCATCTGTTGAACATGCTGGAGGACCCGGTCTGTCCGCGCCCGGCCGCGATCGTCGGCTGCCCGGTCGGCTTCGTCGGCGCCGCCGAGTCCAAGGCGGCGCTTTGGGCGGACCAACCGGTTCCCTGCTGCCTGGTCGAGGGCAGGCTGGGCGGCAGCGCCATGACCGTGGCCGCAGTCAATGCCATCGCGAGCCGCAGCGAATGAACAGGAAGCCGGCGGATTGCGGCACCCTCTACGGCTTGGGTCTGGGCCCCGGCGCCCCCGATCTCATGACTGTGCGTGCGGACCGCTTGCTGCGTGGCGCCCGACATCTCGCCTTCTTCCGCAAGGCCGGGCGGCCCGGTCAGGCCCGTCAGATCGTCGAGGGACTTTTGCCCGAGGGTGTCCGCGAGTACCCGCTGGAATACCCCGTCACCACCGAAATTCCCTTCGACAGCCCAAGCTATAAAGGCATCCTGGCGGCGTTCTACGCGGAGTGCTGCGACCGTCTAAAGGCTCTGGCGCGGACCGGTGAAGACGTCGTCGTGCTCTGCGAAGGCGATCCCTTCTTCTACGGCTCCTTCATGCATCTCTACACGCGCCTGAGGGACAGCCTGCCGATCCAGGTGGTGCCGGCGATCACCGGGATGTCGGCGGCTTGGACGGCCACCGGCCTGCCGATGACCTGGGGCGACGACATGCTGACCGTTCTGACCGGGACGCTGCCCGAAACGGAGCTGGTACGGCGTATGGCCGAAAGCGACGCCCTGGTCGTCATGAAGGTGGGCCGCAACCTGCCGCGCGTAAGGGACGCTCTGGCCAGGACCGGCCGTCTGGAGTCGGCTTGGTTGGTCGAGAACGCGAGCATGGCCAACCAGCGGGTCGTGAAGCTCAGCGAGGCCGAGCAGCTCAGCGCCCCGTATTTCTCCATCGTTCTGGTTCACGGCCAGGGGCGGCGCCCGTGACCGGATGGCTGGCCGTCGCGGGGCTCGGACCCGGTGCCGAGGCGCTGGTCACGCCGGAGGTGACGGAGGCCTTGGCCAGGGCCAGTGACCTCGTGGGTTATGCGCCTTATGTCGACCGCGTCGCCCCGCGCAGCGACTTGCTGCGTCACGCCTCCGACAACCGCGTGGAGTTGGAGCGCGCGCGACTCGCTCTCGAACTTGCCGCCGCCGGACGGCGCGTCGTCCTGGTCTCCTCCGGCGATCCGGGTGTCTTCGCGATGGCCGCGGCGGTTTTCGAGGCGCTCGAGGCCGGGCCCGCGGCCTGGCGCGGCCTGGACATCCGCGTGCTGCCCGGCGTGACGGCGATGCTGGCCGCAGCCGCGCGGGCCGGCGCTCCCCTGGGTCACGACTTCTGCACCCTCAACCTTTCCGACAACCTGAAGCCCTGGTCCCTGATAGAGACGCGCTTGCGCCTGGCGGTGGAAGCCGACTTCGCGATCGCGCTCTACAATCCCCGCTCCCAGGCGCGGCCGGAAGGTTTCGCCCGTGCTCTTGCGCTGCTGCAGGCCATCTGCCGAGACGCCCGCCCGGTGATCTTCGCGCGGGCCGTCTCGACCGGGGCCGAAAGTCTCCGCGTCCTCCGCCTGCCCGATGCGACACCGGAGTTGGCCGACATGCGCACCCTGGTGATCGTCGGCTCCAGCCAGACCCGCGTGATCGACCGGCCGGCGGGGCCGTTGGTCTATACACCGCGTTCGGCTGCGGTCCCGGCGGAGGCTTCATGATCCAGCCACGCGCAGACCGCCGCGACGCTCTCGACCTCCCGACGCGCCGGCAGCGGCGGCCGCGCCACCAGGATCACGCGCAGAGCCAGCGCCCGTGCCGCCGTCAGCTTGGCCACGGCGCCACTGCCGCCGGCGTTTTTCGCCACCAGCAGGGAAATGCGATGCCGCCGCAGCAGGTCCGTGTCTTCCGGCACGGAGAAGGGGCCGCGGGAGATGACGAGGCTGTGGTCCGGCAGGGGCGGGGGGCGCTCCGGTTCATCCACGAGACGCAGGAGATAGTGGTGCTGGGGCTGTTCCGCGAAGGCGGCCAGCGGTTGACGGCCGACCGCCAGCATGACGCGTCGCGCCGGTCCTGCCAGAGCCGCCACGGCGGCCGGGATATCCGGCACCTCCAGCCAGTCGTCGCCCTCCTGCGGCCTCCAGGGCGGCCGGGTGAGCCCGAGCAGCGGGACTCCGGCCTCCGCGCTTGCGATCACCGCATTACGGCTGATCTGGGCCGCGAAGGGGTGGGTGGCGTCGATCACATGAGTCACGCGCCTGTCGCGCAGGTAGGCCGCCAAGCCGTCGGCGCCGCCAAAGCCGCCGACGCGGCAGGGCAGGGGCTGACGGCGCGGCCGGGCCACGCGGCCGGCGTAGGACAGCGTGGCCGTCAGACCGCGCGCCGCCAGCTCCCGCGCCAGTTCGCTTGCTTCGCTGGTTCCGCCGAGAACGAGCAGGTTGGGTGTCATGGTTGAGGTTCCGTGGCTGACCATCGTGGGCCTGGGCGAAGATGGCGCCGAAGGCTTGTCTCCCGCAAGCCGCAAGGCGCTGGAGGCGGCCGAGGCGATCTTCGGTGCACCGCGTCACCTCGATCTTCTGCCGGACATCGCTGGCCGCAGAGTCGCCTGGCCCGCGCCCTTCGCCGAAGGTATCCCGAGACTGTTGGAATGGCGCGGCCGACCCGTTGCCGTGCTGGCGTCCGGCGATCCCTTCTGGCATGGCGCCGGCAGCGTTCTGGCGCGCCACCTGGAGGCTGCCGAGTGGACGGCCCTGCCGGCTCCCTCGACGCTGTCGCTGGCTGCGGCTCGGCTCGGCTGGCCGCTGGAGACGACGGCTTGCCTGGGCCTGCACGCCGCCCCCCTTGCCCGCCTGCGTCCGCATCTGAGCCCAGGGGCCAAGCTGCTGGTCCTGCTGCGCGACGGCGCGGCCGTGGGGCAACTCGCCGCGTGGCTGACCGAGGTCGGCTTCGGTCCGACGCTCATGACGGTGATGGAGGCCCTGGGCGGACCGCGCGAGCGCCTGCGCCGCACGACGGCCGAGGCGATGGATCTGACCGATATCGCCCATCCGGTCTGCGTCGCCCTGGACGCGGCGGGCGCCGGACCGGCGGTTCCCGGGGCATCCGGCCGACCCGACGCGTTGTTCGAGCATGACGGGCAGATCACCAAGCGCCCCTTGCGCGCGCTCTCGCTCTCGGCGCTTGCCCCTGCCGCCGGCGAATACCTATGGGACATCGGGGCCGGTGCCGGCTCTATCGGGATCGAGTGGTTGCTGTCTCATCCCGCGAACGGAGCGACGGCCATCGAGTCGCAACCCGATCGCGCCGCGCGCATCCGCGCCAACGCCTACAGACTGGGCGTGGACCGGTTGAACCTGATCGTCGGCGAGGCCCCCTCGGCTCTGGAAAACCTGCCCGACCCGGATGCCGTCTTCATCGGCGGTGGCCTGTCGGAGGCGCTGCTGTCCGATCTTTTTCGACGCCTGCCCGAAGGAACCCGGCTGGTGGCCAATGCCGTCACCCTGGAGTCCGAGGCGCTGCTCATGGCCTGGCAGGCCTGCAAGGGCGGCGGCCTTCTGCGCGTCTGCCTGTCGGAGGCGGCGCCGCTCGGCGCCAGACGCGGCTGGCGCGCCGCCTATCCCCTGGTGCAGTGGAGCGTGACGCTATGATCGTGGCGGGATTCGGCTTTCGCGGTTCGGCCACGCCGGAAAGTCTGCGCGATGCCTTGGACCAAGCCGCCGGCGAACTTGCCGTAGCGGCCCTCTGCGCGCCGGACGACAAGGTTGAGTCAGAATGTCTGCTGACCTTGGCCCAGGCGCTGAGCCTTCCCGTCCGGCCGGTCGCCGCAGCTGCCGTGACGGAAACGGCGACCGCGACCCAAAGCCCTGAAGTCCTGAAGAGGCGCGGGACGGGCAGCGTTGCGGAGGCGACCGCTCTCGCCGGCGCGGGTCACGGTTCACGCTTGCTGTCGAAACGCTGCATCTCGGCGGATCGCCAGGCGACCTGCGCGATCGCCGAAGGGACCGCGAAATGACCGTTCATTTCATCGGTGCCGGCCCTGGCGCGCCCGAACTCCTCACTCTGCGCGGCCGTGACCTGATCGCCGCCTGCCCGGTATGCCTCTACGCCGGCTCCCTGGTACCGCGGGAGGTGCTGGCCCATTGTCCGCCCGCCGCGCGCCTGGTCGACACGGCCCCGCTGGACCTGGAGGCTATCGTCGCGGAGTGCCGCGCCGCCCACTTGCAGGGTCATGACGTGGCGCGGCTGCAGTCCGGCGATCTCTCGATCTGGTCGGCCATGGGCGAGCAGTTGCGCCGCCTGCGCGAGGAAGGCATTCCGGTCAGCGTCACGCCCGGGGTGCCGTCGTTCGCTGCGGCGGCGGCGGCTCTGGGCGTCGAGCTTACCTTGCCCGGACTGGCCCAATCTCTGGTGCTGACGCGCACGCCGGGCCGCGCCTCCGCCATGCCGCCGCGCGAGAGCTTGACCAACTTCGCGGCGACGGGCGCCACGCTGGCGATCCACCTGTCGATTCACAGGCTCGGGGAGATCGTGGCGGAGCTGGCTCCGGCCTATGGCGCCGCCTGTCCGGCCGCCGTGGTCTATCGGGCAAGCTGGCCGGAGGAGCGGGTCATCCGCGCCACCCTGGCCACGCTCGAAGCGGCTGTCGGCGAGGGACTCGAGCGCACGGCGCTGATTCTCGTCGGGCCGGCGCTGGCGGCGGAGCGCTTCGAGGACAGCCGCCTCTACGCCGCCGACTACGACCGCCGCTTTCGGCCGTCTTCGGCCGGAGGAAACGGAACCGGCCGCGATGATTGATCCCCCGGGCCTGATGATCTCCGCGCCCAGTTCGGGCAGCGGGAAAACCACGGTGATGCTGGGCCTGTTGCGCGCCTTCACCGAGGACGGGCTGAGCGTGCAACCCTTCAAGAGCGGGCCGGACTACATCGACCCGGCCTTTCATCGGGCGGCCGCGGGGCGCCGCTCCTTCAACCTCGACAGTTGGGCGATGGACGCCGATCTGCTGGCGGCCATCGCGGCCAAGGCGGAGGGCGCGGATCTGGTCGTGGCCGAGGGGTCGATGGGCCTTTACGACGGGGTCGCCACTCGCGGCGCGACCGGGTGGGGCTCCAGCGCCGAGACCGCCGACCGGATGGGCTGGCCGGTGTTGCTGGTGCTCGATGCCGGAGGACAGGCGCAGTCGGCGGCCGCCACCGCGCTGGGCTTCGCGCGCTACCGGGAAGACCTTCCCTTTGCCGGCGTCATCGTCAACCGCGTCGCCAGTCCCCGGCACGAGCGCCTGATCCGCCTGGGCATGGAGGGCGTGGGGCTGCCGGTTCTCGGCGTCCTGCCCCGCCGAGGCGACCTGACCTTGCCGGAACGTCACCTCGGGCTCGTTCAAGCCGTGGAGCATCCCGATCTGGACGAGGCCATCGCCGCCTACGCGGCCTTTCTGCGCGCCCATGCCGACCTGCCCGCGATCCGCGCGGCCGCGGGCCGCAGAGCCGTCGCCGACGGCAAGTCCGGCCGGCTGCCCCGGCCGCCGGCCCAGCGCATCGCCCTGGCGCAGGATGCGGCCTTCTCCTTCACCTATCCGCATATCCTGGAAGGCTGGCGCGCCGCCGGTGCGGAGATCCAGCCTTTTTCGCCGCTGGCCGACGAAGCTCCCGATCCGGCGAGCGATCTCGTCTGGCTTCCCGGCGGTTATCCTGAACTGCACGCCGGAGCGCTGGCTGCGGCGACGCGCTTTCGCAGCGGACTGCGGCAGCATGCGCGGACGCGGCCGGTGCATGGCGAATGTGGCGGCTACATGGTTTTGGGCCGGGCGCTGATCGACAAGGACGGTGAGCGTCATCGCATGACCGACCTTCTCGGATTGGTCACCAGCTACGAAAAGCGCAGCTTCCATCTGGGCTATCGCGCGGCCGCCCTCACGGCCCCCATGCCGGGTTTCCAGGCGGGTGCGCGGCTGCGTGGACACGAGTTTCACTACTCCACGATTCTGGAGCAGCCCGACGCGCCGCTGGCCCGCGTGAGCGATGCCGACGGCAATCCGGTCGCCGAAACGGGATCCACGCGCGGCGGCGTCACCGGCAGCTTCTTTCACGTGATCGCCGAGGCGGGCCGATGACCGGCTTCGTCAGCTTCGTCGGCTCCGGCCCAGGCGATCCCGACCTGCTGACGCTCAAGGCGGTGAAGCGCCTGAAGGCGGCGGACGCCGTTCTCTTCGACGACCTCTCGGCCGGGCCGATCCTGGCCTATGCGCGCAGCGGCGCGGACCTGGTGGGGGTCGGCAAACGAGCCGGGCGCGTCTCGCCGAAACAGACTCATGTCAGCCGGTTGCTGGTCGACTATGCCGCCACCGGCGCCCGCGTTGTGCGGCTCAAATCCGGCGATGCCGGCATCTTCGGGCGGTTGGAGGAGGAACTGGTCGCCCTCCGGACGGCGGGGATCGAACACGAGATCGTTCCCGGCGTGCCCTCGGCCTGTGCGGCGGCGGCGGCGGCCGGCATCCCCCTGACCCGGAGACTGACGGCGCGGCGGGTCCAGTTCGTGACCGGACACGATGCCAGCGGCGCTCTGCCCCGGGATATCGACCTGGGTCCCTTGGCCGATCCGGGAGCGACGACCGTGGTCTTCATGGGCCGGCGCACCTTTCCCGCGTTGGCCGAGGCGTTGCTCGACGCGGGGCTCGCGCCCGAAACGCCGGCGCTGCTCGCCGAGGCTGTCGGCCGGCCGGAGCAAAGCCTCTATCGCGGCACGGTGGCGGAGCTGGCAGCGAGACTGGCGGGGGAGCAAGGCACCGCGCCGGCCTTGATCCTCTACGGCCCGCTGGCCGAAACCGATTCGGGAGACGACTTTGCGTGAGCTCGCGCTGATTGGGATCGGAACCGGCAACCCCGATCACCTGACGTATCAGGGCGCCGCGGCCATCAACGCGGCCGACCTGATCCTGATTCCGCGCAAGGGCGGAGACAAGGCGGATCTCGCCGATCTGCGCAAGCTCATTTGCGCGCGGGTGCTCACCAACCGCGCGGCCCGGGTTTTCGAGTTCGACCTGCCCCGGCGGGATCGAGACAACCCCGACTACGGCGCGGGCGTTCGCGACTGGCACGAGGCCATCGCCATGGCCTGGACCGAGGCCATCGCCGCCCAAACAGCGGCGCCGGAGCGGGTGGCGCTCCTGGTCTGGGGCGACCCCGCGCTTTACGACAGCTCCCTTCGCATCGCGCGGCGGTTCGACCCTCCGCCGCGCCTGCGCGTCGTGCCCGGCATCACCGCGATCCAGGCGCTGACCGCCGCCCATGCGATCCCGCTCAACGAGATCGGCGCGCCGGTCCTGGTGACAACTGGGCGCCGGCTGCGCGACGGCGGCTGGCCGGAGGGGAGCGACACTCTGGTCGTGATGCTGGACGGCGACTGCGCTTTCCAAACTCTGCCGAGCGACGGTGCGACGATCTGGTGGGGTGCCTACCTGGGCATGGCCGAGGAACTGCTGTTCAGCGGGTCCTTGGCCGACGCCGGCCCGAAAATCGTGGCCGCCCGGGCGGCGGCGCGCGCGCGGCATGGCTGGATCATGGATATCTATCTGCTGCGCCGCAGACAAGCCTCGGCAACTTGACGCCGGAGCGGCTTGCGACCCGGCTCGGGCCGAAAGGTCGCCTGACGACCGGTCTGGAAAGCGGGTCGGGGGTATGAGGCAGCTCTCCCCGCCGGAGACCTGTCAGGGCAGCGTAGTCCAGCTTTCGCTGGCCGAGTCGTAAGCCGGCCGGCCGGCGATCTGCGCACGCAACTCGGCCTTCTTGACCTTGTTGGAGGGCGTGCGGGGGTAGTCGGCGACGAAGGCCCAGTAGCGCGGACGCTTGAAGACCGCGAGGTGAGGCTCGAGACCGGAGCGCAGAGTCGCGATCAAGCCTTCGGCCGTATCTTGCGATGGCACTCCGTCGCTGTGTTGTAGCACCGCGAGAACTTCCTCGCCGCGCAGATCGTCCGGTTCGGCGAGGGCCGCAGCCTCGACCAAACCGGGCAGGGTACAGAGAGCCGCCTCCACTTCGCGGGCGGCGATGTTTTCGGAGGAGCGGCGGATCATGTCCTTGATCCGGCCGGTGATCCAATGAAAGCCCTGCGCATTCTTGACGAAGATGTCTCCGGTGCGAAACCAGCCATCACCCGGACAGGCTTCGGCCGTGGCTTCGGGGCGGTTCCAGTACCCCTTGAAGATCGAGCGGCCGCGCACCCAGAGTTCGCCTTCGCGTCCCGGTGCCAGAATCTCGCCGTCCGGCCCCCGGACGGAGGTTTCCCGGCATGGCCCGGCGATCCCGGTGCTCGCGGTGCTCGCGCTTTCGCGCATGTCCTCGAGGCTGGCGGGCATGGCGGTGCCAAGCCCGATCTCGGTCATGCCAAAGCCTTCGCGGGCGAGCGCGCCGTAATCGGCATGAAAGCGGGCGCAGGTTTCGGCATCCCATCCGAAGGTCGCCACCTGCTTGAGCTGCGTGTCTCTTTCACGTCCGCTGCGGGGCTGGCGGGCCATCAGGATCGGGAACATGCACCAGTCGATGCGGTGATCCAGCAGCCAGCCCAGAAAGCGGCTCGCCGAAAGGCCCGGCCCGATCACCAAGGTTGCTCCATTGAGCAGAGTCTTCAGCGTGATCCATTGAGGATCCATATAAAAGTACGGCTGCGCGCTGAGAAGGCGCCGCGCCGGAACCGCGTCCCAAAGCGCGGCACTGCGGGCCAACACCAGCCAGTAGTCGTGACTGAGCATGCAGCCCTTGGGCATCCCGGTGGTGCCCGAGGTATATTGGATGTTCAGCAAGTCGTCGGGCGCAGCGCGATGGTTCGGCGGCGGCGGCGCATCCCGCAGCCCGGCGAAGAAGGCTTCGGCTTCCTGCAGTGTCGGCGCCTGGGGTGCTGCCCGTACGGCTTCCCGCGCGGTTGCGACAAAAGATGCGGCGGCGATCATCAGGCGCGCGCCGCTGTCGGTCAGTACGTAGGCCGTCTCTTCGGCCGTATAGCGGGTGTTGATTGGCACATGCACCGCGCCGATCTGCGCCAGCGCCAGCCACAGGACGGGGTACTCCCAGCCATTCGGCATCTGGATCGCCACGCGGTCGCCCGGCGCGACACCGTGCGCCGCCAGCGCACCCGCCGCTGCCGATACCAGCTGCCACAGCGCGGCATAGCTGAGCATCTCGCCTGTTTCGATCACCTCGATCGCGGTGCGCTCGGAAAAGCGGGCACATTGGGCGGCCGCGAAGTCGGCGACCGAGATCTGAGGAAAGGCGGAGCCGGCGGCTTGAAACCGATCGGCCTCGGCCCGGACTCTCTCCGCCAAGGCAGCCATCACAAGCGTTGCATATAGGCCGGTTTCCCCTCGCCCTTGTGCAGATCGCCGTAGGGCGGTGTAACGGGATAATACTCGGCGTTGTGCTGTACGATATCGGCCGCTTCGGCCCCTTGGGTTTCGGCGATGAAATGCAGAATCAGGTCGATCCCGGCGCTGACGCCGGCCGAGGTCCAGACCGAGCCGTCCCGCACGAAGCGCTCTTCGACCACATCGATGCCGGCCTCGCGCAGCGGGACGATCGCTTTCCAATGGGTGGTGGCGCGTTTGCCCTCCAGCAGACCTGCCGCCGCCAGGATGAAGGCTCCCGAACAGACCGAGAGCATGTGGTCGGCCTGTTCCGATACCCGTCGCACATAGTCGAGCGTGGCGGCGTCTTTCATTACGTCGAAGGCGGCAAAGCCACCGGGGATCAACAGCGCCGAGAGCGCGGGCGCATCGTCGAAGCCATGCTGGGCGACCAGGCTGAGCCCCTTGGCACAGGGCACCGCGCCCGGCTGGGCGGCCACGACGACGCAATCGGGGCCGTCCGCGTAATCGCGCCACATCGTGGCCATTTCCCAGGGACCGACCAGGTCCAGCTCTTCGACGCCGGGATAAGCGAGAAATCCAAAGGGTTTCATGGCGGTCCCTATTTGGCGAAAACGGTTTCGGGCAGCCACAGTGCCACCTGCGGGAAGGCCATCAGGAGCAGGATCATGAGGAAGATGATCGCGACGAACGGTGTGGCACCGACGATGACGTCCATGATGCTGCCACCCTTGCGCACTCCCTGAACGACATAGAGGTTCACGCCGATGGGCGGCGTGATCAGGGCTGCCTCCAGCAGCAGCGTCAGAACGATGCCGAACCAGATCGGGTCGTAGCCCATCGCCACCACCAGCGGCACGATGATCGGCACCGTGATCAGCACGATGGAGAAGCCCTCCATGAAACAGCCCAGTACCAGATAGAAGGCCACGATCATCAGCATGAAGGCGACGGGCCCCATGTCGAGGTCGATCACGCTGTCGGTGATCGCCTTGGAGATGCCCAGGAAGGTCAGCACGAAATTCAGGAGCAAGGCCGTCAGGATGATCGCCACCACCATCGCGGTGGTGCGCATGGTGCCTTCGATCGCTTCGCGGAGCATGGTGATCGACAGTTTGCGGCGCAGCAGCGCCAGTCCCAACGCGGCTACCACGCCGAAAGCGGCCGCCTCGGTCGGTGTGGCGATGCCCGCGTAGATGGTCAGCACCACGACCGCGAAGATGAAGAGTGGCGGCGCCAGGTCGGGCAGCACCCGCCAGCGCCGCTGCCAGGAGGTGCTGACCTTATGCCCGCCCGCGGCGGGGACGAGCAGGGTGTAGGCGGCGATGAAGCCCATGAAAAGCAATGCCAGAACGATGCCGGGGATCATGCCGGCCAGGTAAAGCCGCGGGATCGAGGTTTCGGTCAGTACGCCATAGATGATCAACGCCACCGATGGCGGGATCAGAATGCCGAGCGTCCCGCCGGCGGCCAGCGTCCCCAGAAACAGCCGCTCGCTGTAGCCGCGTCTCTCGATCTCGGGGACCGCCACGGTGCCGATGGTGGCCGCCGTGGCCACCGAGGAACCGGACGAGGCCGCAAAGAGCGAGCAAGAGCCGATGTTGGCGTGCATCGTGCCGCCCGGCAGCCAGGACAGCCACTCGACCAAGGCGGCGTACATTCGCTCCGCGATGCCGGACCGCAACAGGATCTCGCCCAGAAGAATGAAAAAGGGGATCGCCACCAGCGATTCCGAGGCCATAGATTGCCAGGCGATTTCCCCGATCATGCGCTCCAGCGGGACCGGGGTATAAAAGGTCGTCAGCAGCGCGGCGAGAAGCGCCAAACCAGCGGTGACCGAGACCGACAGCGCCAGAATGCCGAGCAGCAGAAGAATCGTGCTGGCGATCATGATGGATGCTTTTCAACGGAAGACAGCTCGATCTCGACATCGTTGGCCGGAGTCAGCGGCTGCATCGATCGGCGCGCATAGGCACGCAGACCCACCGCCAGTCCGGCGACCGCCGTGAAGGTCAATCCGATCGCCCAGATGCCTTGCGGCCAGACCATGGGCACGCGCAGAACGGTGACCGATCGAGCGCCGCTGGCATAGGAGGCGATGGCGAGATTGACCGCGTACCAGGCGATGACGCTGAACACTGCGGTAAAGGCGGCCCAAGCCAGCAGATCCATGGCTGTGCGTAGCGGTGCGGGCAGAAGATTGCGGATGATCTCGATCCGGATATGGGCGCGCTGAAAGAGCGTATAGCCGAACGAACAGGTGGCCGAGGCGGCAAAGACATAGGTGACGATTTCGTCGACTGAGCCTAAAGAGACTCCGGCGAATTTGCGTAACAGCGCTTCGAGCGTGATCAAGAAGGCCATGGCGATCAGAGCGATGCCGGACAGCCAGACGAGACTTCTCGACCCCAACTCGATCAGGTCGGCAAACCTGCCAAGAATCACGGCTGCGCCTCGATCCCGATTACGGTACCGGCCGTCTCGTTCCACAGCGCCGTGCAGTCGGGCCCGCAGCGCTCGGCGTAGCGTTTGAGCACGAAGTCCCGCAGCACCGCCTCGCGGATTTCGGTGTTAACGGCGCTGTCGCGCACCAGCGTCATATCCGCAGGCTCGCCATAGCGGCAGGGTTGACCGCCATCGATCACGGTGCCGGTCAGACAGGCGATCCCCTGTTGTTCGGTTTCCTTAAGCGCCGCCCAGGCCTTTTCGGCGAAAGCCGTTGCCGTTTCCATCATCGCGGCTTGGCCCGCTTCGCCGAGGGCGTCCCATTTGGCCATGTTCATACCGACTGCGGCGATCCCGGCCGAGACCGGTGTTTCGTAAAGGTAGCCCACCACATCCTGCCACTTGGCCGCATACATGCTCACGCCGCTGGAGATGCCGCAGTCGATGACGCCGCGCTGAAGGGCGGTGGGCACTTCGGAGAGCGGGATCGAGACCGAAACGCCCCCCAACCCCTCGGCCAGGTCGCCCAGTGTGGTCGAGTAGACGCGGATCTTGCGTCCCTGGAGGTCGGCCAGGGTCTCGAAAGGCTCGGTGCAGACCAAAACCTGCGCGGGGAAGGGGTAGCTGATCAGGTATTTGACACCGTGGATGTCCTCCATCGCCCGGCTGACCACCGGCTCGTAGGCGGTGACCAGCGCGCGTGCCTCGTCCGTGTTGGCCGGGGCAAGGGCAAGGTCGATGCCCTCGAACACGGGATCGCCCGAGGCGATATAGGCCAGCGCCATGAACCCGGCGTCATAGACGTTGCTTTGCAGCAGCTTGACCGTTTCAAAGCCCTTCAGCCCCAGTTCCGTCATGGCGGTCACTTCGCCATTCAGCTTGCCGCCCGTCATTTCGGGCAGCAGCGTCTCGAACATCGGCTCCTCATGTTCCTTGAACATCGCGCCGGTCGACCAGGTGCCGACGACATTGAAGGTCATCTCGGGCACTTCGGCGGCGACAGTGGTTGTGGTGGCGGCTGTGGCGGCGACGCAGAGTGCGGCGGCTATTCCAGCGGATCTCATATCTTCCCCCTCCCCATTACGTTTGGCGTTTCCTGTCGAAAAGCTGGACATAATTTTAATAGTTTGTCAAATTCTTGTTTCCAGAAAATGCGGAGCGATGCCGGGGATGTCCGGAGCCGTTCTCATGCCGCGCTGAGTGCGCAGCGGTCGGCGCGAAAAGATGAACAGTAATGTCAAAAAGCGTCTGGTCTCTCGCGCGTTTAAAGCCTGAGCCAGGGGAAGACAGCGATGAGTCTGATGGAGATCAACGGGACGCGGCTTTTTGTCGAAGACAGTGGCGGCGACGGCCCGCCCGTTGTTTTCACGCACGCGCTGTTCTTCTCCGGCCGGATGTACGCTGCGCAGGTTGCCGGATTGAAGGGCGGCTATCGCTGCATCACGGTGGATTGGCGCGGCATGGGACGCAGCGCCAAACCGCTCGGGGGTTACGATGTGGACAATCTGGCCCGCGATGTGATGGCGCTGGCCGACGCGCTGCATCTGGACCGTTTTCACTGGGTCGGCATGTCGGTGGGCGGGGTGACGGGGTTGCGCAACGCCGCGCAAAATCCCAATCGCATCTTGTCGCTGGCGGTGGGCGGTGCCTCGGCGGAGGCCGAACCGCTCGAAAAGCTGCGGCGTTATGAAACGCTGCTGGCCGACTACGCCCGCGATCCGGCCAGCGTTCTGGACCGGGTTGCGCCGATACTCTACGGGTGCCGGTTTCGCGAGGCGCCCGAACACGCGGAAGCCTATGCGCGTGAGCGGTCCTTGATCGTGGAGAACGACGGTCCTGCGGTGCAACGCGCTGCCGCCCCGATCCTAAGGCGCGTCGATATCCGGCATATGCTGGCACATGTGCGCTGCCCCACCACTGTGTTCGTCGGCGAGGAGGATGGCGCGAACGGGCCGGAGAAAGCCAAGGTGATCGCCCAGGGCGTTCCGGGCGCCGAACTGCATATTCTGAGGAACGTGGGCCATCAACCCAATGTCGAGGCCGCCGAGGCGGTCACCGCTCTGCTGCTGGATCATCTGAGCCGCGCCTCGCGGTAGCGGCTTCCGCCTCGATATAGACATGCATCCCCTCGATGTGAAACCCGGCGACGCAGATCACCGAACAAGCCGGAGGGTGGGCATCGAAGAGCGGATGCTGCGCGCGCAGAATTTCGTCCAGTTGCCCGTAGTCGCGCAGATAGATACGCAGGCGCGTGACATCCTTCAGCGCGAGGCCCAGCGCCTGCAACGCCTCCTCGATCTGGCGGAACACGTCCCGTGTCTGCGCGTAGGCGCCGGACGCCACCAACGCACCCTCGGAATCGGTTGGCCCCGTGGCCGAGACCTGCACCAGGTCGCCCACGCGCATTGCGCGGGAAAAGGCAAGCTTGTCGCGAAAGACACTGCCGGGCGGGACACGGCGACTCACCGCGGCGCCCTGCGTACGGCGTTGCGGTCGATCTTGCCATTGGGCAGGCGGGGCAGCCCATCGCGCAAATGGAACCGACGCGGCAGCTTGTAGCCGGCCAGCACGGCGCGGCAATGCGTCTCCAACTCGGCGGGATCGGGCCTGGCGTTGGTCTGGCGCAGCTCGATCGCCGCTTCGACCCTTTCGCCATAGACCTCGTCCGGTGCACCGAAGACAACCACTTCGGCCACGGCGGGATGTCGTTCGAGGACCTTTTCGACCTCGCGCGGGTAGACGTTGTAGCCGCCGCTCTTGATCATCTCGCGCGCCCGCCCCATCAGGACGACGCGGCCATCGGGGCGTTGCATCGCAAGATCGCCGGTGTGCAGCCAGCCGTCTTGGGTGAAGACTTCGCCGGTGGCCTTTGCGTCGTTCCAATAGCAGCGCAGCGTACAGCTTCCGCGCGCCTGCACCTCGCCCACCGCGCCGGGCGCTACCGGCTGGCCCGACCCATCCGCGATGCGTGTCTCGAAGCGCGGATCGAACCGACCCACGGTGTTGAGAAGCACCTCGTCCGGATCGGTTTTGTCCGACCAGGTGAGCGTGCTCATGGTTTCGGTCTGCCCGTATTCGACAAAGATATCCGCATGAAGGCCGCGCAGCGCCGCAAGCGTCTTGGCGGAGACCGGGCCGCCGCCGATCCCGATACTGCGCAGGTGGGGCAGGGCCAGTCCCGCGAACTCGGCCTGTCGGACGCAGAGGGTGAACATCGCGGGGACTTGCAGCCAGGTCGTGATCTTCTCGCGCGCCAAGATCTCCAGTACGGCGGCGGGGTCGAACTTCGGCTGAAACATCAGCGCGCCCCCACTCACCAGACCGGCGAGGGTCAGGTTCATGATGCCGCCCACGTGATTCACGGGCAGGTTCGACAGATAGCGCGCTTGCGCTCCGTCCGGCCAGAGATCGGACAGGCGATGCTGTCCGATCGCGGCGTCGATCAGTCCGCCATGATGCAGCGCGGCCCCTTTTGGCTTGCCGGTGGAGCCTGAGGTGAAAACGATCACCGCCACGTCGTCGGCGGAGCCTTCCGACGGCAGCGCGCCGCCATCGGCGCCCGGCAGGGCTGATAGCGAGGCAATGCCATGGCAGGGCAGAGCGGGTGCCACCGCTTCAACCCGTGCGGCCAGTCCGGCATCGCTGCGGGTATCGACAAGCGCGAGGACCGGGTCGGTCAGGCGCAGAACGTGGGCAATCTCCGCTTCGGTGTAGCGCGGGTTCACGCCCACGTAGATGGCCCCCAGCCGCGATGTCGCCATCAGAGCCGTGTAGTAAATCAGCCCCGGGGCGGCTGCCACGGCCACCCTCTCGCCTTTCGTCACGCCTTCGCTGCGTAGCCATCGCGCCAAGGCGGTCGCCTTTTCGTCGAGCGCGGCGTAGCTGCACCGCGCCGCGCCCTCCACCGCGGCCTCCGCATCGGGGGTCCGGGCGGCGTGGTGTGCCAGATAGTCGTCCATCGTCCGGAGCTCAGTCATCCGCACCCTTCAGCGTCAGGGGAGCGGGGTCGAGAAACCGGCGGAGGACGTTGTCGGTGATCCGCGCGATATCGTTGTCCCATTCGTCGTGATCCAACGCGGCGATCCAGGTCATCGATCCCACCGAGAAGACCGCGCCGCCCGCGGGCAGCGCGCGCAAGGTCACGTCGGCGCGCACCTTGGGGTCGGCGAAAGGCGGGACGGTCGAGAGCATCTCTTCGATCGTGCGCATCATCGCGGGCGTGTGCCCGGTCGAGGAGGCTAGGACGATCGTGTCGGACGACGTGCCGAGCGCCGGGTCGGCGCGGTCGATCTCCTGTCCCGCCGCACCGCCTCCAAGCCAGCCGTGTGTACCGAAGGCCGGACCCTCAACGCCGTCCAGCACAAAGGCGGCGGCGCTCTCGCGCACACCGTCCCGCAGCAGGTAGTGGCCGGAGACGTCGAAATCGCCCTGCGCCGCAAAGCCGACATCCACCAGCCGGTTCGGTGGGCGGCCCAGCCTCCGCCACAGCCCGCCATACCGGCCGTCCATTGCGTGATATCCTTCGCCGGGTGCCGCGATCCAGGCGCGGGTTCCGTCCTCGGCTCGGCGAACCTCGATCGTCCCCGTCTCCGGGCACGCGCTGATACGCCAGTAGAATCCATTGCCCCCCAGATACATCAGCCGACCGCCGCGATGGGTAAAGGCCTCCAGCGCGTCCAGCATCTCTGCGCTGTAGTATTCGGGGTGATTGCCGGTCAGGACGCAGGCGTAGTTCTGCAGGGCCGCAATGCCTTCTCCGTGCAGGTCGCCGTCGGTCAGAATATCGTATGGCGTATCGAGATGTTCCAGAAAGCCCAGCAGCGCGGCATCGACGGGCAGGCCCCAGGGCCGGATGCCGAACCGCATCGTCAGAAGCGGGCGGCGGGGCGAGGAGAACAGGCTCGGTGACCGGTCGTCATGCAGATCGTACTGCGAGCGACCCAGGGCCGGATGGGCGGCCAGCGTCTCTTCATCCGGGTAGCTCCGCACACCGAAGTCCGGCCCGCGCATCGCGTTCCGGGCGTTGCCGTAGCTGAGATAGGTGAAGGTCGGCAGCAGCACGGCCAGTCGGGGCGGGACGCCGACGGCGGCGGCGCGTACGGCAAAGGGAATCAGATCGGCGCCGTCGGTGTTTTCGACCCGCGCGGCATAGAGGCCCGGCGGCCAATCGGGCGGGATTTGCAGCGTGATATCGTCCGGCCAGTCGCAGTCGTCCAGGTCGTCGGAATGGAAATGAACGGCGGCGTAGTGGTCCGGCGCGCTCGGCCAATCGAAGTGCCGCCCGTCCCAGAACGCGCCGGTGACGGCGCGTGCGGGCCGGTTGACCAACCGGCCGTCGCAGCGTGCCGGACCGTCGTCGTGAATTCGCTGGCTATCGATTCCCTTGGCGAAGTTCCAGTCCGCCAGCCGGTCCGGACCGAGCCGGAGCAGACCGGCGCGACCGGCCTGCAGGGCTCTGCTCAGGTGGGTGCCGCCGATCTGCGCCAGCGCGGGCGACTCCAGTCTGCCGTCGAAGAAATCCGTGATCCGGCCCGCACGGGAAACCGCGGCCATGCGCACCTGCTCGATCTCCGGAACGGCGTCCAGCCTGCCGCTGGCCGTCACCTCGCGCGCGCCGGGCAGCAGGGCCGATAAGGTGACCGTTCCGCCCTCAAGCGTGCAGACCAGGATCGACCAGGCGGCCCTGGGCAGAGGCGATTCCAACACGGCGCAGAGCCGCTCGCCGAATCTGAGGGCCGGGTGGCCGCGGTCATCCAGCCCGAGAACGAGCGGTGCTCCCCGGCTTTCCGCCGTGCCTTCCCCCGTGCCTTCCCCCGTGCCTTCCAAGGACAGGATCGCCGCGTGCCGGGGCGGTTTCGCGGTGGGATAGACCCAGGCGCCCAGGCTCAACACCCGGCAGTTCGCAAGGCCCGGCGGCGCGGGTGCCAGGCCGTACGACCCGGCGGGAATGGGCCGGTGCCGGCAGGGATAGGGGCCGCTGGCGGGATGGGCGCAGGTCTCCAGCCGAGGAACCGCGCCGGCCTTCGTCCAGTCCGCGCCCCGGACCCGTTGCAGCGTCAGTTCGCAACTTTGCGCGCTGGCGGACGACAGTTTGAGCCCGATCTGCCCACCCGCGCGCACCGAGAAGGAGCTGGCGTATCCGATCAGCCCACTGGCCATACCGCGCGGCTCAGACGGCCTTCACCGGCATGTCGGGGCGACGCGCTCGCGCATCGGAATTGGCCACGATGAAAAGCCAGTCGCAGATGGCGGCCGGGCGCGTCTCTCCTTCGATTTCGACCGTGAGGGTAATGGTGACGATGTGGCTGTCGTCTTCGCGGGCGCGCAGGGACTTCAGTTGCGCTGCCCCGCGAATGCGTTTGCCGGCCCGCACCGGTGCCATCAGACGGATCCGGTCGAAGCCGTAGTTGATCTTGTAGGCCTCGCGCGAGCCGCGCGGCAGGATGTCGTTCACCATCGCGGTCATCATCGACAGCGTCTGAAAACCGTAAGCGATCGTACCGCCGAAGGGGCTGTTCTCGGCGGCCCACTCGGGATCCATGTGCATCGCGTCGCGGTCCTCCGTCAGGATGCCGAAGGCGTCGATATCGTCCTGCTGTATCTCGAACCAGCGCGATATGCCAAGGGGCTGGCCGATAACGATCTCAAGTGCGGCAAGATCCGAGAAATCGACGGCAAGGCTGGATGCGGACACGGGTGCGGCTCTTTCAAAATTGACAAAGGACCCGGCTCAGGTCGGGCTGCCGTCAGCTTTTAGAAATTTTACTTTCTTGTCAAATTATTTCAGGACCGAAGCGTGCTTTCACCGAGCGCACCGCCTGCACTGCCATGCTGCGTGCGGCGGCGCCGATGGTCAGCTTGCCGCCGGGGCGGTACCAGGAGACCGAATAGGAGACCAGACCGAGGACGCCAAAGGCCAGGATAGTGGGATCGCCGTCGATGAAATCGCCAGTCTGCTGACCCTGCTGGATGCGTTCGCGGTAAAGCGCGAGCACATGGCGCTGCAGATCGGTGATCTCCGCGCGGTCCTCCTCGCTAAGGGAGGAGGCGTTCCGCAGCGGGCCGTAGATGAACGCGTTGACAAAAGACACCTCCTGTCCCCGCGCGAGTTCGTGCTGAACATGCGCCTGGCACAGAGCCATAAGCCGCAATTCGGGATTTTCAGGCAGACCGGCCTGGCTCTCTTCAAGCTCGGCGATCAGCCCCTTCATGGCCTTGCGGACCGCCTCGAACACGATTTGGTCCTTGGATTTGAAATAGTAGTAGAGGGCGGGATGGGTAATGCCCAGATGGGCGGCGATCTCTTTCAGGCCGGTTCCCTCAAGCCCGTGGCGCGAGATATGCTCCAGGGCGCCTTGCAGAATATCCTCGCGCTTGCGCCCGTGCTTGGCGGGTTTCTTCTTGATCTGTTTTGCGGGCATCTCGAGTCTGTCCGTTGCTGTTTTTCCGGGGCTACCAGATTGCCCCGGGAAGGTCACGCAGCGAATTATCGACAGGTTTGTTTGAAAAACCGTGGGGCGGCCGAACCGGCAGCGCGCAGGGCCGGAGCTCCAACGAGCGTGAGCGCGACGTGGACCGCGGCTTGACGTCGGTTTGAGAGAGCGGGATCGCTCTCGTGTTACGCGCCGGTTCCCAACTCGTCCTCGAGATAGACGCGGATGATCTCGTCGAACGACGTCTCGGCCCGAAAGCCGAGGGTGCGTGCCCGGCTCGGCTCGAAGCCCGTGGCCCAGTTTTGCACGATCCGCCGGATCGCCTCATCGGGTTCGCGACGGATCAGTTTGGGGACGTCGGCGCCCATGACACGCCCCAGGGCCTCGATCTCTTCGCCCACCGTTGTCGACAGACCCGGCATGTTCAGGTTGCGATGGGGACCGACGGCATCCGGATCCAGGCCGGCCGCATGCACGAAGAACTCCACAGCGGCCCGCGGACTGGCGAACCAGTGCCGCACGTCTTCCGAGACCGGCAACACGGCCTCCTGTCCGTTGATCGGTTCGCGCAGAATGTTGGAGAAGAAGCCGGAGGCCGCCTTGTTGGGACGGCCGGGCCTGATCACGATGGTCGGCAGCCGAATGCCGATGCCATCCATGAAGCCTCGCCGGGTATAGTCGGTCAGCAAAAGCTCGCCGATGGCCTTCTGCGTGCCGTAGCTCGTCAAGGGCGTTGAATGGAAGCTGTCGGGGATGACGCTCGGAAAGGGCGCGCCGAAGACTGCGATGGAGGAGGCGAAAATCACGCGCGGGCGATAGCCATCGGCCGCCTGTGCCTTGCGGATCGCCTCGAAGAGATCGCGCGTGCCGTCGACATTGATCCGGTAGCCCTTCTCGAAATCGCTTTCCGCTTCTCCGGAGACGATCGCCGCGAGATGGAAGATGATGTCGGGGCGATCGTCGATCAGACGGACGGCGGCCCCCTTGGCGGTAAAATCGAGCGCTCGGGTGACGAGCTTTACAGTTGGGCCGCCCCGTCCGGTCGGTTCCACCCGAGTCGGTTTCATGCCGGTCGGTTCCGTGACGTCGACCAGAGTCATCTCATCGATGCTGCGCCCCGCGACTCTTCCCTCCCGGACCAGGCGCTCACTCAGTTTGCGCCCGATCATGCCGCCGGCGCCGATGATGAGGACCTTCATATGCATGGGTCTTTCGACTCCTGGAAAGCGTCAGTCGGAGCGGAGCAAGGTCGAAGGCGTCTCCCGTCGCGGCCATCTCCCCGACGGCTCGAAACCGAGAGCTTGAATAGCGCCGGCGATCGGGGCAAGGCGTTCAGTGCTATGCCACGACGAAGCGGGCCGTCGCGAAACCGCCGAGCGCGAGGTGACGGTCGTCGACGGGGTGCAGGCGGTCGAGATATCGCGCATCCTGTGCCGGCTCAGTAAAAGTGCTCACGTCGAGCTGCGCAAGACCCTCGGGTTGGGCGGGCCGTTCCGGCGACGGCGTCCCGGGCGTAATCTTCGCGACCAGCTACTCGGCCGGGCCGGCCCGTTCGGCCGCAACGGCTTGAACCCGGTCGGGGCCTCCGCCTTTCACGGTGCGGCCGGCCGAGCCCGATATCCGGGCGAGCGCCCGCAAGACATGGTCAATCGGCAGAACTCCACCAGCCTCGTCGAAGTAAGGCTGCGGGTGGTCTTGCACGGCCTGGACGATTGCCGACATGGTAAAGCCAACGGGATTGAGACGGTCGAGCGGCGGACTTGCTTGGCGATCCCAGACGATCGCAGGTCGTTCCGGATTGGGGGATCGAACCGCCAGACCGCTCGAGATGGGACGGCTCCACAGGGTTCCGACAGGGTGTAGCTCTACGACCCTCTGATCATCGGACGGTCGACATCTGAGTTCATCTGTCCCGCGCCGCGTCGAGATGCTTGCGGATGCGCTCGAGCGTCGGCAGAACGGCGGCGACCTCCTTTGGATCGATGATCTCCGACCAGCCCTGCGCCTGCCCGCTTGTAGCGCAGAACCGGAACTTGCGGAATGACCAGGTGTTTGGTGGCGATCTCGTCCTGCAACCTCGCGTTCCCGCTGCGGTAGGCTCGCCCGATGTGCGTCCCGATCGCAGCGATGGTTCGGCCGCCCTGTGCAATGGCGGCGCGATGCGCGGCCGTATCGGCGCCTGGCGCGAAGCCGGAGACGACCGTGAAACACGGTCGCGCCCGGACCGACGGCGACTGATCTGTTCCTCAACGGCAAACCAGAAGAAGTCGTCGACCGCCTCGCTAAATTGGCACCGCTCGAACGTCTGGGCCAACCCGCAGATATCGCGGCAACGGTCGCTTTCCTTGCCGGTTCGGACGGCGGCTGGATCAACGGTCAGACGCTGCGTGCCAATGGCGGGGTCATCTGAGCCTGGCCGTCCAACATTCATATCTGAAAGAGAGTCCATCATGAGCAAGATCGTTCTGATTACCGGCGCATCGCGCGGCTTCGGTCGACTTGCCGCCGAAGCCCTCGCCAGGGCCGGCCATACCGTCTACGCCTCGATGCGCAACACCGCTAGCCGCAACGCCGCCGAGGTCGACAAGATCAAAGCCTTCTCGAAGGCGAACGGTGTCGATCTGCGCGCCGTCGATTTGGACGTACAGTCGCAGGGGTCCGTCGACACAGCGATCGCCAAGGTCATTGCAGAGGCAGGTCGCATTGACGTCGTTATGCACAATGCTGGCCACATGGCATTCGGTCCGGTCGAGGCGTTCTCGCCCGAGCAGTTTGCCGAACTCTACGACATCAACGTGGTAAGTGCGCAGCGCGTTAACCGGGCAGTCCTACCGCCGCTCGACGGCAATCACAGTGTCGATGACGGTGGCGGTCTGACCGTCCGGTCCATTCGCGACCCGTTCGACCGGGCCAACGAACAGGTTGCGCCATTCCAAGGGGCTGAGATCGAGAGCGGCCATTTCGTCTTCGGCGGTGGGGTAGGCCGTATCCGGGTCAGACCATGACCAGGGCGCGCGGGAGCCGTGCGCTCCGATCAAAAGCAAGCCGCCCGGTGCAACAGTGTTTGCAGCGCGACGCAGTGCCGACACCCGATCAAACTTCCCCGGCGAGTGCAGGAACATGGCCGTCGCCAGGTCGAATTTCCCATCCGGAATAGACACGGCCAGATCATGCCGCTCAAAGGCTGTGCGTTTGGCGACGTCGGCCTTTTGTGCCGCTCGCCTTGCCGCAACGAGGGCGGACTCTGCCACATCGACGCCGGTGACGATCCAGCCCTGTTTGGCGAGCCAGATCGCATCATCACCCCGGGCACAGCCAAGCTCCAAAGCGCGTCCGGGCGTGCGGCCCTTTGCAAAGCGGACAAGGATGGCCGAAGGACGACCGCCTGAGGGTTTAGTCATCTTCGCGTAGTGACTTTCCCAGAAGGTGGTCGGATCATCGTGCTGTCGGGGGACTGTCATGTCGTGGCCTTTCTTGCTTTCCATGCCGATACGCCCACGAGCAGGGTCAAAATCGTAAAGACAGCGATGGAGTAGGTTGTGGCTGTTGCGGCGGCGTCCACGAAGCGCGGCGCAATGTCGGTTCCGGCGTCCATCCCACCTTCACCGAGCAGCCCGAAGAAGATCGACCCCGCAATGGCGATGCCAAGGGCCGCACCGATCTGCTGGAAGGCTTGCACGGCCCCTGAGCCTGCACCGGCATCCTGCGACGCGACGCTCGACATGGTGACCTGGAACAGCGACATGATCGCAGTCCCCATGCCAAAGCCACAGATCAGAAGGGGCGATATGAATGCGTAGGGGTTCAGCTCAACGCCCGTGGACTTGATGGCAAGTTGCAGGCCGATCATGCCGAAAACCAGCAGCGCCGCGCCTGTTGCGATGCGCAGAGACAGATAGCGGTTTCCGAACCGTTCTGTCGTCATCGAGGCGAGCATGACGCCGACCGGGAAGGGCGCGGTCACGAGGCCGCTCTGCAGTGCCGTCAGACCGAATCCCGATTGCAGGAAAACAGCCAGGACGAGGAAAAGACCCGGTACGCCGCTGAAGAACAGCGTCACCAGACCGAGCCGCTGCAGGTAGGGCGCGTTCGCAAGAAGACCGGGCGGCATCAGAGCCGACAGGCCCGCCGCGCCGCACTTTCTTTCATAAGCCAAGAAGCCAAGCGCCACGGGAACCGATGCGGCAATCGCGGCAAAACACCACCACGGCCACCCAAGGGCGCGGCCTTCAATCATCGGCAAGACAAGCAGGACCGCGGCGATGGTGAACAGGCCCGTGCCGATCCAGTCGGGCTGGGTCTCGATGTCGGCATCCAATGCCGGAACAAATACCTGCGCACCGACCAGTGCCGCGATACCAAACGGAACATTGACCAGGAACGCCAAGCGCCAGCCGAGATCGCCAATATCTGCAGAGATCAGCGCCCCACCGATGATTGGACCGGCCACAACGGCCAGACTGGACACGGTGCCGAAAAGACCGAAGACACGGGACTTTTCCTCCGGCAGGAAGATCACATGCGCGATGGCGAGGACCTGGGGTACCATCATGGCCGCTGCGATGCCTTTCACCGCGCGGGCCACAATCAGGCTGACGACATCCGGCGCGAAACCACAGACGGCGGAAGACAGGGTGAACCCGATCAGCCCCCAGATGAACATCCGCCGCCGCCCGAAGACATCACCGAAGCGTCCGCACGGCAGAAGGCCGACCGCAAGCGCCAGCACGTAGATTGCTGCAACCCATTCAAGCTGCGTCGAGGTCGCCCCAGTGTCTGCCTGAATTTGCGGGAGAGCCACGTTCACGATGCTGACATCCATCAGGTTCATGAAGCTGGCGAGGAACAGAACGGACAGCGCTGCCCATCGGTTGTTGGCGGCGGTGACGGGCCCGTGACTGGCTTTTGATACGATAGTCATGTAACATCATATGTATCATGAATCGGCGGATGTCAATCTTTCGTGCGTTCAAATGTTACGTGAAAAGAAAAAAGGCCCCAAATGAGACAGGACAATCGGCTCTCCCGCGTGCTCCACACGCTCTTGCATCTCGATGAGATGGACGGGCCTGCCACCTCCCAGCAAATCGCCCAGATGCTTCAGACGAATGCTGCCGTAGTGAGGCGCACGATGTCAGGTTTGCGGGAAACCGGGATAGTCACATCGACTAAGGGTCACGGGGGAGGCTGGTCTTTGGCGAAGCCGCTGGACCAGATCACCCTCCTGGTCATCTATGAGGCACTCGGCTCGCCGCAGCTATTCGCAATTGGTAACGACGATAATGATCCAAGCTGTCTACTGGCGAAGTCAGCCTATGCCGCCACTAACGAAGCGTTGGCGGCGGCGCGACGGCAATTCGAGCAATCGCTGGGCGGGATCACCGTCGCACAGCTCGCGGAAGGGGGTCATTCTGCCCTCAGCCGTAAACGACCCTAGCCACGGCATCCTCGATCCTAGCCGACGTGATGTCCGCTATCAGTCGGTCCTTTCATCTGGCGCGTTTACCGGATCACGTGCGAGGAGCGCAGCAAAGGCGGCAGTGTCGAGAAACGCAGTTACTTCGGTGACCGCGTCCCCCTCCATTGTGAAGATCCACAGATAGCTGTTTCTATAAACATCGCCAGCTGCCGTTCGCCCTTCGCCATCGAAGTGTATAAGGACTTCGTCTCCATCTGCCCAGAGTTCGCGCAGAGTGGGACTTAGTCTTTCACTCATGCGTTCGCTGAAAGGCTCGACAGTGCGGGAGAGAAGCTCTTTTTTCCCGCGATATGTTCCCGAGACGACCGAATCAAAGCCGGTGATGGTCCATACGACGTCCTCATCAAGTAAGTCGAACACGTTGAACGTACCCGCCTCCCAGCCTTCGAAGGCGTCACGGACGACCTGGCGGTTTGTCTCCTCGATCAAAGCTTGGTCTGCGGCGTTGGCTGGGCGAACAGGCGCGGCTGTCAGGCAAACAGCGATGCCCAGGCTCAGTGTGACACCGCGGATCACGTTTGGGGGCATGTTCCACTCCTTAAATTGCTTCTATGACGTTGTGGTGAATTCGGTCAAACCATCACTCCTCCCGGTAGAAGATGTATCCACCGTGGTAGAGGATCCCGTCGCGGAACTGCCCGTCGGCATAGAACCCGGTATCATCCCAGTACTGGATGATATCGCCAGTGACGTGATAACGACCCTGATAGGCGCTTTCTCGGTTGCCCCGTGCTTCGTCGTAGTGCCCATTCGGGAGAAGGTCGTGGCGAATATGCCCGTCTTCGGTCACCCACATACCGACAAACTCATGGGTTTGAGGTTCGGTCGGGGCTTCCGGACGCGGAGAGCGTGGAAAATCGGTGGTGACGAGTTGTCCCTGTGCGGTTGTGCTACTCATCACGACGCCTAATGCAACGGCAAGCCCTCTTGCGTATAGTCCTTGTCCAAGCCTTCTCACTGGTCTGACCCGCCATCGGCCGTGCGGCGCTCCACAAACAGCTCTGCCATGGTTTGGGAGGCTAGAATTGCTTTCGGAAAGCCGGCCGGCACAGTGATCATGTAAACCACTTCTTTCAGCTCATCCTCGGTCACGCCGACGTTCAGGGCGTAGCCGGCGTGGATCTTCATGAGGCCCCGTTCACCCATCGCCGCGAAGGCGGCGACAGCAGCGATCTGCCTTGTGCGGTCATCAAGCCCTGGCCGGGTCCAGACATCGCCAAGCGCGTAGGCTTGGGTTGCATCAGCCAGGAAGGGGAACTCCTCACGCATGTTTTCCAGCGTCGTCTGAGGAACGCCGTTGTTGAGCTTCAGGATGACATCGGCACCCTGCTGAAGGCGCTCTTCGGTGGTTCCAGCCATGGTACTTTCTTCGACAGTCTGCGCGGTCGCGTTGGACATCGTCATGCCGATCGTGAGAGCGACAGCCAAGAACGTGATTTTCTGAATGGTCATGGTCGGTCCTTATTGAGTTCGGTCAGAGAAAATGCGCCGGGTTTACAGCGCATTCTCTGCGTGGTGATTTTCGCGATCAGGCGGCAGACGCAGCCGTCCCGTCCGTCGACGTGGACAGCTGCTGCCATTGCGACAGCTCAGCCTTTCGCGCGTCATAAGCTCCGCCCAGGTACTCGAAGGCGTCCGACCCGGCGGCGTAGCGCAGGGGTGGCTTGTCTTCGCGGGAGAGACGTACAAGCGCGGCACCAAGCTTTGCCGGGTCTCCGGCCTGAGCGTGGTTCTGCGAGGTATAGAAGCCCTGTGTCGTCTTGGCGTAGTCGGCGTAATCCGCAATCGGCATGTCCGAGAACCGGATTGAGCTTTCATCGAGAAAATCTGTGCGGAAGAAGCCCGGCTCCACGATCGTGACACCGATACTGAACGGTTTCACTTCGAGTGCGAGGCATTCCGAAAAGCCTTCGACCGCGAACTTGGTCGCGCAATAGACTGATGCGATGTCGAAACCAAGCGCACCGCCGATTGACGAGAGGTTGAAGATATGACCGGATTTCTGCGCGCGCATGACTGGCAGCACAGCGCGAGTGACGTGAAAAGTACCGTGCACATTGGTGTCGAACTGTCGAACAATTGCGTCGTGCTCAATCTCCTCGAACACCCCGAGCTGGCCATACCCGGCATTGTTTACCAGGATATCGATACGCCCGAGCTGTTCGACCGCCTTTGCAACCGCTGTCTTGGCTTGCTTGGGATCGGTCACATCCAATTGCAGAGCAAGAGCGTCGCTCGTGTCCGGCAAGGCGCTTTTGATTGCTCCGGCATTGCGCCCCGTGGCCACGACACGGTCGCCGCCAGCCAGCGCCGCCTTTGCGATCTCCAGTCCAAGGCCGCGTGACGCGCCGGTTATGAACCACACTTTACGATCGTTCGTCATGATCAACCTCCTGACATCTGGCAGGGCCCCAACCCGGGGGCGCCTTCTGCAGCTGATATGTGGACGTTGACGTTAGGGCGGTAGAACGATCCAACGAGATCATTGCCTGATTCTCCACGGAACTGGGAAAATCGTTGACCTGTTCCTAGATGATGCTTCAACGAAGCGATCTGATATGCGTAAGAGTAGAAGGCCACAACATGACAGGCTCAGTTGACAGCCTCGCGAAACTAGTTGCCCGATTTGCCGAAAAGGACGGCATCCACGCAACGGCTGTGCCCCGGCTGAACCTTATCCGCAGTACGCAGCAAACCCAGGACTTACATGCGGTTCATGAACCGGCGCTTTGTATCGTGGTGCAGGGCGCGAAACGGGTCATGGTCGCAGATCACATCTATGATTATGACGCGGCTAAATACCTCGTCGTATCATTCGATCTTCCAATCATTGGGCAGATCACGAAAGCCGATCCGGCGAAACCATATCTTTGCATCCGCTTCGGCATTGACGCTGCGGTTTTGTCAGATCTCGCTGTCGATATGCCATGGAACCAAGAGACACCAGCGAAGGGTCCGGGGCTCTTTCTGGGAGAGACGACACCGGACATTGTGGATGCTGCGACGCGCCTTGTGCAACTGTTGGATAAACCCGACGACATTCCTGCATTGGCAAAGCTCTACGAGCGCGAACTTTTGTATAGAGTCATCAGAGCGCCGGGCGGAGAGGCTGTCCTGCGAAGTGTGTACGGTCCAGGGCAAGGACGGCAAATCGCGCGCGCCATCGCGATGATCAAAAAAAGCTACCGAGAGCCATTCGAAATGTCGCGACTGACGGACGAGACGCGCTTGCAGCCGTCTGCTCTACATCATCACTTTAAGTCCGTGACCCTGATGTCGCCCTTGCAGTATCACAAGCGACTTCGTCTTCAGGAAGCGCGACGTCTAATGCTCTTTGAGGAACGATCGGCCGCCCAGGCGGCATTTTCCGTCGGCTATGAGAGCCCGTCGCAGTTCAGCCGCGAATATCGCAGGCAGTTCGGGCTGCCACCGATAAAAGATATCGAGGCCGTCGCTGGTTCGATCCTGGCAACCGAACCTCAGAGTGCGGGCGGCGGCGGCGGCGTTCCTTTGTCAGTGTCGGCGCGTTGAAGGCTAAGTTCTGCAGCATTTGACATCTTGGGCTCATACCGGTCATTCGCTGCAAACCTGCCGTTCGCCCAATGTCCGCTAGTCTTCAATTGAAAGATTCCGAGACCCCAGCCTGCACGGGGCGTTCGAGGTAGGTCGAGAGGGCCACATAGCTCTTCGTCGAAACGACTTCGGGCAGTGCGTAGAGCCGCGCCAGCAAAGCTTCCATCGCTTGCGTGCTTTCCATCCGGACCTTCAGGATCATACAGGTATCCCCGGTGACGGAGTGAATTTCTTCCACTTCAGGCAGGGCTTCGATCCGCATGAGCGCTTCGCTTTTGCCCCAGCCAGTCGTATTGACATGAATGAAAGCAAGGAAGCGCTTTCCAGTCATAATCGGGTCGAGCTGTGCGGCAACGCAGCCGTTCGCGACACCGCAGAAAGTGGCAGATGAGGGCTCGAAGCGGTCCTTGGAGCGCCTGTCACCAATGACCGCTTCGGCGATCTCCTGGACCGGCTTGTCTGCTCATGCCGCAGCTTGGAAAAGCGCCTGCTGCTCACGTCGGCTGCGCGCCCTCGCAACCAGATCAAACACAAACGCCCGCCGCGGATCTCCGCGGCGGGCGCCGTTGTTCAGGAGCCAATCGAGACCGCCTTTGGGGTTCGGCAATTCCTGCATGCTCTGAGGGCATCAGCCGAAGTCGGCCGAGTCCAAATTTTTGCTGAAGCCATACATCAGGTGATTTTCTAGGTTCTGAACACGCGCAGACAGAGTATGCGACACTCGAAAGATCTATAGCCATTCCGCATGGTGGTTGCCGTCCTACGTTGCGAATCGTAGAGAGCCAGATCGTGATAACCGATCCGTAGACGCCTGAGTCGCAACGCCAGGCCTGTCCAAGATCTGGCCCATGACCTCGAGCAACTCATCTATCTGACTCGCGGTTTGGGCCCGCCAACCGATGAAGAGATCGGGCCGTACGAGCAGCACACCGTCTTCCTCCACCTCTCGCATGCGTGCGAAGTCGCCATAGATATCGTCGTAGGTTTTGCCAGGGCCGATAATGTGAACTGCGATGGGGATACCGAGCCGGTTCGAAACCTCTTCGGCCGCCGGGCCCCAAGCCTGGCCGCTAAGTCCCGTGAGCAGCGTGAAGCTCCCTTTGCCGCAGAGATCGAAGCTGGACACCTTCTTGCGGCCCTGCAGAAGCCAGACATGCGGAAGGTGACAGCCCGGCCGCGTGCTCGCCTCGTAGTGAAAATCGGGATCTTCGGTGTAGCCCGGGTCCGGTGTGCCATCCGCTACGATTGCGGTTGAATCGTAGCGCTGGTTGAGTTCGGCTCCCAGCGTATTGAAGCCCACGATGGAGGTGTCGATGGCGTCGCGCACCTTGGCGCGCTTCTTCGCAGCCTCTTGCGTCGGGGCCTTGAGAGACGCGAGGCAGTCCTCCAGCCCGGCGACGTCCGCCGCACCGCCGAGGCCGAGAGACTGCAACAGATTCGGCACCACGGCCATGCTCTTGTTCGCGCGCTTGACAATGTACTCTCCCACCGGGACCCGCTCGTCCTCATAGGACTGCAGCAAGCCGCGACCGGCCTGACCGCGGAGGATCATCGCCAATTTCCAGGCGAGGTTGTAGGCATCCTGAATGCAGGTATTCGACCCCAGACCGTTCATTGGCGGATGCCGATGAACGGCATCGCCCATTGCTACAATCCGGCCCCGGATGCTCTCGGTGGCACAGATGTCGTTGACGGTCCAGGTCGAGATTTCCAGAATCTCGATCTCCACGTCTCTGTCGCCGATCAGGCGGTAGGCGATGTCGCGTGCGAGATCGTCGGTAAGATCCGGCGGCCCCGCCTTGATGTCGAATCCCGATGTGGCGACCCAGTAGTCCCAGGGTTTCACCATGCGCAACACGCCGATGGAGTAACCACCCATGCCGACGCCTGGCTGAACCAGCCAGTACATGTCGCCTTGGCGATGCTCGACATAGCGCGACAGGTCGCCCTTGAAGTACACGCCGATCGAGCCGCCGAGCCCGCCTCGGCCAACGAGCGGAAGATCTATGTCCTTGACGATCTGAGACTTCCCACCGTCCGCGGCGACCAGGTATCTGCAGCGGACACTGAAGTCCTGTCCCTTGATATGATCGCGCAGTGTGACGGTGACGCCGGTCTCGTCCTGCTCCTGACTGAGGTATTCCGTGTTGAGCAGCACTTTGGCGCCCCGGTTGGCCGCCTCATGGACGAGCAGGGGCTCCATCTCAGTTTGCGGGATGTCGCAGACGGAGCAGGGGCTGGCGAGATCGTGCTCGGCCTTCCACTTCGGATGATTGTACCAAGTGAGCAGACGCCCCAGCTCTTCGCTGACAAGCGTGTTCGCATAGACATGCTCGGCCATCTGTCTTTGAGGCGTGGCGAACTCCAGAGCGCGCCGTTCGAGCCCCAGGTCGCGCAGAACCTCCATTGTACGCTGGTTGGTGATGTGCGCACGGGGCGTTGGCGCGGTCCCGCCGTACTTATTGATCATGATGTTGTCGATGCCATAGGTCGCTAGAAGCGCCGAGGTCGCGGCCCCGGACGGTCCGGCACCAACAATGAGAACATCCGTTTCGACCGGGTTTCCTGTGCTGTTCACGGGCTTGTCTCCCTTTCCCATTGATTGTCTTCTTGCCGACCGATCTTGCGTGGGCTCGGCTTTCGGATGCCACGAGACTCGAGGAGCAGAGGGGCATCGTCATAGAAATTATTCGATTAAATAAATAATATTAACCTTTCTAGTCAATCGCATATTTTTCATAATTCGCGGATGAGCCTGAACCGGGGGCGCTTTTATGCGCTGTGAAGGCAGCACCTCTCCTCGCCCGATCATCGTGTTAATGGGCTAGACACAATTTATTTAATCGAATAAATAAATTATAGCAACACTCGCACTGCACTCGTGAAAGAAGAGTTCGGTGACGAGGTGTTGCCAACGATCAGTCCGATAACCGACTGACATTTTAGGGAGAAGCCGGTGGCGAACGATGATAGCGAGATTGTCGAGGTAGCTCGGCAATTGGCAGAAGCACAGCAGACCGGGGTTCCCTGTGCGCCCGTTCGCGATATTCTTCAAGCGGATGATCTGGAGGCCGCCTATCGGGTCCAGGAGCGGCTGACGGAGGAGAGCTTGCGCCAGGGCCGGCGCCTTGTTGGCCGAAAGATCGGCCTCACCTCTGCGGCGGTTCAGACGCAGCTCGGCGTCGATCAGCCCGACTACGGGATGCTGTTCGCGGATATGGATGCGCCTCAGGGGCTTCCCATTCCGGTGTCATGCGTCATGCAGCCGCGTATTGAGGCGGAGATCGCCTTCATCATGAAGGACGCTCTCGATGACGCGCGCTTGACCAGCGCGGATGTGCTCAGTGCGATCGACTATGCCGTCGCGTCATTGGAGATCGTTGGAAGCCGGATCAAGGACTGGGATATCCGGATCGTCGATACGGTGGCGGACAACGCCTCAAGCGGCTTGTTTGTCCTGGGTGACTGCCCGAGGACGCTCGGTCAGCTGGACCTGCGCGGCTGCCGCATGTCGATGGTCAGGCAGTCGGCAGACGGCCGCAGGGAGATCGCGTCGATCGGACAGGGGTCTGCCTGTCTTGGCAGCCCTCTCACGTCCACCCTCTGGCTCGCCAAGATCATGGCCAAGAGCGGCCGTCCACTGGGAAAGGGTGACGTCGTCCTGTCCGGCGCCTTGGGTCCCATGGTGGCCGTTGCGCCCGGTGACCGCTTCGAGGCGACGATCGAAGGACTTGGCTCGGTCATCGCGGACTTCGCAGAGGAGATCTGATCCGTGGGTAAGGTCAAGTGCGCCATCATCGGCTCCGGCAACATCGGCACCGATCTCATGATCAAGATCATGCGGTTGTCGAAAAGGCTCGAGCTGGTTGCGATGGTCGGGATAGATCCGAAGTCCGACGGTTTGGCGCGTGCGCGCCGTATGGGCGTTGCCACGACCAGCGAGGGCATCGACGGTTTGGTGAAGATGCCGAACTTCCCGGACATCTCGATCGTATTCGACGCAACGTCGGCTAAGGCACATGTCAAGCACGACCAGATTTTGCGTCGACACGGAAAGCAGGTCATCGATCTCACGCCGGCGGCGATCGGTCCCTATACGATTCCGCCGGTCAATCTCGACGAACATCTGACCGCGTCCAACGTGAACATGGTGACCTGCGGCGGTCAGGCGACGATTCCGATCGTCGCTGCCATCAGCCGGATCGCCAAGGTCGCCTATGGCGAGATCGTTGCCTCCATCGCCTCGAAATCGGCCGGTCCGGGGACGCGTGCGAACATCGACGAGTTCACCGAGACGACGGCGAAGGCGATTGAGGAGGTCGGGGGGGCAGCCCATGGAAAGGCGATCATCGTTCTGAATCCGGCCGAGCCGCCGCTCATCATGCGCGATACGGTCTTCTGCCTCACCGAGATGGCCGAGGAGACCGAAATCGAGGCGTCCGTCGAGGCTATGGTCAAGGACGTTCAGACCTACGTGCCCGGATATCGCCTCAAGCAGCGGGTTCAGTTCGAGAGGATCGGCGATAACAAGCCCCTTCACATTCCCGATCTCGACTGCGCCTTCACGGGTCTGAAGGTCTCGGCCTTCCTGGAGGTCGAAGGGGCCGCGCACTACCTGCCGGCCTATGCCGGGAACCTCGACATCATGACCTCTGCGGCCCTGACCACCGCGGAGCGGCTTGTAGAACTGCGACAGGCGGAGGCGGTCTCATGACCAGCAAGGCGGCAGGTAAACTCTACATCCAGGATGTGACGCTGCGCGATGGCATGCACGCCATTCGCCATCAGTACTCCGTTGCACTGGTGAAAGAGATTGCATCGGCGCTCGACGAAGCCGGCGTCGATGCAGTTGAAGTGTCCCATGGGGACGGCCTCAGCGGGTCGAGCCTCAACTACGGCTTCGGTGCCAGTACCGACTGGAACTGGATCGATGCCGCCGCCAGCTCTCTGAAGCATGCGCGGCTCACGACGCTTCTGCTGCCCGGGATCGGCACGATAGAAGATCTGAAATGCGCAAGGGACGCTGGCGTCGTCTCGGTTCGAATCGCGACGCACTGCACGGAAGCCGACATTTCCCGGCAGCATATCGAGGAGGCGCTGCGCCTGGGACTGGACGTCTCCGGATTCCTCATGATGTCTCACATGACCACGCCGCAGAACCTCGCCGAGCAGGCGAAGCTGATGGAATCTTATGGTGTCCACTGTGTCTACGTCACCGATAGCGGCGGGGCGCTCACGATGGACGGCGTGGCGGAGCGCTTCGATGCGTACGACTGTCTGCTAAAGCCTGAGACCGAGCGTGGCATTCATGCACATCACAATTTGAGCCTCGGGGTCGCGAACTCGATTGCGGCTGTGCAGCACGGCGCCAGGAGAGTGGATGCTTCGCTGGCCGGTATGGGCGCCGGCGCCGGCAACGCCCCGCTCGAGGTCTTCATTGCGGCCGCCGACGTCTACGGTTGGGCGCACGGCACGGACCTCTTCAAGCTGATGGACGCGGCCGAGGACCTGGTGCGTCCTCTTCAAGATCGCCCGGTTCGGGTTGACCGCGAAACGCTCACGCTGGGCTATGCCGGGGTCTACTCGAGCTTCTTGCGGCATGCCGAGAAGGCTTCCCAGGAGTATGGCGTCGATGCGCGAGAGATTCTGGTCGAACTGGGGCGCCGGCGGATGGTGGGCGGACAGGAGGACATGATCGTCGACGTGGCTCTTGATCTCGTCAAGCAGCGCGAGCGTGCGTCTTAGACCGAGAACCGAGCTCTGCCGCCGGCGACTGGAGGCGCCGCGGACTCTTCACTCCGACGATAGAGAGGGAAAGCGGCCAAACACCGAAGGGAGGAGAGCCAATGACAAGAAAACCAAAGATGCCAGGAGGCTGTACGGAAGACAGTACCGTCTATCGTGTTCAGCAAATGATTGAAGACGTCCATCACGTGCCGGGCCTAAAGGAGCGCATGGCCCAGGATCTGGAGGCGGTCTTCAGCGACTACGGGCTGAGCGAGGAGCAGAAGGCGGCCTTGCGGGAAGGGGCTCCTCCCAGCATGCTCGCCCTGGGCGTTCATCCGATCCTCTGCATGCAGTGGTCTCTCGTCGTGAACGAGCAGGTGCGAAACCACGTAACGGTCGATCAGCTTTACTTGCGCGAGATGGAGGCGTTTTGAGATGGGTAGGATCGTAGGGGCTTTTGCGACGTCGCACATTCTCATGGAACGCAAGGGCGTGGAGGAGCAGGCCGACCGCGTGTTCGCGGGGCTGAAGTCCATCCGTGAGAAGATCGCCGCGCTGAAACCGGACATCATCCTGATCGTGACGAACGATCACATGTACAATCACGGGACGGCCCTGCAATCGCCCTTCGCGGTCGGCCTTGCGAACGAGTACACACCCTATGGGGACATGAACGTGCCCCAGAAACCCTTTAAGGGCCATACCGAATTCGGCGTTTCCCTGGTCGAAACGGCCGCCGAGGAAGGCTTCGACATCGGCTTCTTCCGCCAGCTGCGCCCGGATCACGGCCTCAGCATTCCGGCCCTGTTCTTCTCGCCGCAGGGGCGTATCCCCGTGGTGCCTTTTATGACCAACCCGCATATGCGGCCCTGCCCATCGCCGGCGCGCTGCTATGCGCTTGGCAAGGCCTTGCGAAAGACCATCGAGACCAATCGGCCCGAGGACGAGCGTATCGTCGTGGTCGGGACGGGCGGTCTATCCCATTGGCTGGCGATACCGCGCATGGGGGAAGTCAACGTCGACTACGACTCCTGGGTGCTCGGCTGCTTCGAGTCCGGGAAGGCGGAGGATGTGGCCGGTCTGGAAGCGGCTGAGATCCTCGAACGCGCAGGGAACGGCGGGTTGGAGACGCTCAACTGGCTGGTCATGGCCGGTGCGGTCGACGGCGCGAAGGGGCGCAAGATCTTCTACGAAGCGATGCCTGCCTGGCTGACGGGAATGGCAGCAATCGAGATGCACGTCTAGAGCGCGATCGTTGCAGGCGGACGCGGCGGAAGCGATACACTTCCGCCTTCGACGTGAATCGCTCTCCAACTCTATGAGAGAGCAGGGCAAGGGTCCGAAGGCTCTGGAGCAAGAGGGTGCCCTTTGCCGCTCCCGCCTGTCGTGCGAAACCGCCGGTCTACTGCGGCCCGGCGGCTATCTTCTTCTGCGACCCCCGCCGTGCAGGAGAGAGACGCCGGCGACCGCCCTGCGCAGTGTTTCGCGCAGCCACCGACTGGCGGGATCCCAGTTGTAGCGCTCGTGCCAAAACTGAGTCACCGGAAAGGGCCGGAGCGGCAGCGGGTGCTCGTAGATGTCCATCTTAGCGATGCCTTGCATCAGGAGTGCGAGGGGGCGCGGAACGGTCGCGAGCATGTCGCTTGAGGCGACGATTGGCGGAAGTGCAAGAAAGTTTGGCACGCGCGCGCCGATCTGGTTGTCCAAGCCGAAGCGACTGAGGGTGCGCTCGACGATGCTGTGTCCGGTTCCTTGCAGGATCGCGACGGCATGTCGTCGCTGCAGGAAGGTGGCGCGGTCCATCGGTATCCTGGCGCTGCCTGTCGCGCGCCGGGCGATCACCACGTAGCTGCTTTCGAACAGCAGTTGCCGCATCGCGCCCCTGAGTTGCGGGATGAAGCCAAGGGCAAGGTCGACACTGCCTGAGCGCAGGGCGCCGAGGATTTCGTTCATCGGCATCTGTTGGGTGCGGAAGCTGATGGCAGGAGCGGTTTCGCGGCAGGCATCCAGCAGCCGAGGCAGCACCACGACTTCGGCGATATCGCTCATGATCACCGTGAACTCTCGTCGCGCCGTCTGGGCGTCGAAGCCCGGACTCTGCCTCAGGCTGAGGTCGATGGACTTCAAACCTTCGGCAACCAGGGGCGCAATCTGCTCGGCGAAGGGCGTTGGGAGCATTCCATTGCCCGAGCGCACGAAGAGCGGATCGGCAAAGGCGGTCCGAAGCCGGCTCAAGGCGTTGCTAACCGTCGACTGGGGCGATCCCAGAGCATCGGCCGCCTTGGACACCGTGCCATGGCGCCGGACCGCATCGAAGACCAGCAGCAGGTTCAAGTCGAAGTCTTTGGTATTCATGTTGTGAAGATACGGCATTCATGTCAGCCGTCTAGTCAATAGCGCTGGAGCCTCTATCCTCCCTGAAGACAACAGGGAGTGTGCGGTGCAGGACTTTTCCTTTAAGAACGAAGCGCGCGGAGAAGAGCTCACGGCTCTCTTCGCGGAACCGGTCGGCAGCCTCATGCCTGCACCGGCGGTTCTGCTGCTTCCGGCGATCGCTGGCGTCAACCGCTACGTGACGCGAGTCGCCGAGCGTTTGGCGAGCCGCGGGTATGCAGTCGTCGTTCTCGACTACTTCTCCCGCGAAGGCCAAGCTCCGGACGTCTCGACGCCGGAGCGGATCGGCGCCGCCGTGCGTGCACTTCCGGACCCTCGGGTGCTCTCCGACATCGATGCCGCAGTCGCGCAACTGCGCCGGCATCCGAGGGTCGTGCCCGATCGTATCGCCACGCTCGGCTTCTGCATCGGCGGAATGTACGCGTACCTCGCAGCCTGCGAGCAGGATGGGTTGGCTGCGACCGTAAACTACTACGGAACCGTTCGCTACGGCGAGACCTCCCAGGACAAACCCACCTCGCCACTCGAGCGGGCGGACGACCTCAAGGCACCGCTGCTCTGTCACTTCGGAACCGCGGATCGATTGATTTCTTCCGAGGAGGTCGACGCCTTGGAGGCCTCTCTTCGGAGCAGCCAAAAGACGTTCGAGATCTGTACCTACCGCGGCGCGCCGCACGCTTTCGACGAGGACTTTCGCCCGGTGTTCCGGCCGGTCGCCGCAGCCGAGGCGTGGCGCCGTACGCTGACGTTCCTCGATTGGTACGTCGGCGGTTTCGGCCGACCGTGAGACTCACCTGCAAGACGGCAAACAAGGGAGTGGACGATGAGTGACGTTGAGCACAAGAGCCCGCCGATTGAAGGCCACGACATGGAGCCGACCGAGGTCACGCCCTGGGCACGTTTCATGACCGATGACGAGTACTATCCCTTTCTGGTCAAGGACAACATTCGTCCGGCCTACTGGCGTTGGTCGGACCTGAAACCGCGTCTGGAGGAAGTCGCCCACGATCCCTTGCGTCGCGCCGACCGCCGTTTCATCGCGCTGGTCAACGCCGATACCGGCGAAGCCGGAGGCGTGCTGCCGTCGATCTTCCTCGGCATTCAGGCCATCAATCCGGGCGAGCACATCGTCCCGCACCGCCACAATTCCTATGCCCTCTACCACATCATCCAAGGCGAGGGGTACTCGGTGGTCGGCGGACACAAGTTCGAATGGCAAAGGGGCGATACCTTCGCCTGCTCGCCCTGGGCGCTCCACGAACACGTCAACACCGGTTCCGAGCTAGCGATCCAATACGTCATCCAGGACATGCCGGCCCGCGCGATGGAGCGCAATCTCATCTGGGAAGAGCCGGTCGGACGGATGTTTCACATGGTCGAAGGCAATGTGCCGCATTCGGACTGAAGCGCAGCGCCGGCAACTGGATCGCGGCAACCATACGGCCGCAGCGGCTATGTCTCGATAAAGAGCTTCACCATCGTTTCGGTGTGCTCGTCGATGAACTCCGCTGATTGAACATCGATGTCGGATAGCAGCAGGATCTCTTCTCTCAGCGAAAATACTGAAGAGGCTGTCATGAGCAGATAATGGAGATTCAGCGTCGGTAAATCCTTGATGATGCCCTGAGACTTGCCGGCATTCAGGATCTCACCCAGGACTTGGTAGACGGGGCGGATGTGGCGCTCGACGATCCAGGCGATCCGGTCCCGATGGTGGCGTCCGGTTTCAGCCATGAACTGAGTCATGAAGGGGTGCTGGCTCGGCCAGCGGGCGATGTGACGGATGACCAGTTTGTAGAACAGTGGATCGTCGATGTCGTTCAGTTCGGAGATGCGGTTCGCAAGCTCGTTACGGAAGTCACCGAAGAACTTGTCCATGGAGGCTTGCCACACGCCTTCCTTCGACTTGAAGTGATAGGTGATCAGGCCCTGTGTCACCTTCGCGCGCTGCGCGATGTCGTGCGTAGAGACGCCATCGTAGCTGTTCTCCATGAAGGCTTGCAGGGCGGCGGTGACAATCTGCTCCTGGGAGCGCTTGGCGCGCTCCTGACGGAATTGCGGTTCCGGCGCGAATCTCAGACGCTGAAGCAGCACTGGATCGACGAAATACCTGTCGGACTTGGCGGCGGCCGATTTGCCGGTTTTGCGCGGTTTCCGACTTGGCTTCATGGCATTCGACTTTCGTTCAGGTTTCTTGCCGGCAGTGTTTGCATGGACCGAAGACTGAACGACGCCAGACAGCGCGGCGTCACTCTCTGAAACGTCCCCGATAAGGAGGGATATACGGGGGGTGTATGGCGGTCAACGCAGCGATGCTGGACAGGCCTTGTCGCTCTCAAAAAATTGTTCGATTGAATAAAAATTCTTGACAAATCACGTGGGGCCAAGAAATTATTCGAACGAACAAAATATGGCCTGCCATTCGTCTGATCGCCAGTGACCGTATCTCCCGATGCGATGCGCAGAAGGAGAGAGGGTGCCTCGCGATCTTGCCGGACGGCAGCCAACATGAAAGGGAGGCGAGAGCGTGTTCGAACAGTTCGAGAGCCGCTATGTCGAGGCTGCGGGGATCCGCACGCACTATGTCGAGCGCGGCGAGGGAGAGCCCCTCGTCCTGGTACACGGCGGCGGTGCCGGCGCCGACGGGCGGTCAAACTTCGAAACCAACATACCCGTTTATGCAGAGCGGTACCGGGTTGTTGCCTACGACATGCCGGGCTTCGGGCTTTCGGACAAGCCTGACCCCAGCGTCTATGACTACACGCAGGCCACGCGCAACACGCACCTCGCCGCCTTTATCGAAGTCTTGGACGAGGGCCCCGTGCATCTGGTCGGGAACTCGATGGGCGGCTCGACCACCTGCGGCGTGACCATCGAACGTCCCGATCTCGTCAAGAGCCTCGTGCTGATGGGGGCGGCGATCAACGTCTCGGCGCAGGACATGATCGACAACCGCCCGAACCTGGGCGCGGTGCTGGGTTTCGACGACACCAAGGCCGGGATGGAACGCATCGTCGATGCGCTGACCTACGACTACGAAGCAACGCCGGAAATGATCGACTATCGCTTCGAGATGTCGCAGCGGCCCGATGCCAAGGCAGCCTACAAGGCGATCATGAAATGGGCCGGCACCAACGGCTTGGAATACTCCCGCGAAGACTTGGCCGGGATCACCGCGCCGACGCTGGTCGTTGCAGGGAAGAACGACATCATGGTGAAGGTCGAGAAGGCCTACGACGCGCTCGGCAAGATCGAACAGGCGGAGGGACACATTTTCCCGATGTGCGGTCACTGGGTCATGATCGAGTATCCCGAGGCCTTTTGCGAACTCACCATGCGGTTTTTTCAGAAGGCCGCGGCCTAGGTTCCCGGCCCTTCGTTTGACCGCGCCGCATCAAGGGGCCGCATCACGTGTCTGTCAGCTCTGGCTGCCGTCCCGCCAGGCGATCATCTGCTGCCAGGCAGGGCCGTTTTCGTCGAGAAGCGAGCGGTCCGTGGAGATCACCGTGACGACGGCTGCCGCGTTGCTTTGCAGATCGAGAACGGGCCGGGCCAGCGCGTAAAGACCCGGAATGTAGTTCTGATCCGCCGTTGCCAGTCCGCGTGCGCGAACCCTGCGGCGTATCGCCTGGATATCGGTCATGTCGCCAGGTCCGACTTCTTTGCGGACCGCCTCATCGGCCACCCGGTCGGGCAGGTAGGCGAGAAAGGCCTGGCCGGTGGCCGAGCGGGTGACGGGCAGCACCGACCCGATCCCCAGGATGCTGACCAGCGGCGTTGCGGCGCGTTCCCAACGCACCACCGTCGGTCCTCGCGTGCCCCAGACGGCCAGCATCGCCGTGCAGCCGGTTTCGTCGACCAACGCCGGCAGACTGTCGGCGGCGCGGTTGACCACGTCAATCCTGGCGACCGCCGCCATGCCGATCTCGGCTGCGACCGATCCCAAGTCGTACTTGCCGCTGCCGCGATGGTCGATCATGCCGGCCTGAATGAAGCTCGCCATGTAGCGGTGAACCTTTGCCGGCGCCATCTCGACCTGTGCTGCGATGTCGGACAACGACATCGGGCCGCCACCTCGGGCGACGGCGCGCAGAATGCGGACCGACGTCTCCACGGACTGCACGCTGCGGCCCCGCCCGGCGCTATCGTCCGGCACTTTCATCTCGCATGAAATCCCTCCAGTTTCAGGCGTAATGAAGCTGGAATCGGCGCCTTGGCAAGTCCCGAGCCACTGCTCTTGACGAAAACGCGCGCTTCTCGGCCCTCGGCAACATCGCGGTCACCACAGGCGAAGCGATAGAGCAGGGAGAGACCGCTCTCGCCGAGCCGCGTCACGGCGACGGAAATCTCCAGATCGTCGCCGTAGCTGGCGGGCGCCTTGAAGCTGCAGCCGGCGTCAATCAGCGGCGTACCCGACAGCGAGAACTCCGTTCGAAGCCGCCGTTGATCGAAACCGGCGCGCTCGGTCAGTTCATGGAACACGCTGTCCATCCATCTGAAATAATTGGGATAAAAAACGATTCCTGCGGCGTCGCAGTCCCCCCAGTCGACTCTCCTGCGTGCAACGTACGACGTCATCTTGCCCTCCTTCCGGCACTCCACCTCTTGACAAAATTACGAATAGCATAATTAATTATGAAAATGGATAGCCACGACGGGAGAGACCCACAACGTGGCAGCCAACAGGGAGGACAAGGTGAGAACGGTCGTCATGGGCGCCGGCCCAGCGGGCCTCTATGCCGCCATCCTGATCAAGCGTGCGCGTCCCGACGCGCAGGTTTCGGTCTTCGAGCAGAATCCCCCAGACGCGACCTTTGGATTCGGCGTTGTCTTCTCGGATCAGGCCTTGGCGTTTCTTCGAGAGGACGATCCCGAGACGGCGGATCTGATCGAGCCGCATATGAAGCGCTGGTCGGATATCGCCATCGTCCATCGCGGCGAGCGGATCGTCATCGACGGTGTCGGTTTCGCTGGGATCGGCCGCTTGGAGCTGATGCAGTTGCTGCAGGCGCGCGCTGCCGAGTTTGACGTTCGGCCGCATTACGAAACCAGGATCAAGTCTCTGGAGACGCTGCCCGAGGCCGACCTGGTGATCGGCGCCGACGGTTTGAACTCGCTGGTGCGACGTTCGGCACCGGAGCCGTTCGGTGAAGAAATGCAGGATCGGACCAACCGCTTCGTCTGGTATGGCACGGACCGGGAGTTCGAGGCGCTGACCCAGACGTTCGTCGAGACAGAGTACGGTCCGATGAACGCCCATCACTATGCCTATGCGCCGGGGCGCTCCACCTTCATCGTCGAGACGACGTCGGAGAGCTTCCAGCGTGCCGGCTTCGCCGAGATGGAAGAGCCGGCTTACCGCGCCGTCTGCGAGCGTCTTTTCGCCGAGGCCTTGGACGGTGGCCGATTGATCGCCAACAACTCCCTCTGGCGCCGTTTTCCGGACCTCTCCTGCCGAACCTGGTACAGCGGCAATCGCGTCCTGGTTGGCGACGCACTCCATACCGCGCATTTTTCCATCGGCTCCGGAACGCGCCTGGCGCTGGAAGACGTCATCGCTCTGATCCGCGCGCTCGAAAGCCACGACTGGGATATCGCGTCGGCGCTGCCTGCCTACCAGGCCGCGCGCCAGCCGATCCTGGAGAAGATCGTCTCGGCCGCGCGCCGTTCATCGGCCTGGTACGAGGACTTCGACCAGCATATGGCGCTCGATCCCTGGCGCTTTGCACTCAGCTACATCCGGCGTGCCGGGCGGCTCGACGCCGATCGGTTGCGCGCGATGGCGCCCGGCTTCACGACCGCACTCGAAACGCGCGGCATCGATCTGGAGCTGGCGGCATGAGTGCCGCACCGACGCTTTCCGAACTGGCCGCCGAGGTCGGGTTCTCGCTTCCCGAGACATACAACGCGTCGCGCCTGCTTTGGGACAACCTCCAGCAACGCGCAGACGCGCCGGCCATCATCGCCGATAGCGGCGTTTGGACCTACCGCCGGCTGACCGAGGAGGCAGCGCGTATCGGCAACGCACTGCTCGCCGCCGGAGCTCGGCCCGGCGAGCGCGTCTTGCTGATCATGGACGACGAACCGGCCTACCCGGCAGCGATTATGGGGGCGCTGCGCGCCGGCCTCGTACCCGTTCTGCTCAACACACTCTCTCCGCCCGACCTAATCCGATTCTTTGCCGAGGACAGCGGTGCGGTTGCCGCTGTCGTCTCGCCAGCCTACCGGGATCTCGTCTCCGAAGCGGGGATAACGCAGAGCGCCTGTCGAACGCTGCTTGTGGCCGAGGCGACGCCGCCCTGGTCCGACGCCCCCGCCGAACTCGCCGAAAGTCCGACCTCGCGGCGGGACATGGCCTTCTGGATGTACTCGTCCGGTTCGACCGGCCGACCGAAGGGGGTCGTGCACCGCCATGAGGATACGGCCTACATCGCCGCGACCTACGCCAAGCACATCCTCAAGATCGGACCGGACGACATCTGTTTTTCGGTTCCCAAGATCTATTTCGCCTACGGGTTCGGCAACTCGGTCGTCTTCCCGCTGTCCTGCGGTGCGGCGACCCTACTGATGCAGGGTCGGCCCCAGCCCGCGGCCATCTTTGCACAGATCGCGCGGCACCGGCCTTCGCTGCTCTTCGGATTGCCGACGCTTTATACCGCGCTCGCCCGGGACGAGACAGCGGAGCGGGCGGACCTCTCGTCGGTACGTCTCTGTATCTCCGCAGCGGAAGTCCTTTCGGCCGATATCGCGACGGCCTGGCAGCAGCGCTTCGGACTGGACATTGTCGAGGGTCTCGGCTCCACCGAGATGCTGCACATCTACCTCTCCAACGACGCGAAGCTGCGCAAGAGCGGTTCGGCCGGACGCGTGGTGCCTGGCTACGGAGTGAGGCTGCTGACCCCCGAGGGGCGGGAGGCTGCCGTCGGCGAAGAGGGCGTAATGGCGGTACGCGGCCTCTCGGGTGCCGAGCTCTATTGGAACCGGCCGGAGAAGACTGCGGAAACGATGAAGGACGGATGGATTCACACCGGCGACCGCTTCGTTCGCGATGAAGACGGCTTCCATTTCTTTCGCGGCCGTGCGGACGATCTCGTCAAGGTCTCGGGCCAGTGGGTCTATCCGTTGGAGATCGAGCTCGCTCTCAACGAACACCCGAAGGTCCAGGAAGCCTGTGTCCAGGCCGTGGAGATGGCGGACAAACGCTTGACCATCAAGGCCTGGATTGCTCCGGCGCGGGGGATCGAGCCGGAGGTCGCGTTGGCCGAGGAACTCAAGGTCTACACCAAAACGAAGCTGCTGCCGCACAAGTACCCGCGCGAGGTCGTCTTCGTCGACAGCCTGCCGAAGACCGGTACGGACAAGATCGACCGGCAGGCGCTCCGTCGTCTCAACCTCTCTCACCCTGCAAGCGCCTGAAGGAGACCGCCATGGGGTCCCAGCCTTCCGCCGACACCGCGACGCGCGATGCCTTCTATCAGGAGATCGAGCCGGAGAATCTGCGCGCGCTCTGGTCCGTAATGGCTGGGATCATCACGCCTGAACCCAAGAGCCCCTGCGTCGCTTTCAAGTGGACCTACGAAGCCGTGCGGGCGCGCCTGATGGAGGCAGCGGAGTTCATCACGGCGAAAGAGGCCGAACGACGCGTACTGATTCTGGAGAACCCTGGCCTGAAGGGTACCTCCAAGGTCACGACATCGCTCTATTGCGGCGTCCAGCTTGTGATGCCGGGCGAAGTTGCGCCGGCGCATCGCCACAGCCAATCGGCGCTGCGCTTCGTGCTTGAGGCAAAGGGCGGCCACACCGCGGTCGGCGGCGAAAAGACGGAGATGCACTTCGGCGACTTCATTATCACGCCGAACTGGGAGTGGCACGATCACGGCAACACCTCCGACACGCCAGTGCTCTGGCTCGACGGCTTGGACATTCCCATTGTCCAGTTTCTCGATGCGTCCTTCGCCGAGGCTCTCGGCGAGGACGAACAGCCGCTCAGCAAACCGGAGGGCGACAGCCTGGCCCGCTTCGGCACCAACATGCTGCCCGTCGGCTTCGAGAAAACAACGCCGACCTCGCCGGTCTTCAACTATCCCTACGAGCGCTCGCGCGAAGCGCTAGAGAGTTTGCGTGCCCGTGACGACTGGGATCCCTGGCACGGGCTGAAGATGCGCTACGTCAATCCCCTCGACGGCGGCTGGGCGATGCCGACCATCGGCACCTGTCTCCAATTGCTGCCGAAGGGCTTCGTCACGCGACCCTACCGCTCGACCGATGCCACGGTCTTCGTCGGGGTCGAGGGGTGCGGCAGCATCAGAATCGACGGCGAAAGTTTCACCTGGGCCCCGCGCGATGTCGTCGTGGTGCCGTCCTGGCGGGAGGTGGTGCACGAGGTTGCGGAGGACGCCGTGCTCTTCAGCTACTCCGACCGCCCGGTACAAGAGAAGCTTGGCCTTTGGCGCGAACGCCGAGGCAATCAGTAACGATAGCGCGCCAGCAGTTCGAAACCTCGAGGGCAGTTCCAACTATGACCGATTTCGTGATCGCTCCGCCGCCTCAGGCCTCCGTCGCGGTGCGCAACTCTGCGGCTCGATTCCCGGTGCGTCGTATCTTCTGCGTTGGCCGCAACTACGCGGCTCATGCGCGCGAAATGGGCAAGGACCCGGATCGCGAACCACCCTTCTTCTTCACCAAACCGGCGGATGTCGTTGTCGATAACGACCAGGAGATCCCCTATCCGCCGGAGACGAAAGACTTCCACTACGAGATCGAACTTGTGGTCGCGGTGGGAACCGGAGGCCGGAACATACCGGCCGATCAGGTCCTTGATCATCTCTGGGGCGCCTCCGTCGGAATCGACCTGACACGGCGAGACCTGCAGCTAGCGGCGCGCGACAAGGGACGGCCCTGGGATTTCGGCAAGGCCTTCGATCTGTCGGCACCCATCGCACCCTTGACGCCGATGTTCGAGGTTCCGTCGGTCGAGAAGGGTCGCATCTGGTTGGCGGTCAACGGCGAGATCAAGCAGGACGCAGATCTTGCTGACTTGATCTGGTCGGTCAGGGAGCACGTTTCGATCCTGTCCCATTCGATTGTTCTTGCGCCCGGCGACCTGATCATGACCGGGACGCCCGCTGGCGTGGGCCCCGTGGTGCCGGGCGATATCATCACCGGTGGGGTCGAGGGACTCGGCGAGATCCGGACGCCGATCGGGCCGGCGTTGTGATGGGCTACGTCCTGCACAACTTTTTTCGGTCGTCCACCTCGTTTCGGGTCCGCGCCACGCTGAACCTGAAGGGCCTCGACTACGCCTATCTGCCGTATGCGCTGCGGAAGGGCGAACAGCGCGACAGCCGGCATCTTGCCCTCAATCCGCAAGGCTTGGTGCCGACTCTCGAGACGCCGCAGGGTCCTCTGGCCCAGTCTCTGGCGATCATCGAGTGGCTCGAGGAAACCAATCCCGAGCCACCGCTTCTGCCGAGCGACCCCTGGGCGCGCGCGCGGGTCCGGAGTCTGGCGCAGGCGGTCGCGCTCGATATCCACCCCATCAACAATCTTCGTGTGCTGCGCTATCTGTCCGAGGTTCTCGGTGCCGACGAGGAAGCTGTTGCAGTTTGGTTCCGCCATTGGGTGTCCGAGACCTTCGCGCCGCTTGAACAACGCCTCTCGCAGGAGCCAGAGACAGGACAGTTCTGCCATGGCGAATCGCCAAGCTTGGCCGACATCTGTCTCGCCGGCCAGGTCCTGAGCAATCGGCGTTTCTCCGTCTCCATCGCCGACTATCCGACGATCCAAAGGATTTTCGATGCCTGCATGGCGCTTCCGGCTTTCGAGGCGGCGGCGCCCAACAATCAGCCTGACGCGGAATAGCGCGGGCAGTTCAGTTTCCGAGGGAGGAAAACATGCAACTTGTGAGGACGCTTATCTGCGGCGCATTTGCGCTGACGCTTTCCATGGGGGCTGCCGTGGCGCAGACCGTCTCCATCGCGACGCTGCCGCAAGGCTCGGTCTGGAACACCATGGGAAACGTGATCGCCGGTGCCGTGCGGGAACACGGCGACATCCGCATGGTCGTGCAGCCTTACGGCGGCAACCTGGCCATGATGCAGGCTGTCCATCAGGGACTTGCCGAGTTCTCTATCAACGACATCAACGATGTCATCGTCGCCGTTGCCGGGGAGGCCGACTACCGGGACAACGCACAGAGCGAGCTCCGGGTCGTCGCCAAGCTCAACGCGCTGCCCGTTGGCCTCTACGTTCGCGAAGACCTGGGAATTGACAGAATTGCCGACTTGAAGGGCAAGCGCGTCTCCTCTGGATGGAATGCGTTTCCGATTGCCAACGCTCATGTCTCCGCGATTTTGACGGCTGGCGGACTGACCTACGACGATGTCGTCGGCGTTCCGGTTCCAGGCCTGATCCGCGGTTCCGACGACCTGGTCTCCGGCCGCACAGATGCGGCCTTCTTCGCCGTTGGCGGACCCAAGGTCGCCGAGGTCGATGCGGCCGTGGATGGCGTTCGCTTCCTCGAGATCGACAGCGACCCGGCAGCTCTTGAGCGCATTCAGGCGGTGCGTCCTGCCTTCTACCTTTCGGAGGTGACACCTGCGCCTTATCGCGTCGGGATCGAGGCGCCCATGATGATGGTGACTTGGGACAATGTCCTGGTGGCCGGGGCCCATGTACCCGACGAGACGGTCTATGCACTCCTGGCCGCAATGGCCGAGGCCGAGGACGCGCTTGGCGAGGCCTATCCGCCGTTGCGTGCCTTCTCGGTCGAGGCCGCCTATGTCGATTACCCCGGTGCGACCTACCATCCGGGTGCGGTCCGCTTCTTCGAGGAGAATGCGGTCGCAAAGAGAGCTTTTTGAACGATGGCACGCCGCCCCGGCGCAGCCTCCGCAGCCGCAGACTCCGCTACTGCCGAACCGGTCGCCAAACGCTTGACTGACCGCAGCGCGGGGCTGCTGGCTTTCGCACTCACCTTGGTCGCACTTGCCTGGGCCAGCGATTTACCGGCGAGGTTCGGCTACGGTCTCTATACGGAACAGTTCCTGGCCGTCGTTCTCGCCCTCTCGCTCGGGCTGGTCTTCCTCTCCCGACCGTCACGCTTGCCCATGGTCGATCGGATGCTGGCGGCTGCCGGTCTTGCCGGAGGGCTATGGATCGCCTTCGATTATCCCAGGCTCGTTGCCGAGCAGATGAATCTGCCGGTGGAAGGCTTGGCGCTTGCCGTCGTTATGTTGGTACTCGTGCTGGAGGGCCTGCGCCGGACGACCGGCTGGATGCTGGTTGTCGTCGTTCTCACGATTCTGGCGCTGGGCCTCCTCGGCCATCAGATCCCTGGGGACCTGCAGACGCGCTTCGTCGCGCCCGAGCGGCTTCTGATCTATCTCGGTTTCGATGCGAACGGGCTGTTCGGCTTGACCCTTATGGTCGCGGCCACGGTCGTCATCGCTTTTGTCTTCTTCGGTCAACTTCTGCTGAAGTCCGGCGGCGCCGACTTCTTCAATGACATCGCCATGGGGTTGATGGGCCGCCGACGCGGCGGCTCTGCGAAGATCGCTGTCGTCGCCTCCGGCTTGTTCGGGTCCATTTCCGGCGTCGTGGTGTCCAACATCGTCGCGACCGGAGTTGTCACCATCCGCATGATGACCCGGTCGGGATACAAGCGGCATCAAGCGGCCGCGATCGAAGCAGTCGCCTCGACCGGAGGGCAGATCGTGCCGCCGGTCATGGGGGCTGTTGCCTTTCTGATGGCGGATATCCTGCAGAAACCCTATTCCGACGTCGTCATAGCCGCGATCATCCCGGCGGTTCTCTACTACCTCGCTGTCTTCGTTCAGGTGGATCTGCAGGCGGCGCGGGACGGTATTGCCGTGGTCGATGGGGAGGAGATCCCCAAGACGCGATCGGTGGCCGGGCGCGGGTGGGTCTTCATCCTGCCCTTTGCCGCCATTGTCGCTGCGCTCTTCTGGTTCGGACAACGGCCGGAGACGGCTGCGCTCTGGGGCTGCGCCGTCGCCCTGGCGGTCGGTCTCTTGAAGGGCTATCACAACCGCATGACTTTGACGGCCATTCTTGGCGCCGTCACCGATACCGGGCGTTCGGTTATCGACATCGTCATGATTGCCGCCGCCGCCGGTTTCATCATCGGGGTTCTGAACATTACCGGCCTGGGCTTCGCCTTGACCTTCTCGCTGGTGGCGCTTGGGGGGAGCAATCTTCTGCTCCTGCTATTGATTGCCGCGGCCGTTTGTCTCGTCCTGGGCATGGGCATGCCGACAGTCGGCGTCTATCTGCTGCTCGCCGTTCTGATCGCGCCGTCGCTGGTGCAGAGCGGGGTGGAGCCGATCGCTGCCCACCTCTTCATCTTCTATCTCGGCATGATGTCGATGGTCACACCACCGGTCGGGATCGGCGCCTTCTTTGCCGCCTCGATTGCCGATGCGCGGCCGATGCAGACGGCCGTCACGGCCATGCGCTACGGTTGGTCGGCCTATATCGTCCCGTTCCTCTTCGTGCTCTCGCCGACGCTTCTGATGATCGGCGAGCCGGGCGATATCTTCTGGTCCGTGGCCGCCGCCGCCGCCGGTGTCTATCTGATATCGGCAGCCTCGGTCGGCTGGATCGCCGGCTCGCCGGAACCGCTGCGCCGGATCGGCTTCCTTCTGGCGGGCGCGCTGCTGCTCTATCCGCAAACCGAGCCCCAGGGGCTCGTCGTCAATGCGCTTGGCCTGCTGTTTGGGATCGCCGTCTATGTGGCCGGGTCGTTTTGGCGTCCGGCCGGCAGGCTCACTCCTGGCGCAAGCGGTGCGGCTCTGCCCCGAGCGCGGAAACGCCCCTAGTCGATAGGGTGTTGACGATCCTGCCCTGCGAAGCCAGATCCTCCCGACATGCTCTTGTGGTCCGCGCAGAACATGAGCCCTGAACGGGCGCGGCGACGTCTTTCGCTGCCTGAGTTCTACTACTCTGCCAGTTTCTCATTCTCTCCGGTCGGATCGGACCCATCGGATGTCGCTGCTCAGGATCGCCGAAGACCCGTCAAAGGCGAGGCTCCGGCTGGACGGTATCGGTTAGCCCCCGATGATCAGGAGTGCCCCGCTCAGGACGAGCCTGGCGGCAAAGAAGACCATGAAGCAGTAGCCCATGATCTCTCGCATATGCAGGCCTGCAATGGCCAAGAGCGGGATGATCCAGAACGGCCTGTTCCTTGGAAACGTCGATGCTGTGCACGGCGGTGGCATGGGTGATGACCTTGGCGATGTAGGAGAACTCCGATCCCAGTGCCGCCGGGCCCAACTGCTCCTTCAGCCGCCGCAGGGCGTGGCCTTCGAGCGGCGCAACGGCTTCTTGACCTCTTGCAGATCGGTAACGTGCAGGTCGATTAAGTCGCCGAAGGTCGCTATGTCCTCCGGCCTGTGTGCAGAGATGCTCTCGCCGTGGTCCGCACGGCACTCCATTTCCAAGGCCCGGAGCTGGGCGTCACGATGGTCCGGACAGTCTCGGAGGCGTAGCGGCTTTTCGCCGGATCTGGACGCGCCAACGGCCCGAGGGGCACATGGGTCAAGGTGGTTGCGGCCCTGCGCGCACCGAGAGATCACAAGGCGTCCACAGGTGTGCAATTCAGCTCAAGATGGGCTAGTTTCGGTGTGGCTCAATGCTTTGGTGTTCCGAAAAATCGTGAAAGATCAATTGCATAGATTTTCCGTGGCGCCGATGATGGACTGGACGGACCGGCATGACCGGTACTTCCTGCGCCTGATCTCGCGGCGTGCCCGGCTCTATACGGAGATGATCACGACCGGCGCTTTGCTGCATGGCCGGGCGGAGCGGTTTCTGGCCTTCGATCCGTCCGAGCATCCGGTGGCGCTGCAGCTCGGCGGCTGCGATCCGGCGGCCCTGGCCGACTGCGCGCGCCTGGCCGAGGCCTGGGGCTACGACGAGGTCAATCTCAACGTCGGCTGTCCGAGCGACCGCGTGCAGAACGCGCGTTTCGGCGCCTGCCTGATGGCGGAGCCGGCGCTGGTGGCGCGCTGCATCGCGGCCATGGGCTCGGCGACCCGGCTGCCGGTCACGGTGAAGTGCCGGATCGGCATCGACGCGCAGGACGACTACGCCGACTTCCGCAGCTTCGTGGAGGTGGTCGCCGGGGAGGGTGGGGCCGAGACCTTCATCGTGCATGCCCGCAAGGCCTGGCTCCAGGGTTTGAGCCCCAAGGAGAACCGGGAGGTCCCGCCGCTGCGCTACGACGTCGTGCAGCGGCTGAAGCAGGAGCGGCCGGACCTGACGGTCGTGTTGAACGGCGGTCTCACCGATCTCGACCAGGCCGAGGCCCAGCTTGCACAGGTCGACGGCGTGATGTTGGGACGGGCCGCCTATCAGGACCCCTGGGTCCTCGCCCAGGTCGACCGCCGCTTCTTCGGGGACGACGGTCCGGACCCTACGCGCCAGGCGGTGCTCGAGAAAATGAAAGCCTATATCGAGCGGCAGCGACAGGATGGCGTGCCGGCCAAGGCCATCGCCCGCCATCTGCTCGGCCTCTTCAATGGTCTGCCGGGCGCGCGGGCCTGGCGGCGCGAACTGAGCGAACGCATGCGTTCGGAGGACGCGGGGCCAGAGATCCTCGACCTCGCCTATGCCCCGGTGGCCGAGGCGCTGGCCCGCCGGCTGGCCGCCTGAACCCTCTCCAGTGTCTGCTGATTTTTAGACGAGGCCCTCGCGTCACGATGCTTTGCCGGTCGTTCGTCGGCGATATACCATCGGGACTTCCGATCTCCGGTACCGCCCCAACTTCCCGGACGAAAGAGCGAACAAGATGGCGCGCGCCCGACCCGCATGGCTATCGGCTGCCCTGGACTACCTGCCGCAGTGGCTGGAGTTCCAAATGCGCGCGACGGAACAGCCGGGCTGTTCCCTGGCGGTCGCGCACAAGGGCGAGGTGATCTGGGAGCAGGCCTTCGGCCAGGCCGATCTCTCGAAGACCCGCGCGTTGACGCCCCGCCATCGCTTCCGCGCCGCCTCCCACTCTAAGACCTTCACGGCCAGCGCCATTCTGCTGTTGCGCGAGGCTGGAAAGCTGCGTCTCGACGACCCTGTCGGCGATTACGTCGAGGGACTGCATCCCAAGGTGGCGGAGGTCACGCTGATGCAGGTGCTGTCGCACAGCGCCGGTCTGGTCCGCGATGGCGAGGATTCCGGTCACTGGATGAACCGGCGCGCCTTTCCCGACCGCAAGGCCCTGCGCGCCGCCCTGTCCAAGCCGCCGGTGATCGAGGGCAGCACACAGTTGAAGTACTCGAACCACGGCTACGCCCTGCTCGGTCTGGTGATCGAGGCGGTCACCGGCGAGTCCTTCGGCGACTGGATTCGCCGCGAAGTGATCCAGCGCGCGGGGCTGAAGGAGACCGAGCCCGACGGACCGCCCGCCAAGTCGGTGCCCTTCGCCAGGGGGCATAGCGGCAAACTGCTGCTCGGCCGGCGCGTGGTGGTGCCGAACGAAGCCGAGACCAGAAGCCTAGCGGCCGCCGGCGGCTTCGTCTCGACCGCCGCCGACCTGGCTCGCTTCTTCGCCTCTCTCGACCCGGCCGCGACGGACAGCCTTCTGTCGCCGGCCAGCCGGCGGGAGATGGTTCACGCGCTCTGGCGCGATCCCCATTCCAGCATAGAACGCTCCTACGGCCTCGGCATTCTGCGCGGCAAGGTCGGCGACTGGGACTGGTTCGGCCACAGCGGTTCCTTTCCCGGCACCATAAGTTGCACCTTGGTCCTACCTGGCCGCGACCTTTGCCTGTCGCTCTGCACCAACGCGGTCGATGGGCTCGCCAATCTCTGGGCCGGCGGGGCGGTACAGATCCTGCGGACCTTCGCCACCCACGGCGGTCCCTCCAAGAAAACGCAGGGCTGGAGCGGGCGCTGGTGGGGCCTCTGGGGTGCCTGCGATCTGGTCGCGATGAAGAATCACGTGAAGATCGCCACGCCGGCCGGCGTGAACCCCTTCCTGGACGCCAGCGAGATCGCGGTCACGGGACCGGATAAGGGCCGCATCCGGCTCGCCGGCGGGCTCCAGAGTCCTGGCGAGGGGGCGCGACTGCTGCGCGGTCCCGACGGGGCGATCCGCGAAGTCTGGATCGGGGGCGTGCAACTCCTGAGCGAAGCGGCGATGAGCCGCGATCTGCGCCGGCAGACGAAGAAGGCGTGACGTCCGGGCGGCTACCAGTCGATGTGGTCTTCGAACAGGCCGACGGAGCTTTCCCAAACGCTCAGGCTGGTAACGACACGTTCGCGCGTGATGCCGCCGGCGAAGTCCAGGTCCTGCTCGAGAATCGGATCGTCTTCGTCGTCGCGCCACGCCCGGCTGAAGCGCTTGTCCTCGTTCCAGGCGTTGATCGTCTCGAGATCGATGCCGGACGGCAGGCTGTAGGCGACGCGGAACATCACGTCTTCGCAGAAACCCTCCGAGCCCAGGTCGCAGTTGTAGAAGATGATCCGGAAGGATGTGCCTCCCACGGATGACTCGATGACCGGGTCGCCGTAGTCATCCTCGCTGACTTTCGCCCTGTAGCCTTCGTCCGTCAGGATGGTCGCCAGCTGCTCGCCGGAGACTTCCGTATAGACGGGCGCGGTGGGTTGTTGAGCAAGGCTGGCCGCCCCCGATACCGACCAGAAGATCAAAGCGCAGAACAGCAAAAGCCGCATCTCGGGCCTCCCCCAAAGCACAGTACAAACCTGGATTGTGCATAGTCTTGGCCGCGGAAGGAAGCATCGAGGAAGCAAGCGTGGAGGAAGCGTGACCGCGGCGGCCCGCTAGATCTTTTTCAACAGCGGCTCCAGCGCGGTCAGCACATCCTCGACGATGTGCGCCTGTGCCTGAGTAAAGGTCTGGCCGGCGGCGCAGCGGGCTTCGCGCAGCTCGCGATTCTCCAGCAATCGCCCGAGGGCGGCGGTCAGTTCCTCGGCATCGCCGACCTGCTCCAGAGCGCCGACCCGCGTCAGGCCGGCGACCGCCGCGGCGTTGTTCTCGCCGTGGGGTCCGAACAGCAAGGCGCAGCCGAGGCGGGCCGCTTCCAGAGGATTCTGACCGCCACGGTCGACCAAAGAGCCGCCGACGAAGGCAATGGAGCAGAGGCGATACCAGAGCCCGAGTTCGCCAAGCGTGTCCGCGACGTAGACCTCCGCCGTTGCCTGTGGAGCGCCGCCGCTGCGCTGCTGCACCGACAATCCGGCCGCTTCGGCCTCGGCCGCCACCTCGCGCCCGCGCTCGGGATGGCGGGGCACGATCACGGTCAGCAAGCCGGGGTGGTCCGGGGCCAGCGACCGATGGGCGGAGAGGACGGCCGTTTCCTCGCTCGGGTGGGTGGAGGCCGCGAGCCAGACCGGACGCTCCTTCAAGTCCCGGCGCAAGGCTTCCAGCTCCGATGACTCCACGGGCAAGGGCGGCCCGGCGAACTTCAGGTTGCCTAGGCAGGCGACCGGGCGGTCTCCCAAACGGCTCAGCCGTTCGGCATCTCCTGGCGTCTGGGCGAGGACGACGTCGAAGCTGCTCAGGAGATCGCGGATCAGCGGTGTCGCGTAGGACCAGCTTCGGGCGGACCGGCTGGAGATCCGGCCGTTCACCAAGGCCAGGGGCAGACCGCGTGCCTTGGCGGCTCGGATCAAGGTCGGCCAAATCTCGGATTCGACCAGAATGCCGGCCGCGGGACGCCAGTGATTGAAGAAGCGCCGCACGGCGCCCGGATCGTCCAGCGGCAGATACTGATGGAGGGCGCCGCTCGGCAGCAGGGCCGCGGCCCGGCGTGCGGCAGTGGTGGTCACCGTCGTCAAGAGGATATGGGTCTGCGGCCGATCCTCCCGCAGGCGCTCGATCAGCGGCACGACGGATACCGTTTCCCCGACGCTGGCCGCGTGAATCCAGATGATGTCGCCCGGCGGTCGCGGTTGACCGGTCCGGCCCCAGCGTTCGCCCAGACGCGTGGCCTCCTCTCGGCCGGCGGCGGCGCGCCGCGCGAGGACCCGCCGCAGGTAGGGGCGTGCCAGGCGGAAGGCCAATCGGTAAGCGGTGAAAGCGGCGGTGGCGAGCATCGCGAGACGGGTGTCCGGCGGTGCGACTGCGGGCACCGGGGTGGAGGGGCCGGATTCTGAGAACCGGATGTGGATCGACCCGGGTTCGGATCGATTGGGCCTTTCTACTGACCGTCGCCGATGTAAGCCAGGATATCCGCAAGCATGCCGTCGGACGGCCTGCGGAACGGAGCCGGGTGCAACCGTCGCAGGGGCGTCGGTCGGTGCCGCCGCATGGCTGGTTCTGGGACCTGGTGCGATTGACAAGGGCGCCCCCCGCCGTGCTGAATGGCCGCCAATTAATGACAGCGAGCGGGCGTCGAACAGGCCGCCGCGGGTGAGGCTCAGACACGGGAGTTGGGAAAGGTGCAGATCACCAAAAGAATGCTTTTGCTTGCCTCCGGCCTGGCGTTGATGGCCGGAAGCGCCGGTGCCGCCAAGGCGGAAGGCCAGCTCAATATCTACAACTGGTCCGATTACATCGGCGAAACCACCATCGCGGACTTCGAGGCCGCGACGGGGATCGAGGTCACCTACGACGTCTACGACAACAACGAGGTCGTCGAGGCCAAGCTGCTGGCCGGCAACTCCGGCTACGACATCGTCGTGCCCACGGCGCTGCCTTTCCTGGCGCGCCAGATCCAGGCCGGTGCGCTGCAGCAGCTCGACAAGGCGAAGCTTCCCAATCTCGCCAACCTGGACCCGGCGCTGATGGAGCGCGTCCAGGCCGCCGATCCGGGCAATCTCTATGGCGCCATCTACCAGTGGGGCACCAACGGCATCGGCGTGAACGTCGAGAAGGTGACCGAGATTCTCGGTGAAGTACCCAACTCCTACGACCTGCTGTTCGATCCCGAGACGGTCGCCAAGCTGAGTTCCTGCGGCGTGACCGTTCTGGACTCGGCCGACGAGGTTATGGACGTGGTCGCCAACTACCTGGGCCACGACCCGCATCACGAAGACCCCGCGATCCTGGAGGAGGTGACGGCGCACTTCGACAAGATCCGGCCGCATGTCCGCTACTTCCATTCCTCTCAGTATATCAACGACCTGGCCAACGGCGACATCTGCGTGGCCATGGGATTTTCGGGCGACGTCTTCATCGCGGCGGCCCGCGCGGAGGAGGCCGGCAACGGCGTCGAGATCCAGTACCTCATCCCCGAGGAGGGCACGCTGGTCTGGTTCGACATGCTGGCGATTCCCGCCGATGCGCCCAACGCCGAGAACGCGCACAAGTGGATCGATTTCGTGCTGGAGCCCGAGAACATCGCCGGCATCACCAACTACGTCTGGTACGCCAACGCCGTGCCGGCTTCGAAGGACCTGGTGATCGAGGAGGTCAGGACGGACCCCGCGATCTACCCGAGCGAAGCGGTGCAGGAGAAGCTCTTCGCCGCCGCCGTCAAGAGCCCGCGCTACAAGCGGCTGGAGACCCGGGCCTGGACCCGTGTGAAGACGGGCCGTTAGCGCGCTCGACCGACCTGCATAGGCGGCGGATCGCCGGATGACTCAAGCTGAGGACGCGGTGAATCAGGAGTCCGGAGCCCAACAGGCCGGGCGCCGGCCTCCGGTCGACCTCGCGGACGAGCCCTGGCGGGATCCCTCGGCGGTTCCCTTCATCGACATTCGCGGGGTGACGAAAAAGTTTGGCGATTTCGTCGCGGTCGACGACGTCAGCCTTCAGATCTTTCGCGGCGAGCTCTTCTGCCTGCTGGGGGCGTCCGGCTGCGGCAAGTCCACGCTGCTGCGCATGCTGGCCGGCTTCGAGGGGCCGACCAGCGGGCAGATCCTGATCGACGGAAGCGACATGGCGGGCATCGCCCCTTACGACCGGCCCGTCAACATGATGTTTCAGTCCTATGCCCTCTTTCCGCATATGACGGTCGAGCGCAACGTGGCTTTCGGCCTGAAGCAGGAGCGCCTGCCGCGCGGCGAAATCAGGGACCGGGTGAGCGAGGCGCTCCACCTCGTGCAGCTCTCCGACTTCGCGAGGCGCAAGCCGCACCAGCTCTCGGGCGGCCAGCGCCAGCGGGTGGCCCTGGCGCGCGCTCTGGTGAAGCGGCCCAAGGTGCTGCTGCTCGACGAACCTCTGGGAGCGCTCGACAAGAAGCTGCGCGAGCAGACCCAGTTCGAGCTGATGAACATTCAGGACGAGGTCGGCATCACCTTCGTGGTCGTGACCCACGACCAGGAGGAAGCCATGACCCTCTCGACCCGCATCGCGGTGATGAACGAGGGCCGGATCGCGCAGGTCGGGACGGCCAGCGAGATCTACGAGTTTCCCGGCAACCGTTTCGTCGCCGACTTCATCGGCTCGATCAACCTCTTCGAAGGCCGCGTCAGCTACGAGACCGACGACTTCGTCGCGGTCGATTGTCCGGAGTTGCAGGGCGAGCTCCAGATCGATCACGGCTACTCCGTTCAGGAGGGGCAGAAGGTCTGGGTGGCCATCCGGCCGGAGAAGATCGTCATCCGGCCGGACGGCGGCGGCGCCTTGCCGGAGCGGAATGCCGCACGGGGGGTCGTCGAGGGCCTGGGCTATCTGGGCAGCGAGACGATCTACCGCGTGAGTCTGGCCAACGGCCGGATGATCGAGGCGACGGCGCCGAACCGGACCCGCTCCGCGCGCCGGGACGTCGACTGGGACGATCATGTGGTCCTCACCTGGGACAGCGCCGCCGGCGTCATCCTGACAAGCTGACGCCCGGGGAGCGCCCGCCGCGATGCTCGACGACGCCCTCCAAGCCGAACAGGCGAGCCGGCAAGGCTTCGCGCGGCGCCTCGCAGAGTTCCTGGGGTCTCGCGCCGGACGCGGGCTGGTCATCGCGGTGCCCTATCTGTGGCTGGCGGTTTTCTTTCTTCTGCCCTTCGTCATCGTTTTCGCCATCTCGCTGTCCGAGGCGGCGATCGCGCGGCCGCCCTTCAAGCTGCTCGAGGACCTCGGCTACGGCCTTTACCAGGTCACGGTGAATTTCGGGAACTACCTGTTTCTGCTGACCGATTCGCTCTATGCCGTGGCCTATCTCAACTCCGTGAAGATTGCGGCGATCTCGACCGTCATCGCCCTGCTGATCGGCTATCCCATGGCCTACGGCATCGCACGCTCGGGTCCCGCCTGGCGCAACGTGCTGTTGCTGCTGATTATCCTGCCGTTCTGGACCTCCTTCCTGCTGCGCGTCTACGCCTGGATCGGGATCCTCAGGGACAACGGCCTGATCAACAACCTGCTGCTCGGGCTAGGCGTGATCGATCAGCCTCTTCCGCTGCTCTACAACGATTTCTCGGTCTACATCGGGATCGTCTACTCCTACCTGCCCTTCATGGTGTTGCCGCTCTACGCGAATCTCGAGCGGCTCGACCCTTCGCTGCTGGAGGCCTCGGCCGACCTGGGCTGCCGGCCCTGGAAGACCTTCCTGACCGTGACGCTGCCCCTGTCGCTTCCCGGCATCGTGGCCGGCTGCCTCCTGGTCTTCATCCCGGCGGTCGGCGAGTTCGTGATTCCGGCTCTGCTCGGCGGACCCGACACCCTCATGATCGGGCGGGTGCTCTGGAACGAGTTCTTCAGCAACCGGGACTGGCCCGTCGCTTCGGCCGTGGCCATCGCGATGCTCGTGCTGCTGGTCGTGCCGATCATGATCTTTCAGCGCTACCAGATGAAGCAAGGGGAGCGGGCCTGATGCGCCGGCGGTCGACCTTCCTGCTGATGGCCATGTGTTTCGGCTTCGCCTTCCTTTACGGGCCGATCCTCTCGCTGATCGTCTACTCCTTCAACGAGTCCAGGCTCGTCACGGTCTGGGGCGGCTTTTCGACCAAGTGGTATGGGGAGTTGCTGCGCGACGAACAGGTGCTCGAGGCGGCGCTGCTCTCGCTCCAGATCGGCGTGGTGACGGCCACCGCCGCCGTCTTGCTCGGGACCTTGGCGGGGCTGCTGTTGGCGCGCTTCGGACGCTTTCGGGGGCGGCTGCTGTTCTCCGGCATGGTCTCCGCGCCTCTGGTGATGCCGGAGGTGATCACCGGCCTGTCGCTCCTGCTGCTCTTCGTCAGTGCCGAAGAGTTGATCGGCTGGCCGTCCGGCCGCGGCATGGACACCATCACCATCGCCCACATCACCTTCTGCATGGCCTACGTCGCGGTGATCGTGCAGTCGCGTCTCTCGAGCCTCGACGATTCGGTCGAGGAGGCGGCGATGGACCTGGGCGCGCGTCCGGCCAAGGTCTTTCTGGTGATTACCTTGCCGATCATCGCCCCGGCCTTGATCTCCGGATGGTTGCTCGCCTTCACCCTGTCGCTTGACGATCTGGTGATCGCCAGCTTCGTCTCGGGCCCCGGTTCCTCGACCTTGCCGATGGTGATTTTCTCGAAGGTGCGGCTAGGCGTCAGTCCCGATATCAACGCTCTGGCCACCATCATCATTCTGATTGTCACACTCTTCGTCGTCATCGCCGGGGTGATGATGAGCCGCCAGGAAAAGGCCCGCGCCCGTGACGCGCAACAGGCACTCCAGGCCCATGACTAGCTGACGAAAAGTTGCAGTCGCGGTGGCACTTTTGGAGATGGCTTCTTTTCGTCACAAGCTAAAATGCGGCGAAACTCTGGCCCTTTGGGCAGGCGCCGCCTATCTTTGTCACAGAACAGCCACGCCCAGTGGAGGTATTTGTTTGGTGTGAAATTGCCCGCTGGCGATGTGACAGAAAGCGGCCGGCGGCCAATACCAGACGAATTCGAGGGCGCGCGATGAGACGGACGCGGGCCCAAACGGTGCTGCCGCAGTGGCGGCAAGCGAATGACGGGGCGAAGCATGTCGAAGCACGGCCCGCAGATGGCGAAGACGACAGACGCTAGCCCTCTTCGGGCAGTGGCTCTGCTGTGCCTGCTGGGGCCGCTGCTGGCGGCCTGTGCCGCCTTCCGTCTGCCCGGGGACGACGTTCCGACCGAGCGCGACTACACGAATATCGACCCTCTGATCGGCGATTTGCCGTCTTCGTCCTTTATCGGGTCGCCGCCGCTGCCGCCGCGCCGGCCGGAGCCGCCGGACGGTCTCGCGCTGGCGCCGCCGATGTCTGCGCCGCTCGGCGCGGTGGAAACCGCGACCGAAGTCGGGACGCTGGTCGGTCTGGGTTTCGATCAGTTGGAAGCCCTGCTCGGCAGCCCGACACTGCAGGAGGTTCAGCCGCCCGCTCAGATCTGGTCCTATAATGGTCCCGACTGCGTACTCAGTATCTTCTTCTATCCTCAAGTTGGGGGTGAGCAATACCGCGCGCTCGCCTATGAGGTGGTCGAGCCTACCCCCAGCGATCAGTCGGCGCAGCGCTGTTTCACGGCGCTGCTCGCTCAAAACCGCCAGCCTGTCGAAGAGGACGGAAGATCCGGCGCTGCAGAACAGCTGCGCCCAGGCTTGTCGGCCGTATCGGGTGAAGTGCCGCGCACCGCGGGTGCGGCACCGTCGACGAACTAGAGACTGCCGACGGGAGTACAAAGATATGAATCAAGCCATGGCCCTGCGAAGCCTTCCGGAAGAAAGTTTTGCCAAGCGCGTCGTCCTGGTCGACGACGACGATCTATTCCGGGAATCTCTCGGGCTGAACCTCTCCGAGGAGGGGTATCACGTTGCCGACTTCGACAACGGCGAGGATGCTCTGGCCTACCTGCTGGGCAAGGACTGCGAAGCGGATGTGGTGCTGCTGGACTGGCGCATGCCCGTCCTGGACGGCCTGGGCGTCCTGCGCCGTCTTCGCGAGGCGCGGGTCGAGGTGCCGGTGATCTTCCTGACCGTGCTCAGCGACCAGATCTACGAGGAAGCGGCCCTGAAGTTCGGCGCCGTCGACTTCATCGAGAAGTCGCGTCGCCTGTCGATCATCCTCCAGCGCCTCAAGCTGATCACCGAGGGGACCAAGGCCCAGGGCGGCCAGACCCAGTCCGAGAGCGAAGCGAAGATCTTCCGTCTCGGCAAGCTGGAGCTGCGCACCGATATTCGCCGCGCCTTCTGGGACGGCCATCAGGTCGATCTCACCCTGACCGAGTATGCCATCGTCCACTTCCTGGCGGCGCGGACCGGGGCGGACATCACCTATCGGCAGATCTACGACCTGGTGCGGGGCAAGGACTTCGTGGCCGGCTACGGCGCGGATGGCTATCGCGCCAACGTGCGCGCCTTCATCAAGCGCATTCGCAAGAAGTTCCGCGACGTCGACGATACCTTCGAGGAGATCGAAAACTACCCGGGCTTCGGCTACCGCTGGCGTGATCCGTCGGAGAGCAGTGACGGCCCGGGGGCCGGGACGCTCGGCGGTCTCGCCTAAAGGAGGCCCATGGCAGCCCTGGCGGAGGCAAACGGGCGCGACGAAAGCGCCGCCGTGGTGGGTCTTGAAGATGAAGACAGGCCCAGCACGCTTGCCCGTGATGCCGGGGCTCCCAGCCCCATTCCTGCGCGGAGCGAGGCGCGTCCACGGACCGAAAAGCGCCCGCGCCGCATGGTCAGCTCGCTGGTCAGCAAGCTGGTCGTTCTGCTTCTCGTCTTCACGCTCGTTCCGGTCATTCTCTACGACGTCTTCCAGCAGGCCGATGCCGAGAAGCAGAGGCTCTTGTTGGAGTCCGTCCGCGAGCAGGGCCGTCTGGTGGCCGAGAACCTGAACCCGCTGCTTGAGCGCACGGACCCTTCGCCGTTGCGCGAACTGCCTGGAGCCGTCGGGCGGCTCGGCACGGAAGACACTCGGATCAAGGTTCTCTTCAAGCCGGAACAGGAGTCCGGCGTGGAGGGATTCTACTTCGTCGCCAACGATCCGCCGGTTCCGCCCGCCGTCCTGCAGGCCGAGCGGGCTCAGTTGATCGAGCGCGGGGTTCTCGACAACCTCGTCGAGTCCTGCGAAGGCGAGATGCCGGTGGCGCTGCGCCACCGCAACCCGGACGGCCAGATCGAGCTGCTGACCTCGATCACGCCGATCACGACCCCGCTCGGCTGTTGGGCGGTGGTGACCGTGAACTCCGGCGCCTTTCTCGGAACCTCGATCGGTCAGCCCTACTGGCAGACCTGGGAGGTTCGCACCGCCGTCCTGATCTACGTCGGCATGGCCGTGCTCACCCTCGGCGTCTTTCTGTTGATCTGGCGCAACCTGATGCGCTTCCAGCGCCTGGCGCGGGAGATCCGGACCGGACATCGCGACGCCGGGTCCTTCGCCTCGGCCAACCGGGTCGACGAGCTGGGTCCTGTAGCCGAGGAGTTCGACCGCCTGACGCGCTCGCTGCAGGCTTCGGCGGACGACATCCGCCGCGCGGCCGAGGACAACGCCCATGCCTTCAAGACGCCGATCGCCATCATGCGGCAGTCGCTGGAGCCGGTGCACCGCTTGATTCCCGAGGAATCGACCCGAGGCCGTCGCGCGCTGCAGGTCTTGGAAACCTCGATCGACCGGCTCGATCATCTGGTGAACTCGGCCCGGCGGCTTGAGGAAACCACGGCCGAGCTGCTCGATCCGCCGAATCAGGAAATCGACCTCTCGAACCTGGCCCAGCGTATGCTCGGCGCCTATGCCGAGGCTTACGAGCGGCGCGGTCTGAAGTTCGCGGCACGCCTGCAGCCCGGCGTCATCGTGCGCGCGGGCGAGGACCTGCTCGAGACCGTGATCGAGAACGTGGTGGACAATGCCGTCGAGGTGTCACCGGAGGGCGAGCTGATCGACGTGATCCTGGAAATGCGGGACGGCATCGCCAAGCTGATCGTGCGCGATCGCGGGCCCGGTGTGCCGGACGGGCAGCTCGAACATATCTTCGAGCGCTACGTTTCGCTGCGTGGAGAGATGAACGGCACGCCGCAATTGCTGGCCGCCGCCAAGGAGCAGACGGCCGAGGCCGCGAGCGGTAACGGCGCCTCGAACGGCGAAAGCGGAGCGCATCTCGGGATCGGACTTTGGATCGTCCGCCGTAACCTTCAAGCAGTAGGAGGCGATGTCTCGGCGCGCAACCTTAGGGATGGCGGATTGGAGGTCACGATGCGCCTTCCCGTGGCGCATTAACTATTTGTTTATCTTAATCTTTCGTTAAGTTTTATGTGACCCCTCCCTCCGCAATGCTGTCACACCTTTGGCACACCTAGGCCGTGTTTCCCTGTTTTACAGTTCTCTTGCACCTGCGGCGAGAGAGCGACCGGACCCCTCCAAATCTGGCCGACGCTCCAAGAGCCCAAAGACTTGGGACGAAGACTCGAAATGGCGCGGATAGTCACTTCACCAGCCACCGTGACCCAACCGGTCGTTCACGCTCTCGACGCCCCCAATGGCCGGCCGGGCTACCCCCTAGTCCGGCCGGCACCCCTTCCGGCATCGCGATCCTCCTACAGCTCTGGCGGTGCCGTGACGCGGGCCGTAGAACGCTTGGCGGACTTGCGTCTGGTGGCCACCGCCGTCCGCGTCGATCTGGCCTGCGGTCCTCTGGACTGCCGGGATCTCGCGGAGACCCTGCGCAGCGACATGCTCCTTGCCGAGCACCGCGTCGGCCTTGGCTTGGTGGTGCTTTACATCGGGCCGCGCCCGGCGGGACCGAATTGCGAGAGCGTCATCGAGGCGCGGATCGGTCAGGAGCTGACCCGAGTGCTGATCAGCGAGCAGCGTTACGATCTGCTCTCGTCCGCCCGGGTCGCGATGGTGCACCGGGAACTGGATCTTCTGACCGACGGCCTGCTCGACATGGCGCTTCATGCCGCCGATGCGACCTCGCTGGTGGATCTCCTGCCTCAGGCTGCGTAAGCCTGCTTCTCCTCAAATCCGCTTCTTCTCGAGACTGCGTTCGAGGCCGGGGTAGTACGCCCCGAGCGTAAGGCCGCGCAGCCCCATGAAAATCAGCAGAGCGGCCCAGAGGCCGTTGTTGCCGAAGCTCGGCGTCAGCAACCGCTCCGCGACCAGGAAGCCGATCAGCGACAGGATCATCGCGTTGCGCATGGCCGCCGTCCGTGTCGCGCCGATGAAGATGCCGTCGAGCTGATAGGACCAGACCGAAATCAGCGGCGATGCGATGATCCAGGGCAGCATGGCTCCCGCCACCGCCCGCACCTCCGGCAGATCCGTGAAGAGGGCGATCAGCATCGGTCCGCCGAGGGCGTAGATCAGCGTGAACAGACCGGCAAAGGCCAGCGCCCAGATGCTGGAGACCGTCACGGCGCTGCGAAAGGCCCGGCGGCTCCTGGCGCCGACCGCGCTGCCGGCCAGCACCTCCACGGCATGGGCGAAGCCGTCCAATCCGAACGCCAGGAAGGACTGGAACTGCAGAAGCACCGCGTTGCCGGCCAGCGTGGCTTCGCCGAACTGCGCGCCGCTGCGCGCGAAGAGGGCGAAGACCACCTGCAGGCAGGCGGTGCGAATGAAGATATCCGTGTTCACCCGAAGCAGGGCGACCAGCCGGACCCGGTCGCCCAGGCGAGACCAATCGACCCGCGCCGCCAGGTCCTTCAGTGCCCGCCGCGCCAGCCAGAGCCCGAAGGCCAGGGCCATGTACTCCGCGATCAGCGTGCCGGTGGCTGCGCCCTCGATCCGCCAGCCTAGCCCGACCACCAGCAGCAGGGTGATCGCGATGTTGCTGCCGTTGAGCAGGAGCTGCAGCAGCAGGACGGCGGCCGGGCGCTGAACCCCGAGCTGCCATCCCAGGATCGCGTAGAGCATCAGGGTCGCCGGAGCGCCCCAGATGCGGATGTCGATGTAGTCGCGCGCGAGCTGCGCCACCTGGGTTCCGGGATCCATCAGCTCCAAGGCCAGGCGGGCCAGCGGCGCCTGCAGGATCACGATCAGCGCGCCGAGGCCGGCCCCGATCGCGAGGGGGCGTAGCAGGGTGGCGGCCAGTTCGTCGCCGTCGCTGGCGCCATGGACCTGGGCGGCGAAGCCCGTCGTGCCCATGCGCAGGAAGCCGAAGCCCCAATAGATGAAGCTGAAGAAGAGCGCGCCGATCGCGACCCCGCCCAGGTAGGCGGCGTCGGGCTGGTGTCCCATGGCCGCCGTATCGACCGCGCCCAGAAGTGGGACCGAGAGGTTGGACAGGATGATCGGCCCGGCGATCCGGAGGACCCGACGGTTCCAGCCCCGGTCGGGCGCACCGGGAAGCGGGGTGGGTGGGACCGCCTCGGAGCGGCCTCGGTCAGCGGGCAATCCTGCGGCCCCGCCAGAAAAGCCGGCGGGCGGTGGCCGCCAGATCATCGTCTATGACGTCTCGCAAGGTGAGACGATTGTCGAACATGCGCTTGTCCGTGCCGGCGGTTTCGTGTCAGGACGTCGGGCGGAGCATAGTCGCTGTCTTCGGAGGGCAACAAGCGGCGGGCCCGCGACCCTACTGCGCGCCCGTTGGGCTTGCCGTCTCGGGCGCCGCGGCGCTCTGCCGCGAATTCGAAAGGAGGCTGTCTGCGCGATGGAAATCGCCCATCCCTATCTTCTCTTCCTGGGCGATGCGCCCGATCAGTTGGCCGCAAAGACCGCCCAGGGCGTGGCTCAGTGGCGTCCGGACTGGTGCCTCGGCCAGTTCCGCCTGCCGGGCTGCCAGGCCGATCTCGGGCTGCCCGACATGACCATGGAGGAAGCGGCCGAGGCCGGGGTCAAGACCGTGATCGTCGGCGTCGCCAATCGGGGCGGCCGGATCTCCACCGAGTGGATCGACGTGCTGGACCGTGCGCTGCAGCTCGGCATGGACCTCGCGAGCGGCTTGCATAAGAAGCTCGCGGACGTGCCCATGCTCAAGGCCGCCGCCGAGCAGCATGGCCGCCAGCTGTTCGACGTGCGTCACCCGACCGAGGACTTCGACGTCGGCAGCGGCAAGGCACGACCCGGCAAGCGACTGCTCGCGGTCGGCACCGACTGCTCCGTCGGCAAGATGTACGCGACGTTGGCGCTGGAGGCCGAGATGCGCCGGCGCGGCATGAAGGCCGATTTCCGGGCGACGGGCCAGACCGGCATCCTGATCGCCGGCTCGGGCGTCTCGATCGATGCGGTGGTCGCCGATTTCATCTCCGGTGCGGTGGAATGGCTGTCGCCCGACAACGAACCGGATCACTGGGATCTGGTCGAGGGGCAGGGCTCGCTGTTCCACGCCTCCTTCGCCGGTGTCTCCATGGGCCTGCTGCACGGCGCCCAGGCGGATGCGCTGGTGCTCTGCCACGAGCCGACGCGCGGCCACATGCGCGGCCTGCCGCACTATCCCCTGCCGGATCTCGCGCTCTGCATGGAGCGCAATCTGGAGGCGGCGCGCCTGACCAACCCGGAGGCCGCCTTCGTCGGGGTCGCGATCAACACCTCCGGCCTCTCGGCCGAGGCCGGCGACGACCTGTTGAAGAAACTGAGCGACGACTTCGGGCTGCCGGCGGTCGATCCGGTCCGCACCGGAGTCGCCGCCATCGCCGACCGGCTGCAGGGCGCCTGATGCCGGGTTTGACCGTTCGACGCGAGTCCTTCCCGACTCGCGGCAGCTTCACCATTTCCCGCGGCAGCCGCACGGCCGTCGAGGTGGTGCTGGTCGAGCTGGCGGCGGCGGGTCGGACGGGACGGGGCGAGTGCGTGCCCTACGCCCGCTACGGCGAAAGCGTCGAGGGCGTCGTGGCGGCCATCGAGGGCCTGCGTGGCGTTCTGGAGGCCGGGGATCTGGATCGGCGGGGCTTGCAAGAGGCTCTGCCGGCGGGAGCGGCACGCAACGCCCTGGACTGTGCCTTCTGGGATCTGGAGGCCAAACAGGCGGGCCGCCGGGTCTGGCAGCTCGCCGGCCTGGCCGAGCCCGGTGCCCTCACGACCGCCTATACCCTCTCGCTCGATACGCCCGAGGCGATGGGCGCGGCGGCGGCGGCCAATGCCGGGCGCCCCTTGCTGAAGCTGAAGTTGGCCGGGCCCGAAGATCTGGCGCGGGTCGAGGCGGTCCGGGCCGGCGCGCCGGCGTCCAAGCTGGTGGTCGACGCCAACGAGGGCTGGGACGCGGAGTCCTACGGGCGGCTTGCACCCGAACTGGCCCGGCTCGGCGTAACCCTGGTCGAGCAGCCCCTGCCGGCTGGCGCCGATGAGGCCTTGGCCGCTCTGCCGCGGCCCGTTCCGCTCTGCGCGGACGAGTCCTGCCACGACCGCAGCTCGCTGCCGCAGCTTCGTGGCCGCTACGACATGGTGAACGTCAAGCTCGACAAAACCGGCGGCCTCACGGAAGCGCTGGCCCTGGTCGCGGAGGCCGAGGCGGCTGGATTCGGCGTGATGGTCGGCTGCATGCTGGCGACCTCGCTTGCCATGGCGCCCGCCACCCTGCCGGCCCAGCGTGCCCAGGTGGTCGATCTCGACGGTCCCCTGCTACTGGCCGAGGACCGCGACCCGCCTTTGCGGATCGACGGCAGCGTGATTCAGCCGCCCGCGCCGGAGCTCTGGGGGTAGCGAGATAGTGAAATCCTACTCTCACCATCAGTTGAGAGGGCGATTCACGTCTCAGGCGGAAGCGAAGCGCTTCCGCCTGAGACGATCGCGCTCTAGGACCGCCGCAGCAGGTTGATCCGCATGGGTTGCTCGAAGCGAACCCGGTCCTTGGAGTCGCGCGCGCCGTGCGTCTCGAATTCTTCCCGCACGATGGCGGCATGTTCGACGAAGGCCTGGCGGCGCGTCGGATCGATCCGCAGCATCTCTTCCTCGAAAGCCGCGAAGTCGGCATAGGCGGCGCTGGTCAGGTAGACCTCTTCCTCCAACTCCTGCCAAAGCCGCTCGGCCGCGGCCCGTTGCACGACGCGATGGGCGGCGGCGCGTACGTCCGTTTCGTCGTCGAAGTGCCGCATGACCTCGAAATTAGGACCCTCGGCCAGCGGCTCGGCGACGTAGAGCAGACCTTCGGGTTTCAGCACCCGCGCCGCTTCCTCGATCGCCAGATCCATCTTGTAGCGCGCGATGTGGTGGAGCGAGTTGAAGAAGATCACGAGATCCAGGTGGCGGTCGGGAAAAGGCAGATGTTCGGCCTGACCCGCCAGATAGCCGGCACCCGGAACGGCTTCGGCCGCTCTTGCCTTGCGAAGCTGGGCTTCGGAGACCTCCAGGCCGACCGCCAGCGCGCCTTCCCCCGCCAGAACCCGGACGAGCCCGCCGTCGCCACAGCCGATGTCCAGGGCCGACTTGCCGGTTGGGACCGTTTTCTCGACCAGAACGTCGCGATGGCGGCGCTGGGGGGCGGTCATGGTCACTCCGGCTTTCATGGTCCCTCGCGCTCGCTGTAGGAAGACGGGCTATTATCCCTCGCGACCCGTCGTCTCATCAAGGTTGTACCGGCGCCGGACCGGGGACGAGGCTCGACGAGGGTCGGGAAGTAAGGTCGGAAAGTAGGGTGGAGCGACGATGGAGATCGGGTTCGGACGTCAGGATTACGGCGATATCCGGGAGGGGGTGCGGGCGCTCTGCGCTCGATTCGACGGAGCCTATTGGCGGGCCTGCGACCGGGAGCGCGCATATCCGGCGGACTTCGTGCAGGCGCTGACGGAGGCCGGTTATCTCGCGGCGGTGATTCCGGAAGACTACGGCGGCTCCGGCCTGCCGCTGGCGGCGGCCTGCGCGATCCTGGAGGAAATCCACGCTTCCGGCGGCAACGCCGCCGCGGCGCATGCCCAGATGTACACCATGGGCACGCTGCTGCGGCACGGCAGCGCCGCGCAGAAGGCGACCTACCTGCCCGAGATCGCGCGCGGCGCCCTGCGCCTGCAGGCCTTCGGCGTGACCGAGCCGACCAGTGGCAGCGACACGCTCGACCTCTCGACCACGGCGACGCGCGACGGCAGCGGTTACCGCGTCAACGGTCAAAAGGTCTGGACCAGCCGGGCCGAGCATTCCGATCTCATGATCCTGCTGGCGCGCACCACGCCGAAGGAGGAGGTCGCGCGGCGCGGCAAGGGCCTGTCGGTCTTCCTGATCGACTTGCGCGGCGCCGTCGGCCGGGGCGTCGTCATCAGGCCGATCCGCACGCTGCTCAACCACTCCACCACGGAGGTTTTCTTCGAGGACCTCTACGTGCCCGGCGAGGCGCTGATCGGCGAGGCGGGCGAGGGCTTTCGCTACATCCTCGACGGCATGAACGCCGAGCGGATCCTGATCGCCAGCGAATGCCTGGGCGATGGCCGCTGGTTCGTTACCAAGGCGCGGGACTACGCGACCGAGCGCCGGGTCTTCGGCAAGGCCATCGGAGAGAACCAGGGCGTCCAGTTTCCTCTCGCCAAGGCCTACGCGCAGCTACGCGCGGCCATGGGCATGGTGCGCGAGGCGGCGGCCAAGTTCGACGCCGGAGAGGCCTGCGGGCCGGAGGCCAACATGGCCAAGCTGCTGGCGGCCGAGGCCTCCTGGGCCGCCGCCGAGGTCTGCCTGCAGACCCATGGCGGCTACGGTTTCGCCGAGGAGTACGACGTCGAGCGCAAGTTCCGCGAGACGCGGCTCTATCAGGTCGCGCCGATCTCCACCAACCTGATCCTCGCCTATCTGGGTCAGCAGGTGCTCGGCCTGCCCAAGAGCTACTAGGCTGGGAGACCCTTGATCCGGCAAAGGTCAAACGACTTGCTGAGGGACTTCGCCTGCTCTAAGGACTCTCCCGATGGTTCCGCCGGACCGGTCGGCGAGGCGGAGTAATAGGGAACACGGTGCGCCGTCCGAGAGGGCGGCAAGGCCGTGGCTGCCCCCGCAACTGTGAGTGGCGAGCAGACTCCGCAGATCCACTGGCCGTTCGGCCGGGAAGGGCGGACAAGCGCCGAGCCGCGAGCCAGGAGACCTGCCATCTTGAACCGGCACCGGTCGGTGCCATCGACAAGTCTCCCGCACGGTGGGTGCGGCAAGGATGGAGTGAAGCATGCATATCGAACCCGGTGTCGTCGACGGCGCCAAGATCGCGCTCAGCTATGGAACCGGCGCGGTTGCCGTCGGGCTCGCGGCAAAAATGGCGCTGGACACGCTTCGGAACGATGGCGGTGCCGTCGCGCTCGTGGCGCGCTCCATCGCCACCACGGCGCTGGTCTTCTGTTTCTTTGAGGTCCTCCCGCACTATCCGGTGGGCGTGTCGGAAGTTCACTTCATCCTTGGCTCGACACTTTATCTGATCTTCGGCGCCGGTCCGGCGGCGATCGGTCTGGCGGCGGGGCTACTGCTACAGGGGCTCTTGTTCGCGCCCGGCGACCTGCCGCAGTACGCGATGAACGCCACCACGCTGATCGTGCCTCTCTGGTTGATCGGTCTCCTGGCCAAGCGGATCATTCCCGCGCACACGCCCTATGTGGAGATCAAGTACTGGCAGGCTCTCGCGCTGTCCTCGGCCTATCAGGGCGGTATCATCGCCTGGGTGGCCTTCTGGGCCTTCTACGGTCAGGGCTTCGGCGGCGAGAATGTCTCCAACGTCCTGTCCTTCGGGGCGGCTTATGCATTGATTGTACTGGTCGAACCGCTCGCCGACCTCGCCGTTCTCGCAGGTGCCAAAGTACTCGCGCCTCTGGTCGGGAGCGGCTTGCTGTATCGCCGCCTCTATCACCCGGCGACCTGAGCCGTCGCGCCTCCCGACGCCGCACGGCGCTTGGCTTTGAGGAGAAGAGGCGTTCCGCGTCTCCCGGTCGGTGTCCCCTCCTGGCTCCGATCCCGCAGCGGCTTTGCGTCGTCCCTCGCCGGGCTTAGAGTGACCTGCCGCGATAGACGGCGAGACCGTTAGGGGAGGAGGCCGTGACGCCCCACGAGAGGCCGGGCCGCAAGACGCTGCAGGGATTGCTGGTGGTCTCGGTCGAACAGGCCGTGGCCGCGCCCTACTGTGCCTGCAAGCTGGCCGATGCCGGTGCCCGCGTCATCAAGGTGGAGCGGCCGGAAGGCGACTTCGCGCGCGGCTATGACCGGACCGCGAAGGGAGAGAGCGCCTACTTCGTCTGGCTCAATCGCGGCAAGGAGTCCGTGGCGCTCGATCTGAAGGACCCCGAAGACCTCGCGGTGCTGCGGCGCATGATCGACCGCGCCGACGTCTTCATCCAGAACCTGGCGCCGGGCGCGGCGGGACGGCTGGGAATCGGGTCGCAGGCCCTGCGCGAGGCCGATCCGCGGCTGATCACCCTGGATATCTCCGGCTACGGCGAAGAAGGTCCCTATCGCGATATGAAGGCCTACGACCTGCTGATCCAGGCCGAAACGGGCCTTGCCGCGATCACCGGCCATCCGGCGGGACCGGGGCGCGTCGGCGTTTCGGTCTGCGACATCGCTGCCGGCATGTATGGCTATATGGCGGTGTTGGAGGCACTGCTGGAGCGGGCCGGAAGCGGCTGCGGCAAGGCGATCCAGGTGTCCCTGTTCGACGCTCTGGCCGACTGGATGACCGTGCCCTTGCTGCAGCAGAGCCACGGCGGCCAGGCGCCCCGCCGCGTCGGGCTCAACCACCCGTCCATCGCGCCCTACGGCGCCTATGCGGCGGCCGATGGCGAGGTGGTGGTGTCGATCCAGAACGAGCGGGAATGGCATCGCTTCTGCGTGGAGGTTCTGGAGCGTCCGGATCTTGCCGGCGATCCGCGCTTCGCGGATACCTCCGCACGGGTCGCGAACCGCCCGGCCCTCGACGCGGAGATCGCCGCCGTCTGGGGGCGCCTCGAGCGGACCGAAGTCGTCGCGCGGCTGGAGCGGGCGAAGATCGCCTACGGCCGGGTCAACAGCCTGGCCGATCTCGCCGGCCACCCGCAGCTTCGGCGCGCGGTGGTGGCGACGCCGGCCGGGGATCTGGATCTGGTGGCGCCGCCGGCCCGGCTGGTCGGCGAAGCGGTGAACCTGGGCTCCGTTCCGGCATTGGACGAACAGGGCGCCGCCCTGCGCCGCGAATTCGCCGCCGAGCGAGGGCAGGCCGCGGCGCCGCGGGACGCGGCCGCGCAAGGGGAGACCGTTCGATGAGCGAGCAGGTGAGCGAAGACGGCGGCGCGGTACCGTTGGACCTGCGGGACTGGCTCGGCCGTATCCATGTCCGGCACGATACCGCCGGTCTGGATCGGGCGGCGGCGCTGCAGGCGACGCTGGAGTCGCCGGAGGCGTCGCTCTCCCTCGGCGATGCGCTTCCGGAGCTCTGGCATTGGATCTACTTCTGGGATGTGCCGGACCTCTCCGGGACGGGAGCGGACGGCCATGCTGCGAAAGGCCGGTTCTTGCCGCCGATCGACCTGCCGCGCCGCATGTGGGCCGGCAGCCGTCTGACCTGGCTGCGCCCGATCCGCATCGGACTGGCCCTGACCAGGCAGTCGGAGATCGCCGATATCGAGGTGAAACAGGGTCGCAGCGGCCAACTCGCCTTCGTGACCCTGCGCCATATCGTCAGCGACCCGGCCGGCCCGCTGCTGGAGGAGGAGCATGATATCGTCTACCGGGAGGCGGCGAAGCCCGGCCAAGCCTGGCGGCCCGGCGCGCCGAGCGACCGGGAGGCCGTCTGGTCCCGTGAGATCCTGCCGAGCGCGCTGCTGCTGTTCCGCTACTCCGCGCTGACCTTCAACGGTCACCGGATCCACTACGACCGGCCCTATGCGACCGGCGTCGAGGGATATCCCGGCCTGATCGTTCACGGTCCGCTGCTGGCGACCTGCATGGTCGATCTCGCGCGCCGAAACGCGCCCGGCAAGCGCATCGGCGCCTTCCGGTTCCGGGCCTTGGCGCCAGTCTTCGACACCGCGCCCTTCGTCGTCTGCGGCACGCCGGACGAGACCGGCGCCGAGCTTTGGATCGAAGGCCCGAGCCGCGGCCTCTGCATGCAGGGTCGCGTCGACTGGGCGGCGCCTTAGCCTGCCGACGGCGCCTCAGGCGGTCTTCGCGAAAGCCTTGACGAGCTTGACCACCTGATCGCGGACATCGCCCTCGGGGATCGCGTTGATCGCCCGTGCGAGTTCCAGCGTCTGGCGGCTCAGCGGCAGGTCGTCCTTCTGCGCGATGGGTTTGCCGCCGCTGCTACTCAGGCCGTCGAAGAAGTAGCCGACGGCCACGCCCAGCACGTTGGCGACGTCCCAAAGGCGGCTGCCGCCCATGCGATTGGCGCCGCTTTCGTACTTCTGTACCTGTTGGAATGTAATCCCGAGCTTGTCGGCCAGTGCCGACTGGCTCATGCCCAGGGCCACGCGCTTCTCGCGAAGGCGCCGGCCGATATGAACGTCGGTCGGGTGGTACATGCTCGAATAACCCTTCGGTGGTCGGTTGCGGCGCGCCGGAGGTCGACTGGTCTGCGGCAGGCACTCTACCTGGCCGGGATCTTCTCCGCTCGACAACCGGCGAAAGCGATATGTTCAGCCGATTTATAATCGACAAACAAATCCCCAGTGCCATTAAGGATAGAATACGTAGGGTTGCACAATCATGGTGTGTCAAAGTTGTGATGCCACCACGCTAAGGGGTATCCCCTAAATGGCCTATCACATACGATTTTCGAGTCGGTCCCACACGCTATTCGGGCGGATGCCGGTGCTCTACAGCTAGGGTTTACTGTTTATGAGGGGGCGAACTTCTCTCGCAATGCGGGATGTTTCCGCAAGCGGCCGGTAGTCCCAGTGCCCGATTTCCCCGGTAAAGCGGCGCGCGATGCCGGCATCGCGCAAATCGCCGTGGAAGCGGGCGAACTTCGCCGAGCCGCCGGGCAGATCGAAGACGTGCAGGGGCTTGCCGGTGGCCGCGGCCTCGCAGGCCATGTTGACGGAATCGCAAGTCACGACCACCGCGTCCGCCGTGCCGAGAAAGGCGAAGTAGGGATTCTGCGCCCCGCTGCCGTCGTCGAGCCGGCCGGGCAGGTCGTTCAGCGCTCGGCGCAGGGTTTCGATGACGGCCGGGCCGGTGCGGCGTGAGACTGTGACAAGCAAACTGCCGCCGGTCTGCCGCTGCGCTTGGCGGAGTCGGCCGGCGAGGGCTTCGGCTTCCGGCACACCCATCTTGAACACCTTGTTGGTTCCGCCCACCGCGACTGCAATGCGCGGGTGGGGCAGCGACCCCAGTTCCGGCGCCAACGCGTCCTTGGCCGCCGCGAGGCGATCCGGCGTTACGCGGCCCAGCGCGCCGAAGGTAGCGAGCACGTTCGGGCCCTCCAGCCTGTCGTGGCGGGGTACGATCACCAGGTCGAAGCGGTCGAGCGGCTGATAGGGCCGCTGGATGTGGATCGCGAAGGTTCGTGCGCCCCCCGCCCGTGCCGCCGCCCGTATGCCCGCCGAGACGGCGGCGGCGCGGCGGCCGGTGCTGATGACGATGTCGGGCCAGGGCGGCGTCAGCGGTCCGCCCTCGCGCACGGCGACGCAGTTCAAGGGGTTTATCCAGAAGCGGGGCGGCAGCCAGACCCAGGGTTTGCGGGCCGTCAGTCGTTTCATGACGGGGCGCGTGCCCAGTTCCTCGGCGAGGCCGCGCGCCTGGACCTCGATTCCGCTCCGCCCATCGGTAACGACCCAGCAGGAGGCCGTGCCACCGGGTCCTTCAGAGATCACGCCGCCACCGCTCCCCCTGTGCGATCTGCCCTTGAACAGCAGACCGTCATGGGTAATATCCTTGCGCAGAGAAGCCGCAAGGCGGCCAAGTTCTTTCGTTTTTTCACACCATCACCTTGGGAGGCTAGTGGCCGTGCGCCGGGTCAAGCTCGACCGGATCGATTTGCGCATCCTGCGTGACCTGCAGGAAAACGGACGCATGACCAACGTGGAGTTGGCCAAGCGCGCCGGCATCTCCGCTCCACCCTGCCTGCGCCGCGTGCGTGCGCTGGAAGAAGGCGGTTTCATCCGTGGCTACCACGCCGACGTGGCGACCGAACCGCTCGGCTATGAAGTGATGTTCCTAGCGCTTGTCGGACTCGACAGCCAGAACGAATCGGTTCTGCGCACCTTCGAACAGGAAGTCGATAGCTGGCCGGAGGTGCGCGAGTGCCACATGATGCGCGGGCCGCACGACTTCGCGCTCAAGCTGGTGGCGCGCAACACGGCGCACGAGAACGAATTGACCCAGAAGCTGACGGCGGCTCCGCACGTCTCGACGGTGCTGACGCTGCAGGTGATTCGCTCGGCGGTCGACCGCCCCGGCGTGCCGATCGATGCGGAAAACGCACCCTTGGCCGCCGAGGAGTTCGACGAGGTCTAGGCGGAGGTCGACAGGGATCGGAAGGGGCGTCAAAAGCCGTCCGTCACGCTGCCTGTTCCGCCGCCTTGCCCTCTTCGGCGACCGGATGGTTGGCCAGAAGCTCCAGAGCCTTGACCATCGCCGAATGGTCCCAGGCGGCTCCCCCGTTCGCCGCGCAGGCGTTGAACAGCTCCTGGGCCGTCGCCGTGTTCGGCAGACTGACGCCCAGCGCCTTCGCGCCCTGCAGAGCTAGGTTCAGGTCCTTCTGGTGCAGCTCGATCCGGAAGCCGGGATCGAAGGTGCGCTTGATCATGCGCTCGCCATGCACCTCCAGGATACGCGAGGCGGCGAGCCCGCCCATCAGCGCCTGACGCACCTTGGCCGGATCGGCTCCGGCCTTGGACGCGAAGACCAGAGCTTCGCCCACCGCCTCGATGGTCAGCGCCACGACGATCTGGTTGGCCACCTTGGTGGTCTGGCCGACGCCGTTACCGCCGACCAGCGTGATGTTCTTGCCCATGGTCTCGAAGATCGGCTTGGCCCGGTCGAAGGCCGCTTGCGGCCCGCCGACCATGATGGTCAGGCTGGCGGCCTTGGCCCCGACCTCGCCGCCGGAGACCGGGGCGTCCAGATAGTGACAGTCGAGCGCTTCGATCTTCTCGGCGAAGACCTTGGTTTCGATCGGGGAGATCGAACTCATGTCGACGACCAGCTTGCCTGCGCTCAGCCCCTCGGCGACGCCCTTCGCGCCGAATAGGGCCGCTTCGACCTGTGGCGTGTCGGGCACCATGGTGACGATGACGTCGCTGGCGGCGGCCACTGCCTTGGCGTCGTCCAGGATAGTCAGGCCCTTGTCCAGCAGCTCCTGTGGCGCCGGCGAGCGGTGCAGGCAACTGGCGACGGCATAGCCGGCGTCGAGCAGGTGGCCGGCCATGGGCGCGCCCATGATGCCGAGGCCGATAAAACCGATTTTTTCCATTTTGGACGTCTCCCTTACGAGGCTTGTTCTGTTTCTAGTGCGCGATCGCGGTAGGGGAAAGCGGGTTCGCTTCCGCCGATCGTCAGAAACGGACTCTGATCTTTCGACTCTGGATCGGAGTCTACGGAATCGCCGGACCGACCCAGTGGGTCCGCCTGATCGCTCTCCGGTCTAGGCCGCGGCCGCCGTCTGGGCCATAGCGCTGCGCAACCAGCCGAGCCCGGCTTCGGTGCCGGCCGCCGGCTTGTACTCGCAGCCGATCCATCCCCGATAGCCCAGGCCGTCGAGATGGGCGAAGAGAAAGGGGTAGTTGATTTCGCCGCTGCCGGGCTCGTGCCGGCCCGGAGTATCGGCCAACTGGATATGCGCGATGCGGTCGAGGTGAGCCGACAGCGTCGGGGCGAGATCGCCCTCCATGATCTGCATGTGGTAGATGTCGTACTGCAAGAAGAGGTTCGGGGAGCCGACCTTCGCGATGATGTCGAGCGCCTGCCGCGTGCGGTTCAGAAAGAAGCCGGGGATGTCGCGGGTGTTGATCGGCTCGATCAGCAGCTTGATCCCGGCCGCGTCCAGCTTCTCCGCCGCGTAGGCGAGGTTGGCGACGAAGGTCGCCTCCAGCTCCGCCGGGTCGGCCTCGGGCGGCGCGATGCCGGCCAGGCAGTTGACTTGGCGGCAGCCCAGAGCCGTGGCGTAGGCAATGGCCTGCTCGACGCCGGCGCGGAACTCTTCGGTCCGTTCGGGCAGGACGGCGATGCCGCGTTCGCCCGCCCCCCAATCGCCGGCGGGCAGGTTGTGAAGGACCTGGGTCAACCCCTGTTCCTTCAGTCTGGCGGCCAGGTCCCCGGCCGGAAAGTCGTAGGGGAAGAGGTATTCCACCCCCTCGAAGCCGGCCGCCGCGGCGGCGGCGAACCGCTCCAGGAACTCGAGCTCGGTGAAGAGCATGCTCAGATTGGCCGCGAACTTGGGCATGACGGATCTCCCTTATGTGTCTTTTCGGTTTCTTTCCTTGTCGAACACCGCTATTCGGCCGGTTCGAGCATCTTCCCGGCCTCGGCCTGCGTGTCTTCCGCAGGCAGATCCAGAGTGTCCTCGAATTCCTTGATCGCGTCGATCTCCGTGCCCATGGCGATGTTGGTCACCCGCTCCAGCATGAACTCTATCACCACCGGCACCCGATGCTCGGCCATCAGGGCCTTGGCGCGGGCGAAGGCTTCCTGGAACTCGTTCGGACTTCTGACCCGCAAGGCTTTGCAGCCCAGTCCCTCCGCGACGGCGACGTGATCCACACCATAGGCGGCGGTCGCCTCGTCCTCCGCCCGGCCGTTGATGTTGTCGAAGGCCAGACTGACCTCGAAGTCCATCTCGAAGTTCCGCTGCGCCTGGCGGATCAGTCCCAGATAGGCGTTGTTCACCACCACGTGCAGGTAGGGCAGCTTATGCTGGGCGCCGACCGCCAGCTCCTCGATCAGGAACTGGAAGTCGTAGTCGCCGGACAGGGCGACGACGTCGCGCTCCGGGTCGGCGGCCCGCACCCCCAACGCCGCCGGCAGGGTCCAGCCGAGCGGACCGGCTTGGCCGCAGTTGATCCAGTTGCGCGGCTTGTAGACTCTCAGGAACTGGGCCCCGGCGATCTGCGACAGGCCGATTGAGGTGACGTAGCAGGTGTCGCGCCCGAAGGCCTCGTTCATCTCCTCGTAGATGCGCTGGGGCTTGAGGGGCATCTGGTCGAAGTGGGTCTTGCGTTGCAGCGTGCGCTTGCGCGCCAGGCAGCTCGCCGCCCAGTCGCTACGGTCCTTGAGGTTGCCCGCCGCGGCCCGCTCCCGCGCCACCTCGACGAAGGTCTCGAGCGCCGCCCCGGCGTCGGAGACGATGCCGTAGTCGGGCGCGAAGACTCGGCCGATCTGTGTCGGTTCGATATCGACATGCACGAAGGTCCGGCCCTTGGTGTAGGTCTCGATCGAGCCGGTGTGCCGGTTGGCCCAGCGATTGCCGATGCCGAGCACGAAGTCGGACTCGAGGAAGTTGGCATTGCCGTAGCGGTGACTGGTCTGCAGCCCGCACATGCCGGCCATCAGGTCATGGTCGTCGGGGATCGTGCCCCAGCCCATCAACGTGGGGATCACCGGAATGCCGGTGATTTCCGCGAACGCGACCAGCAGATCGCTGGCGTCGGCGTTGATGATGCCGCCGCCGGCGACGATGACCGGACGCTCCGCCGTTTGCGCCATCTCCAGCGCCCTCTCGATCTGCTGGCGGGTCGCGGCGGGCTTGAATGCGGGCAGGGGCTCATAGGTCTCGATATCGAAGTCGATCTCGGCGAGCTGCACGTCGACCGGCAGGTCGACCAGCACCGGACCGGGCCGGCTGGAGCGCATCAGGTGACAGGCCTTCTGCAGGGCCATCGGCACCAGGTAGGGTTCCATCACCGTGACCGCCCACTTGGTGACCGGCGCGGCGATGGCGGCGATGTCCACCGCCTGGAAATCTTCCTTGTCCAGCTTCGCGCGCGGTGCCTGGCCGGTGATGCAGAGGATCGGAATGGAGTCGGCGATGGCCGAGTAGAGGCCCGTGATCATGTCGGTACCCGCCGGCCCGGAGGTTCCGATGCACAGTCCGATGTTGCCCGCCTTGGCGCGGGTGAAGCCCTCGGCCATGTGGGAAGCCCCTTCGACGTGCCGGGCCAGGATGTGGCGGATCCCCCCTTGCTTCTTCATCGCGGAGTAGAGCGGATTGATGGCGGCTCCCGGCACCCCGAAAGCCGTCGTCAGGCCCTCCTTTTCCAACACCAGAACCGCAGCGTCGACGGCGCGCATCCTCGTCATGGTCGTGACCTCCCAGGTCGTGTTCGGCCGGGTGCGACGCTCCGGCCTTGTGAACGTTGCCTGGATTATGGAGAGGCTTTGTGGGCGTTGCAATTTTTTCAGAAAACTTTTCCATATATTGGAAAAATCACGTTAGGCATTGAATCGACATGGAAAACGCATTTTTCAGATTTCTCGTTTTCCGGTGAGTAAAAATTTTTTCCAATGTTAGACTCGACCTGTTCGGCGTCCGGGGAGGGTTTCATGGCGACTCACGGAAAGCGGTCGCGGGGCCGGCCACGCAGCGAAGAAGGCGGGGCCGGGCAGGGCAAGGTTCAGTCTCTGGATCGCGCCATTACGCTCTTGAAGCTGGTCTCGGAAGGCAGCGGTCTGTCCTTGACCGAGGTCTCCGACGCGGCCGGTCTGGCGCCCTCGACGGCCTACCGCATGCTGACCACCCTGCAGCAACACGGCATGGTCGAGTTCGACGAGATCAATCAGCTCTGGTTCGTCGGGGTCGAGACCTTCCGCATGGGCACGACCTTCCTGCGCCGCCGTAAGCTGGTCGAGCGCGGACGGACCGTTATCCAGCTCCTGATGCAGGAGACCGGGGAAACCGCCAATCTTGCGGTTGCCGACGAGGAGGCGGTGGTCTTCGTCAGTCAGGTCGAGACGCACGAGGCGATCCGTGCCTTCTTTCGTCCCGGAACCCGCAGTCCCTATCACGCCTCGGGGATCGGCAAGGCTATCCTGGCCTACCGCGCGCCGGAACAGGTGGAGCGCCTGATTGCCCGTTGCGGACTGGAGGGCTTCACGGAGAAGACTCTCACCAGCGCGGCGGCGCTTGCCGACGATCTGACGGCTGTCCGGGGACGCGGCTTCGCCATCGATGACGAGGAGCGCAATCCCGGCATGCGCTGCGTCGCAGCCCCTGTGTTCAATGAGTTCGAGGAGCCGATCGGCGGTGTGTCGGTCTCCGGCCCTTCCGTGCGCGTCACGGACGCACGCGCCGAAACCTATGGCCCGCGCGTCCGCGCAGCCGGTCAGGAGATCACGCAGGCCATGGGGGGCCGCTGGCCGGACGCCGACGTCGGAGCCGGCGGCAGCCCAAGCTAGATGAAGGCAACCTTAAGAATTTCATAGGCCTTGGCGCCCTTCGGCGTTGCGACCTCGACGGAATCGCCTTCCGTCTTGCCGACCAGTGCGCGGGCGATCGGGCTGGTGACGGCGATCTTGCCGTCCTTAACGTCCGCTTCCAGTTCGCCGACGATCTGATAGGTCATCTTTTCGTCGGTGTCTTCGTCGACAACCGTGACGGTCGCGCCGAACTTGACGGTGTCGCCGGACAGTTTCGTGGGGTCGATGACCTGGGCGCGGCTGATCTTGTCCTCCAACTCGCCCACCCGGCCCTCGATGAAGGACTGGCGCTCGCGGGCGGCGTGGTACTCAGCGTTCTCCGACAGATCGCCGTGTTCGCGCGCTTCGGCGATCGCCTTGATCACGTCCGGGCGGGCCTGGGTCTTTAGCTGCTTCAGTTCCACCTCCAGGCGTTCGAAGCCTTCGGCGGTCATGGGAAACTTCTCGGTCATGGCGATACCTGTCACCAGAAGTGGCGTTGTCCGTTCGAAAAGGGGGTATTTTGACAGAAGAAACCCATCCGCGCGCCACTCTTTCAGAGGCGCTCAGTAGGGGGTCAGAACGATCCCACAAAGTAAGACTGTAGAGGCGCGACTTCAAGCTGGCCGGACTTCAGGGCCGCGATCGCCTGTACCGCCGCATCCGCACCCGCAATGGTCGTGTAGTAGGGGATTCCGTTCGTCAGGGCCGTCCGTCGGATCGAGAAGGAGTCGGCGATCGCCTTGGCGTCCTCCGTGGTGTTGAAGACCAGCTGCACGCCGCCATCGATGATGCGGTCGACCACATGGGGCCGGCCCTCGCGCACCTTGTTGACCGCCTCGACCGGCTGACCCTGGTTGGCCAGGAACGCGGCCGTACCGCTGGTGGCGACGATGTCGAAGCCGAGATCCGAAAGCTCGGCCGCCAGCTTCGCCGCCGCCGGCTTGTCCTCGTCCCGCACCGACAGGAACGCGGTGCCCTTGCGCGGCAGCTCGACGCCGGCGCCGAGCTGCGCCTTGAGGAAGGCTTTCGCGAAGTCGCTGTCGAGGCCCATCACCTCGCCGGTAGACTTCATCTCCGGCCCCAGCACCACGTCGACGCCGGGGAAGCGCGCGAAGGGAAAGACGGCTTCCTTGACCGCGATGTGACGGCGCTTGGCTTCCGGGATGGCGAAGCCGCGCAGTTTTTCGCCCGCCATGACGCGCGCGGCGATCTTGGCGATGGGGACGCCGGTCGCCTTGGCGACGAAGGGGACGGTCCGGCTGGCCCGCGGGTTGACCTCCAGAATGTAGATTTCGCCGCCGCGCACCGCGAACTGGACGTTCATCAGGCCGACGACTTCCAGTCCCTTCGCCAGCAGGCGCGTCTGCCGGGCGATCTCCGTCTGGATCTCGGTCGAGAGCGAGTGAGGCGGCAGCGCGCAGGCCGAGTCGCCGGAATGAATCCCGGCCTCCTCGATGTGCTCCATGATACCGGCGACATAGACCTCCTCGCCGTCGCTGACGGCATCCACGTCCACCTCGATGGCATCCGAAAGGTAGCTGTCGAGCAGCACCGGATTGCGCCCGGACACCCGCACGGCGGTCGCGATGTAGTCGTCCAACTCCTGCTGGTCGTGGACGATGCGCATGGCCCGCCCGCCCAGCACGTAGGAGGGGCGCAGCAGCACCGGATAGCCGATCTCGGCGGCCACCTTGCGCGCCTCCTCGACCGTCGTGGCCGTGCTGTTGGCCGGCTGCTTCAGCTCCAGCGTCCTGAGCAGTTGCTGGAAGCGGCGCCGATCCTCGGCCAGGTCGATGGCATCCGGCGAGGTGCCGAGGATCGGAATTCCGGCGGTCTCCAGGTCCTCGGCCAGCTTCAGCGGCGTCTGCCCGCCGAACTGCACGATGGCGCCCTTGAGGGTACCCTTGGCCTGTTCGGCGCGGGCGATCTCGATGACGTCCTCGGCGGTCAGCGGTTCGAAATAGAGACGGTCGGAGGTGTCGTAGTCGGTCGAGACCGTCTCCGGGTTGCAGTTGACCATGATGGTCTCGAAGCCGGCTTCCTTCAGGGCGTAGGCGGCATGGACGCAGCAGTAGTCGAATTCGATGCCTTGGCCGATGCGGTTCGGGCCGCCGCCCAGGATCATCACCTTCGTGCGGTCGGTCGGTTCGGCCTCGCAGGCCGGCGGCGCCCAGCCGTCGCCCTCGTAGGCCGAGTACATGTAGGGGGTCAACGAGGGGAACTCGCCGCCGCAGGTGTCGATCCGCTTGTAGACGGGGCGCACGTCGCGTGCGTGCCGGGCGGCCGCGACCACCTGGACGTCGACACCGGTCAACTTGGCCAGGCGCGCGTCGGAAAATCCCATTTTTTTGAGCCGCAGGAGCCCGAGAGCGTCCTCCGGCAGGCCGTCGCGGACCACGACTGCCTCGGCTGCGACGATCTCCTCGATCTGGCGCAGGAACCAGGGATCGTACTTTGTCGCCTGCCGGATCTGCTCCAGGTTCAGGCCGTCGCGGAACGCCTGGGCCACGCTCAAGGCCCGGTCGGGCAGGGGCTTTGCCAGGTGGATCGCAACCGCTTCCCTGTCGAGGCTGCCGTCGGGGCCGCGCGTACCCGGAATCTCGATCTCGTCGAAGCCTTCGAGACCCGTCTCCATGGAGCGCAGCGCCTTCTGAAGCGCCTCCTGCAGGCAGCGGCCGATCGCCATCGCCTCGCCGACCGATTTCATGGAGGTGGTCAGCGACGGCTCGGAGCCCGGGAATTTCTCGAAGGTGAAGCGCGGCATCTTGACGACCACGTAGTCGATGGTCGGCTCGAAGGAGGCCGGCGTCACTTTCGTGATGTCGTTGGTCAGCTCGTCCAGGGTGTAACCGACGGCCAGTTTGGCCGCGATCTTGGCGATCGGGAAGCCGGTCGCCTTGGAGGCGAGGGCGGAGGAGCGCGAGACCCGGGGGTTCATCTCGATCACCACCAGCTCGCCGCTGGCCGGATTGACCGCGAACTGCACGTTGGAGCCGCCGGTATCCACGCCGATCTCGCGCAGACAGGCGATCGAGGCGTCGCGCATCAGCTGATATTCCTTGTCGGTCAGCGTCAGCGCGGGCGCCACCGTTACGGAGTCGCCGGTGTGGATGCCCATGGGATCGATGTTCTCGATGGAGCAGACGATGATGCAGTTGTCCGCGCGGTCGCGGACCACCTCCATCTCGTACTCTTTCCAGCCCAGAACCGACTGTTCGATGAGGCAGCTGTTGGTCGGGCTGGCGCGCAGGCCGCCGCGCACGATCTCCTCGAATTCCTCGCGATTGTAGGCGATCCCGCCGCCTGTCCCGCCGAGCGTGAAGGAGGGCCGGATGATCGCCGGCAGGCCGGTCTTCTCCAAGGCCGCCACCGCTTCCTCATAGTCGGTGATGACGACGCTGACGGGACTCTTCAGGCCGATGGCATCCATCGCCTCGCGGAAACGCTGACGATCCTCGGCCTTGTCGATCACGTCGGCGTCGGCCCCGATCATCTCGACGCCGTACTCCTCCAGCACGCCGCTACGGAACAGCTCGAGCGAGGTGTTCAGTGCCGTCTGTCCGCCCATCGTCGGCAGCAGCGCATCGGGCCGCTCCTTCTCGATCACCTTGGCCACCACCTCGGGCGTGATCGGCTCGATGTAGGTGGCGTCGGCCAGACCGGGATCGGTCATGATCGTGGCTGGGTTCGAGTTCACCAGGATCACCCGGTAACCCTCCTCCCGCAGGGCCTTGCAGGCCTGGGCGCCGGAGTAGTCGAATTCGCAAGCCTGGCCGATGATGATGGGGCCGGCTCCGACGATCAGGATGGATTGGATATCGGTACGTTTCGGCATGAGGTCTTTGCGGCAGGTGTTTCGGGACAGGCAGGAATTTCAGGTCAGGCTGCGGTTTCGGATCGGGCTGGTCGCGCTCGCAGGGCCCCTCGCCGGAAGCGCGCTTCGCCGCGCCGGCAGGAGCCCGAAATCGGTTGGTCTGTGCTGAAGGCAGGCCTATGCCATGCGCGCGCGCGCTTGGGAAGAGGCAAGAGCGAGAGTCCGGCCGGGCAGCCCAAGGAAACCTGCGAGGCACCAAAGAAAAAAGGGCCGTGCCAGAAGGCACGGCCCAAGTTTAGGGAGGAAACGCCCTTAGAGACGTACGACAGAGCAGCAGCGGACGGTGCCGCCCATGTCGCACTGCACAATTTGGGCTTCGTCCGTCGACTTGGCAAGGGAAAAAGCTATCACGCTGATCTAGCTGAAATTCTCTTTCTGTAACGTGGCATTTAGAGAACACCATTGCCACCGTCGCATGCTGCAATGCAGCAGAAATATGGCGAATCAAGGGTTTGGCGGAGACACGCCTGGATTTGGCAGGAACCGAACGGAGATTGGCACGCGGTTTGCTGCGGTTTCTTCGAAAACGCGCGCCGCGATCCGGGAGAAGACCATGCTCGGCCTCACGTTTGGACTTCCATTCGGCCTCAAGCCACAGATCGGACCACAGACCCGAACACCGATCGGACGGGGCCTTTTGGCGCTGACCCTCGCCTGCGCCACCGCTGCCCTGGCGACTCCCGCCTTGGCGACCCTCGAAGCGCCGAAATCCGGCGGAATTCCTGCCGGAGTCGCAGACGAGGGTCCCGGGCCGGTCCCTGGCGGCATCCCTCATGTTCAGCCGCTTTCGCCGTGGGAGCTCTGCGGCCGGAACATCGCGGCGGCCGAGCAGCTCTTGAATCTGCCGAAACACCTGCTGACCGCCCTTTCCCGCACCGAGTCGGGCCGTTGGAGCCGGGAGCGGCAGGCACATCTTGCCTGGCCCTGGACGGTCATGGCCGAGGGCAAGGGGCGTTATCTGCCGACCAAGGCCGCCGCCATCGCCGAAGTCGAGTCGCTGAAGGCCCGTGGGGTGCGCAACATCGACGTTGGCTGCATGCAGATCAATCTGCACTTCCATCCCGATGCCTTCGAGTCGATCACGCAGGCTTTCGACCCGGCCTTCAATGTCGCCTATGCGGCGAAGTTTCTGACTGATCTGCGGGCCAAGACTAATAGCTGGACCAAGGCCATCGGGCGCTATCACTCCGCCACGCCGGCTTTCGCCAACCGCTACCGCGGTAAGGTGTTCCGCTACTGGAACGAGGAAAAGCGCCTCGCCGCCCAGGCGGCGCGGGAAGCCCGCCGTGCTGCGCGCGAGGCTGCGAAGGCCCAAGCGTCGGCCGTCTCGCTCGACGCGCATTTGGCCGGTCTTGCCGATCAGGCGGCTCCCGGCGCCATCCGTTAAGGCCGCCAAGCCGGCGGTCGTTCGCCCGGCCCGACGGGTGACTCCGGCCCGATCGACCAGTCTGTCGAAAGGCTTCGGGCGAGGTCAGGTCCAGGCCAACGGCTGTCGCCGCCCGTACCGGCCTCCCCGACCCCGCGCGAGGCGTGGGGTTTTCACGCAATGCGATTCAAATATTGAATAAAGACAATCTTTCGCTGTATCATCAACCATAAGCTGCGCAATTAAGCGCACAAGCACGCAGGGGGATGCAGCCGTGGCGACCGTCGATGTCAGCGTTCCATCGGAAGCGAAGCCGAGTTCCGACTTCTTCTACTTTTCCCGAGAGGCCATGCGGGACCTTGGTCTCAGGCATGCCGAGGCGTTTCAGAGCGCCAAGCCCTTTCCTCACGTCGTCATCGACGACTTCCTGCCGCTCGAGGTGGCCCGGCGGATCGCCTCGACCTTCCCGGACAGCGCCTATCCAGGCTGGCGTCTCACGGGGCCCGGGGACGCGAAACACAGCAACGATCGCCGGATCGAGAAGCTGACCACGGGCAATGAGGAAACCTTTCCGCCCTACATCCGCCATGTGATGTACGGGTTGCAGTCCGGCGTCTTCTGCGACTTCCTCAGCCGTTTGACGGGGATCGAGTTTCTGTCCCCCGATCCGGGATTCCACGGCTGCGGTCTGCACTCGACCGGCCGGGGGGGCCGCCTGATGGTGCACGTCGACGCCTCGCGCCACCCGGACAAGAAGATGTCCCAGGTGATCAACTGCCTTTACTACTGCACGCCGGACTGGAAGCCGGAGTACGGCGGCGCGCTGGAGCTCTGGAACGAGGACGCCAGCGCCTGCGTGACCAAGATCGAACCCCTGTTCAACCGCATGGCGGTTTTCTTCACGGGCCGGCGCTCCTTCCACGGCCATCCGCATCCGCTCGCCTGTCCGGACGGCCTGCGCCGCAACTCTCTGGCGACCTACTACTACACGACGGACGAGACCAAGGCGGATATCGACTACACCAACTATGTGCAGTGGGTGGCGACGAACGAACACGATGCTGCCTCCCTGCAGCACCGTGTGAAAAGCAGGATGCGCAAGCACCTTCCTGCATCCGTCGTCAACCGGGCCGCGACCTGGGTCCGGCGTTTGAAGAGCTAGCTTCTGGCGGCGAAAAGCTCGGCCTGAACCTCTGTCGCGTTGGGGCACCAGTCGGCCCACTTGTGGGCGTCGAAGCCCCAGCGGTTGCTGTGTGCGACGTCGGCACCGGCCGTCAGCAGCCGCTTGACGATCTTGAGGTGGCCGCGCGCGGCGGCGATCATCAGCGGCGTGTTGCCGGCGTCGCTGGCGCGCTCCACCTCGGCACCGCGTTCCAGCAGGCCCTCGACCAGGACCGGATCGCCCTTGCCGGCGGCGTAGTAAAGCAGACTGCAGCCCCAGCGGTCGCGGGCGTTGACGCTCGAAGACGCGTCCTTGTCGGCCGCCGCCCCGGCCTCGTCCAGCGCGGCGAAGAGCGCGTCTGTCTCGCCCCTCTCCAGAAAGTGAAAGAGGTCAGGGCTCTCTGCCATCGCGACGGTTTCCTCCAAAAGCTCTTTCCGGTTATTCCCAGGCCTACGGCCCTGCGTCAAGCGCAGGCCGGCAACGGGAGCACCGCCTTATGAGTCCAACTTCGACCGCGAGCGTCATGGAGTCCATCGATCTTGCCCGCGTGCGCGCCGAGACGCCCGGCTGTGCCAAGGTCGCCCACTTCAATAACGCCGGTGCGGCCCTGATGCCGACACCGGTGGTCGAGGCGCAGATCGCCCATCTGCGGCGCGAGGCCGAGATCGGCGGCTACGAGGCCAGGGCCGAGGCCGCCGAGCGGTTGGACAGCGTCTACGGCTCCATCGGCCGTCTGCTGAACTGCGGTGCCGAGGAGATCGCGCTGGTCGAGAACGCCACGGTGGCCTGGAACCTGGCCTTCCAGGCTTTCGACTGGCAGCCGGGGGACAAGGTTCTGACGGCCGAAGCTGAATATGCCTCGAACTACATCGCCTATTTGCATGCGCGGCAGCGCCGCGGCATCGAGGTGGTCGCCGTGCCGAGCGACGCCAGCGGGCAGGTCGACCTGGAGGAACTGGAGCGCCGGATCGACCCCAAGGTCAAGCTGATCGCCATCACCCATGTGCCGACCAACGGCGGTCTGGTCAATCCGGCGGCGGCGGTCGGCCGGATCGCCCGCGCCAAGGGCATTCCCTTCCTGCTCGACGCCTGCCAATCTACGGGTCAGTTGGATATCGACGTAGAGGCCATCGGCTGCGACCTGCTGTCGGCGACCGGGCGCAAGTATCTGCGGGCGCCGCGCGGGACCGGTTTTCTCTATGTCCGGCGCAGCCTGCTCGAGCGGCTGGACCCGCCCTTTCCCGATTTGCGGTCGGCCCGTTGGGAGGCCCCGGACCGCTTCGTCTGGTACGACGGCGCCCGCCGCTTCGAGAACTGGGAGTTCAACTATGCCGCAGTCCTCGGCCTGGGCGCGGCGGTGGACTACGCGCTGGACTTGGGCCTGCCGGCCATCGAGGCCCGCGTGACGGCCCTGGCGGCGGAGCTGCGCGAGCGCCTGGGGGCCGTCTCCGGTATCGAGGTGACGGATCTTGGCGAGACGCGCTGCGGCCTCTGCACCTTCACCATTGCAGGCCGGGAGGCCAGCGACGTTGCCGCCAAGCTGCGCAACCAGGCGATCAACCTTTCCGTCAGCGATCCCAACGGCACGCTGCTCGACGCCACCCGGCGCGGCCTGCCGGACCTGGTCCGTGCCAGCGTCCACTACTACAACGACGCCGAGGAGATGGACCGCCTGATCGCCGCTCTCGCGGCCCTCTAGGAGCCTGGAAGATGCCGTTGCAGATGAAAGCTGCCGAAGTTGTGGCGGTCGCCGCCCGTGCCGGCCATCGCTTCAGCAAGACCCTGCGGCCGGAGATCCGTCTGCTGGCCGGCCTCGGCGTCGAGGGCGATGCGCACAAGGGCGCCACGGTCAAGCATCGCTCCCGCGTGGCACGCGACGCCGGTCAGCCGAACCTGCGCCAGGTTCATCTGGTTCATGCCGAGCTGTTCGACGTCCTGGCGGGCAGGGGCTTCGGCGTGAAGCCGGGCGATATCGGCGAAAACGTCACGACCCGAAATCTCGACCTTCTCGCCCTGCCGACCGGGGCGCGGCTTCGGATCGGCGAGAAGGCGCTGGTCGAGGTCACCGGCCTGCGCAACCCCTGCGCCCAGCTCGATGTCTTTCAGCCCGGCCTGATGAAGGCCGTTCTGGACCGCGACTCCGACGGTGCCCTGATCCGCCTCGCCGGCGTCATGGGTGTCGTGATCGCCGGCGGCAGGGTGCGTCCCGGCGATGCCATCGCCGTGGAGCTGCCGGCCGGGGCGCGGCAAAACCTGCAGCCGGTCTAGCGGGCGGTCCCAACCGCTTTTCGGCGGCCTGTGACGGCGCGCCACACCGCTGGACTTGTGACGAGGCGGTGCTTGTGAGGCGGCGGCGCACTGCTTAATCTAACGGCTTGCCAGAATGGGGAGGTTCGTCATGGCCGAGTCGCGCCACGTCCAGGTTTTGATCGTCGGGTCCGGTGCCGCGGGTCTGACCGCCGCGATCTATACGGCCCGCGCCAACCTGAAGCCCGTGGTCCTGGCCGGCCTTCAGCCGGGCGGCCAGATGACGATCACCACTGATGTCGAGAACTATCCCGGCTTTGCCGACGTGATCCAGGGGCCCTGGCTGATGGAGCAGATGTCCAAGCAGGCCGAACACGTCGGCGCGGAGCTGCTCTACGACCTGGCGACCGAGGTCGATCTCGACCGCCGCCCCTTCGTCGTGCGCTGCGACAGCGGTGCGACGCTGACCGCCGATGCGCTGATCGTCGCGACCGGCGCCTCGGCGCGCTGGCTGGGCCTGGAGAGCGAGCAGACCTTCAACGGGCGCGGCGTCTCGGCCTGCGCGACCTGCGACGGCTTCTTCTATCGCGACAAGGAGGTCTGCGTGGTCGGCGGCGGCAACACCGCCGTGGAGGAGGCGCTCTATCTCGCCAACATCGCCAGCAAGGTCACCCTGATTCACCGCCGCGACAGCCTGCGCGCCGAAAAGATCATGCAGGACCGTCTTTTCAAGCACCCCAAGGTCATGGTGGTCTGGGACCACGTGGTGGAGGAGGTGCTGGGCGACGAGATGGGCGTGACGGGGGTCCGTGCGAAGAACGTCAAGACCGGCGCCACCCAGGACATCGCCTGTCACGGCTTCTTCGTCGCCATCGGCCACGACCCGGCCACGGCCTTCGTCAAGGGCAAGCTGCCGATGGACGAGGAGGGCTACATCCTGGCCGAGTCGGGCTCCACCAGGACGGCGATCCCCGGCGTCTTTGCCGCCGGCGACTGCGTGGACAAGGTATTTCGCCAGGCCGTCACGGCTGCCGGCATGGGCTGCATGGCGGCGCTGGAGGCGGAAAAGTATCTGGCGGCGCTGGGCGATCAGGCGGTCGCCGCCGAGTAGCGCGCGCAATCGCAGCTTCGCCGCGCGCGGAGCGGTGGGGTGGGGCGTCCAGCTTCGCCGGGCTGGGCTTTTAGCTCTTCCAACTTCTATAGTTAGGGCGCGCCGTTCGAGTCGGACGTTTCTTCGCGGCGCTAACTCCAGTGGGGGCGGAGTCCTTTGATGGACTGGGACAAGCTGCGCATTTTCCACGCCGTTGCGGAAGCGGGCAGCTTCACGCATGCGGGCGAGGTGTTGAATCTCAGCCAGTCGGCGGTCAGCCGGCAGATCTCGGCCCTCGAGGAGTCCTTGAAGGTCCCGTTGTTTCACCGCCATGCGCGCGGGCTGATTCTGACCGAACAGGGCGAGTTGCTCTACCACACGGCGCATGAGGTCTTCGGCAAGCTGGCGATGACCGAGGCGCTGCTGACCGAAAGCAAGGACCGGCCGCGCGGACCGCTCAAGGTCACCACGACTGTCGCCTTCGGCTCGACCTGGCTCGCACCGCGGGTGCGCGAGTTCCTGGAACTCTATCCCGAGATCGAGCTGCATATGATCCTGGACGACCGGGAACTCGATCTCTCGATGCGCCAGGCGGACGTGGCCATTCGTTTGTCGCCGCCGCGCCAGGCCGACCTGATCCAGCGCCACCTGCTGACCGTGCACATGCACGCCTTCGCCTCGACGGCCTACCTCAAGAAGCACGGCCTGCCGAAGGTGCCGAGCGATCTGGACAACCATCGGATCGTCGTCTACGGCGAAGACACCCGTCCCCCGGTTCCCGACGTGAACTGGCTGTTGCGCATCGGCATGCCCTCGAATTCGATGCGCCGGGCCGCGCTGACCCTCAACAACGTCTACGCCATCATGCAGGCCGTCTCCTCCGGCGCCGGCTTGGGCGCCTTGCCCGAGTTCATGGTGCAGGAGGGCAGCGATCTGGTGCATGTCTTGCCGGAGTCCGAGGGGCCGCGCATCGACGCCTACTTCGTCTATCCGGAGGAGCTGCGCGGCACGCGGCGGATCGAGGTCTTCCGGGATTTCCTGCTGCGCCAGGTCGCTCAATCGCGCTTCTAACCGCCCGGCTTTCGGCCGGCGCGCGTTCAGATGCCTTGCCGGTACGGGACCTCGCGCTACGCTGGCGTCCTCGAGCGGGGCTTGACCGCGGGCTTCTGGATCACCGGCAGACGGCGCGGCACGGGTGAGGACTGAATGATCGAGGTATTCGTCATCGCGTAGGGGATGATCTCGTCGATCAGCGCTTCCAGATCCTCGACCGATGGCACATGGGCGCGGGCGATGAAGCAATCCTCTCCGGTCACCCTGTAGCACTCGACCACCTCGGGCAGTCCACGCAGAATCTCGGCGACCTTCTTGAGCTGACCCGGGATCGGCCGGATGCGGAGCCAGGCCGCGAGCGGCAGTCCAAGTGCCTCCGGGTTGATTTTCACCGTGTAACCTCCGATCACGCCCGCTTCTTCCAGGCGCTTGATGCGCTCGGACACGCTCGGCGGGGTGAGCCCGACCTCCCGAGAGAGTTCGGCCAGACTGACACGTGCGTTGTCGATGAGGGCCGAAAGGATCCGCAGGTCCACCGCATCCAGCCCACCATTTTCATATCGAAGGCGTTTCACTTTTACGGCCTCATAAAGATTGGCCAATCGAGCCTAACACCTGAGTTATGCGCTGTAGCTACGAAAAATCGACTCTCATACTGATGGAAATCTCGGGGAGAGCCGATGAAACCGCGCAGTTTGACGTTCACGGCAGTCGCCCGGTCGGTCCCGCCGCACGCCTGGTTCGGCATCAGCGCGACCTTTCACTATCTCGGGCCGTCCTTCGCGGTGCTGCTGTTCCCCGCCGTCGGCGTCCTCGGAGTCGCCTGGATGCGGATCGCATCGGCGGCGCTGATCTTCGCGCCCTGGACCAAACCTTGGCGGATGCTGCACGCGGCGGACTCCCGCACAAGGCTTCTGCTGATCGGCCTGGGTCTGTGTCTCGCCGTCATGAACGTATCCTTCTACCTGGCGCTCGAACGGCTCCCCATGAGCCTGGTCGCGGCAATCGAGTTCGTCGGCACGATCGGACTGGCGGTTTGCGGACTGCGGACGGGCCGCAATTTTCTGGCGTTGGCCCTCGCCATGGTCGGCGTCCTACTGCTGATCGACGTGACCTGGTCGAGTGATCCGCTGGGACTGTTCTGGGCTTTTCTCAACGGAGCGCTCTTCGTCGGCTACGTCATCCTGGGGCATAAGGTCTCGGAGCAGGGAGCAAGCGGCGGTGTCGAGGGTCTCGGCGCCGCCATGGCGATCGCCTTCCTTTTCGTCATGCCCATCGGCTTCCCGGAAGCGATGGAAGCCTTCGGCGCCGTCGAGTTGCTGCTTGCGGGTCTCGGCGTCGGCCTCTGCTCCTCTGTAATCCCTTACGTTTGCGACCAACTGGCCATGTCGAGATTGCCGCGTGCGAGCTTCGCGCTGCTCCTCGCGCTTCTTCCGGCCACGGCGACGCTCATCGGGGCGATCGTGCTCGCGCAGATTCCGACCTTGCAGGACCTTTTCGGCGTGGCTCTGGTCATGCTCGGAGTCGCCCTGCATAAGCCCGCTCCTCCCGCGAATTCAGGGAAAGAGGCGGAGACACTCACGACCAAGTAGAACGGCAAGGTCTTCGGACATCTTCAGAAGGGGTCTGTCTGTAAGCGGAGACCGCAAAAAGGGCCGGACGGTCGCTCCGCCCGGCCCTCTCTTGCCGTTTTGAAACCGTCGGACTTACGCGGCTTCGTTCTCCAGGACCTTCGTGCCCCGGCCGTTGGCGACGGCCTGGATCGCGATGCTGCGGGGCTTCGCCGACTCCGGCACCTCGCGCAGTAACTCGACATGCAGCAGGCCGTTCTCCAGCCGGGCGCCGGACACGCGGATGTGATCGGCGAGCTGGAAGCTGCGCTGGAACGCACGGGTCGCGATGCCGCGATGCAGGAAACGGGGGCGTTCGCCCTGTCCTTCGGCTTCGTCGCGTCCCTTCTTGCCTTCGATCGTCAGCTGGTTCTCGTGCAGCGTGACGTTCAGGTCGTCATCGCCGAATCCGGCCACCGCCATCGTGATGCGATAGGCGTCATCGCCGGTCTTCTCGATATTGTAGGGGGGATAGTTGAGTGCGCTCTCGTCGACCCGGCTCGCCGTATCGAGCAGGTTCATCATACGGTCGAATCCGACCGTGGCGCGCAGAAGCGGGGAAAAATCGGTGGTACGCATAGATCATATCCTCCAAGAAGCGATATGTGTTCGAACAGCCCTCCGATCGGTCGGCAGGGCCCGTGGATCAGATCGGGGCAAGGTCTCCGAACCCGCTAGGCGGCCTTCGGTTTGCCCAAATCTTCGTCTCAGGTAATCAAGCGCTAACTTCACTTCAAGAGTATGGGGCGCGGCGTTTCGGTCGCCCCCTCCGCACTTGTGGAGCGCTAGCAAGCTGTTAATGTTTCAGGATCATGTCGCAGAACAACCCGTCAGAAGTCAGCCCGCAGATCTCGTTTCTCAATGGAACCTACGCCGAGGCGCTCGCGCTGACTCAGGAAGCGCGCGACTACGTCGCGCTGGAGGAGCGGGCGGAGCGCAAGGGCCTGCGGCCGGCGGATCAGCTGGTGGCGGCCTGCGAATCCATGCGGGTCACCACGCGCTTGACCCAGGTGATGGCCTGGCTTCTGGTGCAGCGCGCCGTGCAGGCGGGTGAGATGACGCGAGACGATGCGCGCCAGCCTCAGCACCGGCTCAGCGCGAAGGAAATCTGCGAAACCTCGGAACTCTCGGCACCCGCGGACCTGACGCCGCGGATGATGCATCTGCTCAGCCGCAGCCATGCGCTCTACGAGCGGGTGGCCCGGTTGGACGCGCTACTGGATACCTAGTCTTCGCTGGGCGTCGAAGGTCTGCGAACGTGAAAGCCCGTAAAGGCGAGGCCTGTCGGCTCGGCTGCCTTACTTCTTCAGGCCGAGGCCGGCAAAGCGTTTGTTGAACTTCGCGACCTGTCCGCCGCTCTCGTTCAGGCGCTGCACGCCGGTCCAGGCCGGATGAGTCTTGATGTCGATATCCAGACGCAGGCTCTGCCCGGCCTTCCCGTAGGTGGAGCGCATCGGCAACTCCGTACCGTCGGTCATCACCACGGTGAGGTCGTGATATTCGGGATGGATGTCTTTCTTCATGGTCCTGGACTTTCTGACCTAAGGCTTTCCAGCCTGAGCTTTTCGAGCGGCGCGTTGTGAGAGGTCGCGGATATAAACAAACCCGCGACCGATCGCAACCCCGCGAAGCGCCTTGTCATGAGGTCGCAGTCTGGGGCCGGATCATCGCAGGCGCACGGGATTTCGCCTCCGCCGAGGACGGCAATCGCCCTCTAACCCTATGAGAGAGCGGGATTTCCGCTTTGCGTGGATCGCCCCTGCGATCCGACCTGAAGCGATCCTGCTGCGTGGGAGCCTCGCTTGCGAGGCCCCTGCAGCTCGTGCAATAGCTGACGCGGGCCATTTACCCACGAGTGGCCGTTGTTTTTCCTGGAGCGCGAAACCTCCGTCGATGTCCGATCCTGCTACCGCCCCCTCCGGCGCCTCTCCTTCCAGCGCCTCGGCGCCGGCTCCGGCGACGACCGCCGCCTTGCGCCAGAGCGACCGGCCCAAGAGTCGCGATCTGCGCGTGCTCGTGACGCTCTGGAGCTTCGTCAAGCCTTACGGCTGGCAGGTCGCGCTGGCGGCCCTGGCGCTGATCGTCGCTGCGGGCACCGTCCTGGCCCTGGGCAAGGGCCTGAGGATGCTGGTCGACGAAGGCTTCGCGTCGGGCAACTCGGCGCTGCTCGACAAGGCCGTCCTGGTGCTGCTGGGGGTGGTCGTGCTGCTGGCCGGCGCGACCTACGCGCGCTTCTACCTGGTGTCCTGGATCGGCGAGCGGGTGGTGGCGGATGTCCGCCGGGCCGTCTTCGACCGGGTGATCGCCCTCTCGCCCGCCTATTTCGAAATCAACCGCACGGGCGAGATCCTGTCGCGCCTGACCACCGACACGACGATCCTGCAGGTCGTGGTCGGCAGTTCGGTTTCGGTGGCTTTGCGCAATGTTCTCCTCTTCGTCGGCGGTCTCGTGCTGCTGATGATCACCTCGCCGAAGTTGACGGGGCTCGTTCTTCTGGTGGTGCCGCTGGTGCTGCTGCCGATCATCTTCTTCGGCCGGCGCGTACGCCGGCTTTCGCGCGAGAGCCAGGACCGGATCGCCGATGTCGGTGCCTACGTCGACGAATCCCTCAATGCGATCCGCACGGTTCAGGCCTTCACCCACGAGTCGCTGGACAGTCAGCGCTTCGGTCAGCGCGTTGAGGGGGCTTTCGCGACCGCCGTCCGCCGAATCAGCGCGCGGTCGGCCCTGACCGGAACCGTGATCGTTCTGGTGTTCGGCTCGATCTCCGCGATCCTCTGGGTCGGCGGTCACGACGTGCTGAGCGGGCGGATCAGCGCCGGCGAGCTCTCGGCCTTCGTCTTCTACGCGGTGGTGGTGGCCGGCGCGGTCGGCTCGATCAGCGAAGTGATCGGCGATCTGCAGCGCGCCGCGGGCGCGACCGAGCGGCTGCTCGACCTGCTGGCGACCGACAGCGAGATCGAGGTGCCCGACAACCCGGCGCCGCTGGCGCAGCCGGTCAAGGGGGCCATCGTCTTCGACCGGGTGAACTTCCACTACCCCGCGCGTCCCGAGTGGGCGGCCCTGGAAGACTTCTCGCTGGAGGTGGCGCCCGGCGAGAAGGTCGCGCTGGTCGGTCCGTCGGGCGCCGGCAAGACCACGGTGATGCAGCTTCTCCTGCGCTTCTACGACCCGGCCGGCGGCAGCCTGCGCTTCGACGGGGTCGACCTGCGCGCGCTCGATCCGCAGCAGCTGCGCGGCGCCATCGGCCTGGTGCCGCAGGAGCCGGTGATCTTCGCGGCGGACGCCTGGGAGAACATCCGCTACGGCCGGCCGGAGGCCAGCGACGCGGAGGTTTTGGAGGCTGCCCGCGCCGCCCATTGCCTGGAGTTTCTGGAGAACCTGCCCAGCGGTCTCGACAGCTTCATGGGCGAGAAGGGCGTCAGGCTGTCCGGCGGCCAGCGTCAGCGCCTGGCCATCGCCCGCGCCATCCTGCGCGATCCCGCCCTGCTGCTGCTGGACGAGGCCACCTCCTCCCTGGACGCGGAGAGCGAGAAGGCGGTGCAGGACGCGCTCGACCGGCTGATGGTCGGGCGCACCTCCATCGTCATCGCCCACCGGCTGGCGACCGTCCTCATGGCCGACCGCATCATCGTGCTCGACCGTGGCCGCATCGTGCAGGCCGGCAGCCACGCCGAACTGCTGCGGGACCGCGACGGCCTTTACGCCCGTCTCGCCGCCCTGCAGTTCGACCAGGCCGAGGCCCTGGGCCGCCCCAGCTACGACGAGGTCGCCGCGAAGTAGCTATGGATAGTCGCGACAGTCATTGCTTTTGCCGAGCTTGACCGAAACCCCACCCCGAGCGAAGCGTTGCTCAGGGTGGGGCATCCGTGAGCTAGCGATCCGTCGGAGTTTGTGCGGTGGTGTCGCTGTCAACGACGATCGTCGGCGTCTCTACGAAGCCGCCGTGAAAGCGACCGGCAAGTGCTTCAGCGACAACTCGCACTGAGGCTGCGCCGATTGCAGCAGGATCTGTGTCTACCGTTGCGGTGAGTTCGCCTTCGGAAACCATCTGAAGTGCATCGGGATCGCCGTCACGGCCGAGGAGGAGGATGTCTGACCGCCCGGCGGCATCGGTTGCCAGGCGTGCGCCCATGATCATGTTGTCGTTGGCAGCCCAGATCAGATCGATGTCCTGATGTTCACGTAGCAGCGTCTCTGCCGCCTTTTTGCCGCCTTCCACGCTCCAGTCGCCTTGCTCGCTTCCCACGACTGTCAGATGCGCGTGCTCCGCAAGACCTTCGCGAAACCCTGAGACAGCCTCTGTGGAATGGTAGCCTGGCGCACCCTCGATAAGGCCCACTTGCATTGTCCGACCCGCTGAAAGCCGACCGGCATAATCCCCCATGGCGCGGTTGGCGCCGCGTTGCGAATAGCCGACGACGGCATGAATCGGTGTGGGAAAGGATTGCAGGTCGGAGTTCGCGACAACCACTACAATTCCGGCATCGACGGCTTGACGGAGGATCGGGGCAGCCAGCTCCGCGTCGCGTATAGCCACAATCAGGCCATGCACATCGGGCAATCCGTGGACCGAGGGGCGCGTGATAACTTCTTCAATTAGCGCCACATGCACCTCGTAGCGCCACATGCACCTCGTAGCGCCACATGCACCTCGTTGTCGCCGCTTCCCGGCGGTCCCATGGTGATCGCTTCGGCATTGATTTGGTCGGCCATGGCCTCGACGCCTTCGCGCATTGAGGCATAGTAGGAAAAATCCGGCGCGACCGGCACGAAGGCAAGTCGGATCGGTCCTTCACGTACCGCGTCACGCCCGCGAAGATTGTCGAAGGGTGCTTGTGAGTTGACGGCGAGCGGCGCTGCCGAGGTGGCCGGCGCTGTCTCGGCCTGCGCCCCGCTATCTGCAGCTACCGAAGGATTGGCGATGGCGTTGACGGTGACGACAAAGGTTGTAACTGCGGTTAGGACTACACTTCGCATCCGCTATTCCCCTTCTCAATACGTTTCCAGGTTGCGGCGCCTGTGAGGTCGTCCCCGCACGCGGCTGGCGCCGACACGTGGAACTTGGGGCTATTGGCGAACGGCTTCTTTCACCGCCTGGCCCGATTTTCACGATCTTAGCGTCCTGTATCAGCTGATCGCGTCATTGCCGAGTTTCCCGCTTCTCCCCACTTGATTTCAGGGGAGAACAGGTAGCTGGAATTGCTCAGGGTGCGCGATGGCGACTTATCCGGTATGAAAAACTTGCGGGTGGCGTCTCCTATTTCTTCGGTCCTTGCACCGACCGATGTGGCTCGGCTTCTGCCCTGTCGGCCCGTACTCAGCAGCGAAGACTTGGGTTGGAAAGATCTTGTGGTCCTGCGCCAGGCGCAGCCGGCTGCCGAGTTGCCGGAGTGGACAATCGGTCATCACAAAATTAGCGTCGTCACCCGTGGTGGATATCATCTTGAGCAGTGATATGTCGGGCGCTGGCGCAGCGCGCGTACCCGAGTAGACGATGTTACGATCCTCCCGGCCGGTTCGCCGGTGGCGTGGCGCTGGGACCGAGCCATTGAGGTGATAGACCTTTTTCTCGCCCCGCCTGTCGTTGCACGAGTCGTTGAGCAGGAATTCGACAACGATCCGGCCCGTTTGGAGATCCGTGACTGCTTCGCTGCGCGGGAGAGCGGACTCGCATTACTAGCCCGCACGCTGTTGGCCGAGGTCGCGGCCGGATCCCAAGGGCGTCTATTCGCGGAGAGTCTCGCGACGGCGCTTGCTGTCGTCCTCGCTCGAACTCATTCGGCTTCGCCATTGCGAGAGGTTCGAGAGAGCGACGGTACGCCAAGCAGACACAGGCTTGCTCCTGCGCGGTTTCGTCGTGCGACCGACCTCATGCGGGACAGGCTTGCCGACGACATCAGTCTCTCCGACATAGCCGACTCCGTTGGTCTCAGCCCACAGCACTTTGCTCGGGCCTTCTCTCGTGAAACCGGCATGCCGCCTCACCGCTACCTTATGGGGCTTCGCGTTGAGCGAGCCCGAGAATTCTTGGCCGAAAGCAACCTGCCCCTAGCCGCCGTGGCGATCAAATCGGGCTTTTGTTCACAGAGCCACATGACAACTGCTTTCAAGCGTGTTCTCGGAACGACGCCTGGGCGCTATCGAGTAACTGCCAAGGCGTGGTGACGCAAAACTTCGCATTGCTTGTTTCAGTTCGTCTGCTCGCAACGATTGGCAGGGCGGCTCAAAACGGTCTGTCAGCCGTAAGCGCCGAAGCAGTGCGAGATGCCGACCGTGAGGTCCTGGGCGATCTCGAAGGCCGAGAGCATCGGGTCGATCAGCTGCCGGTTCATCTCCGCATAGTCGATGGCTTCGGCCCCGCGATAGCTGGCGGCCTCGTCGAGCTGGTAGTCGGCGGCGATCGGCTGGCCCGCCGGAAAGATTCTGCGCAGCAGTTGGGTCGTCTCGAGCACGCGCAGGCGGGTCGTCAGCGCGATGACGTCGTCCTGCGACATGTCGTGACGGGTCGAGAATTTCGGCAGCCGCGCCGCCAGCAGGAAGATGTGCTGGATCAGCGCGAGGCGCAGGCTCTGCAGCAAGGCGGGGTCCGCGCTCCGCCGGCTGTCGCCGCCCTCCGCGCCGATCCCGGACTCGACGCCGATCTCCGCCAGCAGGTCATCCAGGTGGATGGCATCCTCGCGCAGGGCCGAGCCCAGCCGGAGCATCGCGTAGAAGCGCGGGTCGTCGCGCAGATGTTCGGCCAGCAGCAAGCAGCCTTCCTTCAGGCCGGTTTCGCGCTCGCGTCTGGGCCGGGCGACCCAGTAGGCGCCGTCGAACAGGGCCGCGTAGGCCGCCAGCGTGTCCAGGCTGGAGAGCGCCCGGGCGCGCCGCACCAGATCGACGATCACCTTGAGGCGGTCGGAGCGGGCATGCAGGCCGGCGAAGGTTTCGCGGTCGTGGCGCAAGGCTGAGCCGAGGCCGGCGACCAGGTTGATGCCGTAGCCGAGCTGCTGCAGCAGCGCGTTGTGCGGAATGGCGCGCAACGCGGCGGCGGCGACGCGGCTGTCGCTGCGGCCATCGAACTGCCGGCTGGTCTTACGCGATCCGGTGGCGACCAGAAGGTTGGTGCCGAAGGCGGTCAGCAAGGTGCTGTGGTCCGCCTCGGCGAAAAGCCGGGTCTGAAAGCTGCGCAGGCGCTCGTGCAGATCGCGATTGAAGAGGTAGGCCGCGTAGAAGGGGTCGTCCTGGGCCGGACCGCTGTCGGCCAGGCGCGCTTCCAGGATGCCGGCGAGAACGGCGAGCGCCAGTTCGGCCCGGCCGAAGAAGACGTAGCCGTCGCCGCCCTGGAAACTGGTTTCGTGCAGCAGGCGAATGCCGCGCGCCCTGTAGCGCTGCCGCACCCAGGGCGAGAGCACGTAGTCCTGCCGGTCGCGGAAGCTGGCGGGATGCGCACCGCGGCCCATCGACTCGCCGTGGGTATCGAAGATCAACACCTCGATCTCGCCCAGATCCTCTGCCGCCTGGGCCGCTTCGATCACGCCCGCCAACTGCCCCTGCAGCCGCTCGACCGCCAGCGCGGCGGGAACCTGGCCGATGAAACGGCCGGCGTCCGAGAAGCCGGTCTGCACGGCCAGGCGGCCGCGCGCGCCGATGTAGCGGCGATAGCTCCTGGTCTTCAGCAGGCTTTCGACCAGCGCGGCGCCGTGCTCCAGCGCCTGCTCGGTTTCGAACAGCGGGGAAATGTCGACCCGGTCCTCGACGCCGAACAGGCGGGCGAAGTAGAGCGCGGCCAGCGGTGTGAAGGGATGCTCGCACTCGGCGATCAGCAGCCGGATCGGTTTGTCGCCGTCGATGTGCTTGAGGATCTGCGCAATCGCGATGAACTGGCGGACCGCGGTGGCGCTTTCCAGCGCCAGCGAGGCGAAGTTGACCGTCTCCCGCGGCAGATCCTCCACCGCGCGATCCAACTGGTTCAGCAGGACCCGGCTTTCCATCTCGGTGGCGGGGGCGAGGCCCAGGGGCTTGCGGATGGCGTTGTGCACCTGGGCCGCGTTGATGCGCAGGTGGATCAATCCGGCGCCGAGGCCGTGCAATTGGATTTCGGACCGCAAGACGGCGAATGACCGGGCTGCCTCTTGCTGGCCTGCCGCTTCGACGGCCTCGTTCAGGTTGTCGATCAGGTTTGCGGTCGAATTTCCCAGTCCGCCGTCGCGCCGCCGGGTCAGGCTGTTGGCCGCCGTTGTCAGGGCCGCCGGACCCTCCAGATCGCCGTGGAAGGCCGCGATCTGCCGGGCGACGGCCTGCAGTTCCTCGCGCAGTCGTCTGATCGCCGTCTGTGCCGCCGCAAGGGCGGCGTCGTCTGTCGGCAGTTCGGCGAGGATATTCTCCAGGCGTCTCGCGTAGCGCTCGAGCTGCCAGCGTTTTTCCTGCAGGCGGAAGCGGATGCTGTCGACCCAGGTGATGTCGTTGCGTCCGTCCAGATCGTAGCCGACCCAGGTGGCGAGGCTGATGGGCGCCGGGCGCAGCTCTCTCCAGCGATCGGGATAGACCTCCTGAGCGACCTGCAGGATCGTGCGCAGCAGCGTCGCCACGGCGTCCTGCGCCTGGGCCAGGGCCGACAGCGCCTGTTCGTGCTCGCTGTCGAGGGTGATCGGCTGATCGGGCCGGTGCGGCAGGTTGCGCAGGTTGCGCTCGGTCTCCGCCCTCGGCTTGCGGCCCTCGACCAGGTCGGTGAGCAGCTCGCGCAGGGCCTGCGACATGGCGAAGGTGGGATGCGCCGTAAAGACGATCCCGTCCTCCGGTCGGCTCCAGAGCGCGGCGAAGTCCTCGAAGGGTGTCGTCGCTCCCGCGTTCCCGACGGTCGTGCCCCGCACCAGGGCCGTCAGCCGAGCCCTGCCCGGCTGGCCGCCGGCTCCGTCAGCGCCGCCGCCCGTCTTGTCACTTTCGAGGCCGAGATAGCGGCGCAGGCGCTCGGCGCGGTCGATCAGCGCCTCGTCGCTCAGCGTCTTGGCGGCAGCGGCGATATCGCGTAGGCCGACCTCTCCGCGTTCCAGCGCGACCGACAGCTCGAAGGCCAGGTGCTGCACGGGATTGAAGAGGGGTTCCTGCCGACTGCGGGCACGGTAGGCGACCAGCCGCTCGCGCCACTCACTCAAAAGGTCCGGCGCCGGTTTCGCGCTGTCGGCAAGGGCTTGGCGCGAACTCACGGGCTAGAAACTGCCGTCCAGCATGAGGAAGTCGTAGCGGTCGATCGAACGGACTTCGGTCTCGCGCCGTCCGTCGGCGCGCAGAACCGTCAGGGGCACCTCCACCCCGGCGTCTCCGAGCGCCCAGATCTTGCGGTAGAAATCGGCTTGATCCGCGACCGGTTCGCTCCTCACGGCGACGACGACATCCAGGGGTTCGACACCGGCGCGGTCGGCCGGACCGCCCGGCGTGACGCGCTGAACCAGAAGCCTGTCGCCGACCTCCACCGTGTGTAGCCCCAACCAGGGCCGGGGCGCGGTGTTGGCGCGGCCGAAGGCGAGCAGGTCGTCGTAGATGGGCCGCAAGGTCTGGATCGGTACGAACATGTTTCCCGGCAGGACTCTGCCGCCCACTCCGCCGCTATCCCCGCCCAGCGCGTCGCCGACGTGGAGCGACCCGATGCCGAGCAGTTCGCCCTGCCGGCTGACCAGTGCCGCGCCGCCGTAGCCCGGATGGGGCGGGGTGGTGAAAATCGCGTCGGACAGAAGGTACTCCCAGTAGCCGGTAAAGTCCCGCCGCGAAACGACGATGGCTGGCGCGACCCTTTGCTGGCGGCCCGTGGAGGCGACCACCAGGACCTCGCTGCGCTCTTCCGCGTCCGTCAGGGAATTGCCCAGCGGCATCGCCGGCAGGCCGAGAGGCCGGTCGGCGCGCACCAGACCGAAACCGCTGTCGTAGTCGTAGGCCGTCACTTCGGCACCGACGATGCGGTCGTCGGGCAGCAGCAGTTCGACGGAGCCGGCTTCCATGACCAGATAGCCGATCGTGAGAACGAGACCCTCGCGCGCGTCGATAACGACGCCCGAGCCCTGGCGTTCCGTCCCCAGGCTACCGGCGGTGCGGGCGTCCGCTGGAATTAGGGCGCGAATGCCGATGACCGCCTCGAGGGGACTGACGGCCTCAAGAGGACTGGCGGACCTTTCGCCATCAGGCGCGCCGGTCTGGGCGAGACCGGGCCGGCCGGTCAGCGGAGAGACGGCGATGAGAAGTAGAAGTCCGAGCTGTGCAAGGCGATGCAATGCCATGATAGGCCTCCGAAAGTCGATCCGACCTCCCCTGGGCAACAAGTCGCTCTTACCAGCTAGGCTAGCACGGCAAGGCCCGCGGACAAGCCGCGCGGCGCGCCCTGGCGAATATTATTGAAGCGCGACCCCTAAGGAACGGCCCGGCTCAGTCTTCCAGCAGGTATCCGCTGCGATGGGGCAACGGGGTGCGTCCGACGATCTTGGCCAAGGCCATTCCCGGCGTAACGTAGCGGTGGCTGCGGATCGAGAGGATCAGCCCATCGGTCGTGGCCGTTATGGCTCGGCGGGCTCGCTTCGGATCGGTCGCGGCGGGATCGACGATCTCGCAGATCAGGTCGCCGATCTTGACCCGGTCGCCCGGTTCGACGCCGTAGACGACCACGCCCGCGCTGGGCGCCTTGACGCTGTCTGTGGCCGTCAGTTCCGTGGCCTCGCAATGCAGTTTCGGCAAGGCGCCGGGTTGACCGGCGATGAAACCGCGGCGCTGCAGGGTTCGGAAGATGGCCAGCGCGTCGGCCGAGGCTTGGGCGTCGTTGACGTCCATCCAGCCGCGCAACTCCACGGTCGCGGCCTCGCAAGCCGGCGGGATCGGTGCGCCGGAAAAGCGCTCGGCGAGCCGGAGCCAGGGTGTCGAGAAGGCTTCGTCGAAGGATCCGCCCCCGGAATCCTCGGCCAGCAGAACGGCGCGGACACCCAGCTCGGCGGCCAGATCCTGGGCTTGCGGCCAGTGTTGCGGGATCAGGAAGAGATGCGGGAGCGCCAGGTCGTCGCAATGCAGGTCCAGAACCAGGTCGGCGTCGCAGGCTTCGCGGGCCAGGATCAACCGCAAGGCCTGCAGGGAGCGCTGGGGCGTAATCTCGTCGAGCGCGTTTCGGAAGGCCGTCCGGATTACGGTCACGTTGCTGCCGGCATCGTCGCTCAACTGGCCGGCCACCCGGTCGCCGGCCAGGGCGGCCAGATCGGGCCAATTGCGATTGAAGTTGCCCCCGGACAACGCGAATTCGAAGCGCCCAAGCTGCGTATGATCGAAGAACTGAGCCAGGCCGAGCGGATTGGCGTAAGGCACCAGAGCGATCTGCCCCGTCACCTCGCCGTTGGTTTCGGCCTGCTGCAGAAGGCGCAGCAAATGGTGGGCGACCAGCAGACCGGGTGTCTCGTCGGCATGGAGCGAAGCTTGGATGTAGGCCTTCCGTCCGGTCGGCGACTCGGGGATGACCGACTCGGGGCCGAAACGGTGGATCAGCAACTGCTGCGCCGTGCCGGCAGCGGGTGCCGGCAAGCTACGGATGTCGGTGCGTCGCGCCATGGGTCGAGGGCTCGGATCGGGGGAAAGTGCCACGAGAGTTGCGCTCGCCGGCCTTTCGGTCAAGGTATTGATTTGGGGAGCATTTTCCGGCGGCCTCAGACAAGGCTGTGACCTGTTTGCAACAGAGTGCGGGAGCCATGCAACAGCGGCATGCCTCGCTTGCGGCAATTTGCATAGACGCAAGGCACTTTCATGCACATCTTCAGTGCACAGTTGCTGCGACGCAGCATCTTCGAGTCACCTTGCTGGCGCCGTTTGCCGTTTCTCGGTTTCCGGCGTGGGCAAGATTACGATCCGGAGTATTCCGGATGTTAGGGGCCCGCGGACTGCACCCCCCGTGCAGCGGGTCCTACGTCTCCCAGACGTGAAGCCTCCCTGTTCAACTTGCCCCGGTGGTTCACCGCCGGGGCTTTTCTTTTGTCTGACAGGTGAGCGGCGCTGGCGGATGAGCGGCCGGGGCCGTGGGCCGCGCCGGTCTTTTGCGGAACGGTGCGTTCCGCTCTACTCGGCTGGCAAGGGATCGTCTCGCCTGGCAAGGGACCGTCGCCGGCCGACTGTCCGGCTCTCCCTGCACGGGTGTTGATCTGCGGTCTTGTGGATATCTCAGAGGCGGTGCCGAGGGCGAAGAGGCCTCTCAGTTATCGGTCCAGTCGCTCCGCATCAAACCTTCGGGAAGCCTCTGATTCTTCCGATCCAAGAGGACTTCGTCGAGGCTTCGCAAGGGCCGCTGCAGGTAGGGACTGACCGGCTCGGTGGAGCGGTTTTCGAGAGAATCATCCACAGGTTTATCCACAATATGCATGGTCTGATACGACTCCTGCCGCAAGATGTTGGGTATTGGATGCCCCGATTCTGCTTAACGAGCGGTTAATCGGCAGGGGGTGTCGCGACGCCTTCGCCGAAGCTGCGGGCGTCTTTCGAGCGATTGGAATGGGTTAGCTGCGGGCGGACATTTTTAGGCGGACGTGGATATTTTTAGGTCCCGCCGCTGCGCTCCGCCTCGATCTGATCGAGCGCCTTCACCACAGCCTCGAAAGCCAGCAGCACCGACCCGTGGCGGGACTTCACGCCGCGCGCCGGCAACAGCACTTCCAGGTCCTCCCAGGGCGGCCCCGGCGGCGGTCCGCCCTCCTTTAGCATGGCCTGCATTTCCGTTCGCACACGATGCAGTTCGGCGCTGGAGCGTCCGATCACATGGCGGGCGAGGATGGAGGCGGCGGCCTGGCCCAGGGTGCAGGCACGCACGGTCTGGCCATAGTCCGAGACGCGGTCTTGCTGAAGCTTCAGATCGATCGTGATACGGCTGCCGCAGAGCGGACTGACCTGCTGTACTGTTGCGTCGGGGGTTTGCAGCCGCTCTTGCCGCGGGATGTCGCGGGCGAGCGCCATGACCCGGTCGTTATAGAGCTGCTTCAATGCGTCGTCGGCCATCTCGTGCCTATCGGTGATCCTGTGTCCGGTGGTCCTGGGCGAACCGGGGACGCCGCCCAGCTCGGCCCTTTCCTGACGGTCGCTTTCTTGCGGTGGCGAACCACGGTGGGTATATCACCCGCTTCGCCGACCGCGCCATCGGCAGGTCGTCTCCGTCAGACATGGGTTGGAAAACCATGACCGAACAGGCCCCGAAGTCCCCGCTCTTTGCCAAGCGCCTCACTGTCGAACAGGTCGAGGAAGGCCACGAGCTGGCGCCGAAGTTCGACGAGCAGGGCCTGATTCCCGTCGTCACCACGGCCTATGACGGCGGCGAGCTGCTGATGCACGGCTACATGAATGCCGAGGCGCTGACGCGGACCTTCGAAAGCGGCGAGGCCTGGTATTATTCGCGCAGCCGCAAGGCGCTCTGGCACAAGGGCGCCACCAGCGGTCTGGTTCAGAAGGTGCGCGAGATGCGCATCGACGACGATCAGGATTGCGTCTGGCTGCGGGTCGAGGTCGTCGGCGACGCCAGTTGCCACGTCGGCTACCGCTCCTGCTTCTACCGCTCGCTGCCGGTCGGCGAGGCTCCGGAGCAGGGGCCGGTGAAACTCCGTTTCGAAGAGACGGAGAAGACCTTCGATCCCGTCGAGGTCTACGGCGACGCGCCCAACCCGACGCAGCTTTAGGGACAGGCGCGAGACGGGGGCGCGTTAAAGCAGGCTCTCGGCGCGTGCCAGCAGCGCGGCCCGGTTGGGCCGGAAGTCGCGGTCGATCCACCAGGCCTCCAACGCGCTCAGCAGATCCCCGATCGCCGGGCCCTTCTCGACGCCCAGTGCGATCAGATCGCGGCCCTTGACCGGGAAAGTCAGGTCCGGCCAGGCCGCCGCTTCGGCCAAGGCCGCTTCCAAGCCGTCTGTTTCATCGCCGCGCGCGGCGGCCAGGCGCAGCAGGTCGGCCACCGCCGCTTTGCCCAGGCGGTAGCAGGCAACCCGCAGATCTTTTCGCGGCATGCCCGCGGCGACCGGCAGCGGCGGCTGCGTCAGCAGTTCCAGCCGTGTCCGCTCGGCGTTCGACAGCCGCAGGCGCGCGGCGATGGCGTCCGCCCCCTTGCGATCCGTATCGACCAGGGCCGCGAGTCGCAGCAGCGCGTCGGGCGGAGCGGCCTCCAACGCCAGCAGCCGGGCGAGAGGCGCCGTGTCGCCCTCCTCCGGCAGCTCCTCGGCGAGGATGCGGTGGAGAATCATGATCTCGAGAGTCGGCACCGGGTCGGGCGCCTCCAGCAGGCGCAGCAACTCGGCCCGTACTCGCTCTTGCGACAGGCGGATCAGCTCCGGCGCCGCCGCCGCGGCGGCGGCAAGTCCCTCCGGGTCGGGCGCCCCCCGGCCGTAGTGGGCATGAAAACGGAAGAAGCGCAGCAGGCGCAGATAGTCTTCCGCGATTCGCTGTGTCGCCTTGCCGACGAAGCGCACCCGCCCGGCGCGCAGGTCCCGCAGACCGCCGAAGTAGTCGAAGATCGCGCCCTCGGGCGTGCAGGAGAGGGCGTTCATGGTGAAGTCCCGCCGTGCGGCGTCCGCCCGCCAGTCGTCGGTGAAGGCCACTGTGGCATGGCGGCCGAAGGTCTCGACGTCCTCGCGCAGGGTCGTGATCTCGAAGGGGTGATGCGCCGCGACGGCGGTGATGGTTCCGTGCGCGAGCCCGGTGGGGACCGCTTTCAGGCCAGCGGCCTCGATCAGATGGGTGACCCGCTCCGGCCCCGCCGGAGTCGCGATGTCGATGTCGCGCACCGGCCGCCCGGCCAGGGCATCGCGCACGCAGCCGCCGACGAAGCGCGCTTCGGCACCGCCGGCCGCCAGCGCCGCCAGCACGGCGCGGGTCGGCGCGGTGGTCATCCAGTCCTGGGGGGGAATCGTCTCGCGGGGCGGCTCCATGGCGCGGGGAGGGTAGTGCAGCGGAGGTCGAAAGGGCAGCCCCTCTGATACAGCCGTCAGGGGGAACCCTTTCGCTCTCCGAAGCTTGTCTCGCCGCGAGCGTGGGGTCTTGCCGTCGAGGACTCACAGACTCGCGCGGGATCGGCTATATCTGACTCATGTCCTCTTCTGTCTCCGCCTCCGGCCCGCACGCCGGCGAGGCGCCGCTGCCGCGCTACCTGGCCGGCTTGAACGCGGCGCAGCGCGAGGCTGTCGAAACCCTCGACGGGCCGGTGTTGATGCTGGCCGGTGCGGGCACCGGCAAGACCCGGGCACTCACGGCCCGGCTCGCGCATCTGTTGCTCACCGGCCGTGCGGTGCCGGGGCAGATCATGGCCGTAACCTTCACCAACAAGGCCGCCCGCGAAATGAAGGAGCGGGTGGCGGCCCTGCTGGGCCGCAGCGTCGAGGGCTGGTGGCTCGGTACCTTCCATTCGCTGGCGGCCCGCTTCCTGCGCCGCCATGCCGAGGTGGCGGGGTTGCAGCCCAACTTCACCATTCTGGACCCCGACGACCAGCTCCGCCTGATGAAGCAGATCCTGGCCGCCGAGGGCATCGACGATAAATCCTGGCCGGCGCGCGCCGTGCTGGGCGCCGTGGAGCGCTGGAAGGACAAGGGCCTGACGCCGGACCGGGTCAGCGCCGGCGAGGCCGGCGCCGTCGCCAATGGCCGCGGCCTCGAACTCTACGCCGCCTATCAGGCGCGCCTGAAGCAGCTCAACGCCTGCGATTTCGGGGACCTGCTGCTGCACTGCATCGAGATCTTCCGGACCCGCCAGGACATTTTGGACGAGGTCCACCGGCAGTTCCGCTACCTGCTGGTCGACGAGTATCAGGACACCAACGTCGCCCAGTACCTCTGGCTGCGGCTGATCGCCCAGGGCCACAAGAACATCTGCTGCGTCGGCGACGACGACCAGTCGATCTACGGCTGGCGTGGGGCCGAGGTGGGCAACATCTTGCGCTTCGAGCAGGATTTCCCGGGGGCCAAGGTGATCCGTTTGGAGCGTAACTACCGCTCGACCCCGACGATCCTGGGCGCGGCCTCCGGCCTGATCGCGAAGAACGAGGGCCGGCTCGGCAAGACCCTCTGGACCGAGGGCGGCGAGGCCGGCGAGGGCGAGCGGATCCGCGTGCGCGGCCTGTGGGACGGCGAGGCCGAGGCGCGCTTCGTCGGCGAGGAGATCGAGGCGCTGCAGCGCAACGGCGAGTCCCTGGCCGGCATGGCGATCCTGCTGCGCACCACGGCGCAGATGCGCGAATTCGAGGATCGCTTCAACGCCATCGGCCTGCCGCACCGCATCGTCGGCGGCCCGCGTTTCTACGAGCGGCTAGAGGTGCGCGACGCGCTGGCCTACCTGCGCGTCGTGGCACAGCCGGCCGACGACTTGGCCTTCGAGCGGATCGTGAACAAGCCGAAGCGCGGCCTCGGCGACGCGACTCTCAAGCAGTTTCGCCAGGTGGCGCGGGCTCAGGGTCTGCCGCTGCTGGAGACGGCGCGCCGACTGATCGCCACCGACGAGTTGAAACCCAAGGCGCGCAAGGCCCTGGCCGACGTGGTGGAGAACTTCCTGCGCTGGCGGCAGGCGGCCGAGGACCTGCCGCATACGGACCTGGCGGAGACCGTGCTGGAGGAGTCCGGTTACACCGACATGTGGCGCGACGACACGGCGATCGAGGCGCCCGGGCGGCTGGAGAATCTGGCGGCCTTGATCGACGGCATGGCCGATTTCGAAAACCTCCAGGGCTTCCTGGAGCATGTCGGTCTGGTGATGGAGAGCCTGCAGGACACCGGCGGCGAACAGGTCTCGATCATGACGCTGCATGCCGCCAAGGGGCTGGAATTCGATACCGTCTTCCTGGCCGGTTGGGAGGAAGGGCTGTTCCCCAACCAGCGCGCGCTCGACGACACCGGCCTGCGTGGCCTGGAGGAGGAGCGGCGCTTGGCCTACGTCGGCCTGACCCGCGCGCGGCGGCGGCTCTTCGTGACCTTCGCCGCGAACCGCCGTCTGCACGGCTCCTGGGCCGCGGCCATTCCCTCGCGCTTCGTCGACGAATTGCCGCCCGAGCATGTCGAGGTGGAGTCGGAACAGGGCCTCTACGGTCAGGCGACGGCGGCCTGGGGCGGCAGCTTCGGGCGCTTCGGCGCCGCCGAGGAAGACGATCCCTTCGGACCGCGCCGCGCCTCGCCCGGAATGACCCGGGCCCAGCGCTATGCCGAGTCTTCCAAGCCCTTCATCGACGGTACGGCGACCGTCGTGAAGTCCTTGTCGCCGGCCGGCGGGTTCGCCGCCGGGGAGCGCGTCTTTCATACCAAGTTCGGTTACGGCGCCATTCTGCGCACGGAAGGCGAGAAGCTGACGGTCGACTTCGACCATTCCGGAGAAAAGCGCGTCATGGCGGCCTTCCTCGTGCCGGCCGATCAGGCCGGCTGACGCCCATGTCCGATGCGATCTGGGAACTGCGGCTGCAGGTGCCGCAGGGCGCGCAAGCGCTGTTCGAGGCAGCGCTGGAGGGCGTCGATGGGGGAGCACTGTCGGTCGGCGGTGCGGACGTGCGGGGCCAGGTACCCTTGATCCTCTATCTCGGCGCGGCGCCGGACCGGAGCGAGATCACGGCCCGCTTGGCCGCCGCCGCCGCCGCGGCCGGCACGCAGGTGCCCGACTTCACCAGCGAGATGATGCCGGAGATCGACTGGGTTGCCGAAAGCCAGGCCGGCCTTCCGGCCGTGCGCAGCGGCCGGATCTGGGTCTACGGCAGTCACGTGACCGAGACGCCGCCGGCTTCGAGCATCGCCTTGAAGATCGATGCCAACGTCGCTTTCGGCACCGGCCGACACGAAACCACACGGCTCTGTCTGCAGGCTCTGCAGGATCTGGCACGGCGGGGCAAGGTCGCGAGGGTGCTGGATCTCGGCTGCGGGTCCGGACTGCTGGCGCTGGCGGCCGCCCGGCTCTGGCCGACCGCAGAGGTCACGGCGAGCGACCTCGATGCGCCATCGATCCGCGTGGCGCGGGAGAACGCGCGGTTGAACGGCTTCGCACCCCGGCGTCCCGTCTTCGATGTGGGGGCCGGCTATGCCGCGCCGGTCGTCCGCCGGAACGGTCCCTACGATCTGATCATAGCGAATATCCTGGCGGGACCGCTGATGTCCCTGGCGAGCGCCACGGCCGCCGCTTCGGCGCCCGGCGGAACGGTCGTTCTGTCGGGCCTGCTCGTGACGCAGGAGCAGTCGGTCATCGCGCGCCATCGCGCCGCGGGCCTGCGGCTGCAGGCGCGCCGGCGGATGGGCGAGTGGTCGGCCCTGGTGCTGACGAGGGCCTGATCGGCCCCTGTCTCCGGGTTTCTACCGGGGCTCTTACTGAGGCTTTTAGCGGGCCGGCACCTGGGTGTTGGCGCAGCGGCGTGCCTGGTCGGCGATCTCGCCGCGGTGCAGACCGATGTCGCGCAGGGTCGCGTCGTCCAACTGAGCAAGCGCCGTCCGCGTGCGGCGGCAGATGGTCTCCCGCTGCACGATCCTGAACAGGGCGGGCAACTTGAGCATCTGGAAGAGCTTGCGGAAACCGTCATGAACGGCCTCGGCCTGCAGGCGCTTGGCTTCGGCAACGATCATCTGGGTCGCCAGCGGCGTCCCAAAGGTCTTGGCCTTCAGCACCGCAGTCAGTTCGCGGTCGGTAAGGCGGGCCATTGTCGTAATCCTTTCGCGGTTCTTGTCGTTTCGTTTAAGTTTCTTGCGTCTCGAGGCGGGCTTCGCGACAGCTTCGAAAACTGCGGTCGGCGGGCTGCGAGTTTCGCAGAGCAACGTACAGATAGGCGAGCTAACGCCTTGTGAAATAGTAATTGTTGCGCTGCAGCGTTGCGCGCTCCGCATGCCTGGTTACCCAGGCGTTAACAGGGGTTGAGCGGACCTCTCGCCCTCCCCGGTCAGGCTGTGCCGCCGGGTCGCTCCGAAGTCGGCGATTGCGATTTCCCTCGGCACGATCCTGCTCTAATTTGACGATATGAATGATGCTCCTTCGCGATCGCTCGCCTCGCCGGCAGGTTCGGCCGAACGTCTCGCCGCGCTACGGGCCGAACTCGACCGTCGCGGCCTGGACGGTTTCCTCGTTCCGCGTGCCGACGAGCATCAGGGCGAATACGTCTCGCCGCGGGCCGAGCGCCTGCTGTGGTTGACCGGCTTCACGGGATCCGCCGGCTTGGCGGTGGTGCTCCGCGACAGCGCGGCGATCTTCGTGGATGGCCGCTATACCCTGCAGGCCGAGCAGGAGGTGGACACCGCGCTCTACACGCCGCGTCATCTGACGGAGGAGCCGGTGGGGTCCTGGATCTCCGAACGGCTGAAGGGCGGCAAGCTCGGCTACGATCCCTGGCTGCACACGGCCGACCAGGTGACGCGTCTCGGTGCCACCTTGAAGCGGAGCGGCGCGACCCTGGTGACGGCGGAGCCCAACCCCTTGGATGCGGTCTGGCTGGATCAACCCGAACCGCCTTTGGCGCCCGTCGTTCCGCACGACCTGATCTTCGCCGGCGAGAGTTCGGCCGACAAGCGATCCAAGCTCGCGGGCGAGCTGCGCTGCCAGGGCGTCGGCGCGGCTGTGCTCACCATGCCGGACTCGATCGCCTGGCTGCTGAACGTGCGCGGCGGCGATGTTCCGCGCACCCCCTTGCCCTTGTCCTTCGCCATTGTCGACGACGAAGGACAGGTCGATTGGTTCGTCGATGCACGCAAGATCACCGACGAGGTGCCGGCGCATCTCGGAAACGGCGTGCGCGTCCGGCCGCCGGAGGATCTGGCGCCGGCGCTGAAGGAGCAGTCCGGACGGAAGGTCCGTGTCGATCCCTCCAGCGCGGCCCAGTGGATCTTCACCCAGTTGGAGGCGGCGGGTGCCGAGGTGCAGCGCGGCGATGACCCCTGCCTGATGCCGAAGGCTCGCAAGAACCCGACCGAAATGTCGGGTGCACGCGCGGCCCACCGTCGCGACGGTGTCGCGCTCACGACGTTTCTGGCTTGGCTGACCGAGGCCGCGCCCGAGGGCGGCGTGACCGAGCTGGCGGCCAGCGACCGCCTCTATCAGTTGCGCGCGCCGGGCGAGCGGTTCCGCGACCTGTCTTTCGACACCATCTCGGGATCGGGTCCGCAAAGCGCGGTGATTCACTACCGCGTGACGCCCAAGACCGACCGCGAGTTGAAGCCGGGCGAACTCTATCTCGTCGATTCCGGCGCCCAGTATCTGGACGGCACCACCGACGTGACGCGAACGATCGCCGTGGGCGAGCCGAGCGCGGAGATGCGCCATCGCTACACGCTCGTGCTCAAGGGGCATATCGCCATCGCCACGGCGCGCTTTCCCGACGGCACGACGGGCAGCCAACTGGATAGCCTTGCACGCCGTCCCTTGTGGAATGAGGGGCTCGATTTCGACCACGGCACCGGACATGGAGTCGGCAGTTATCTCTCGGTGCATGAGGGACCGCAGCGCATTTCCAAGGTGCCGAACAGGGTGGCGCTGAAGCCCGGCATGATCGTCAGCAACGAACCCGGCTACTACAAACCGGGTGCTTACGGCATCCGTATCGAAAACCTCGTCGCGGTGCAGGAGGCCGAGTCCCGGAGCAGCGACGAACGCAAGATGCTGGCCTTCGAAACTCTGACCTTGGCGCCTTTCGACCGAAGCCTTATCGACGTCGCACTGCTCGATGAGAGCGAGATTTCCTGGGTCGACCACTACCATAAGCGCGTGAAACGCGAGCTTGCGCCGCTGGTGGAAGCAGAGGCCAAAGCCTGGCTGGAGACGGCGACGACGCCGCTCGAAAAAGGATAGCAGTTTATATATCCAATTATTTCTTTTAGACTGTGCACGTCATGGAAGAAGCTGGCCGCTTTCCGCCGTAAGGCTGTTTGCCGGGTTTTCCAGGATCGCTAAAATTGAACCGTTAACGGAGTGCTAAGGCGGGCAACAGGACACTCGGACGGAAGACGTTAAAGAAGAACGTCGACCCATTTCCGCGAGAGCCTAGACCGTGCCACAACCGCCCGTCGGCCCAGATCGTCCGAAGCCATCCATGCGTGAGTTGGAAGACATTCTTCGCTTGCACGCGCTCTGGCTTGACCGTGAGCGTGCCGGTCGGCGCGCGGATTTACGCTTCTACGATTTCTCCGGCCTGTCGCTCGGCGGGCGGCGGTTGGCGCGGGCGTCCCTGGTTGGAGCGCGGTTAGTCGGCTGCGATCTGCGCAATGCCGATCTCCTCGGTTGCGACCTCTTCGGCGCCGACTTGACCGATGCGGACCTGCGCGGTGCCGGCTTGGCCGAAGCGGATCTGCGCGGTGCGACGCTGCAGGGCACCCGCTTCGATGGCGCCAACCTCAATGCCGCCGATCTGCGCGAAGGCGTGCTTCTGACGGGCAGCGGGCAGAACGCCTCGGTGGTCAACGCCGGTTCGAACAAGATAATCGTAATGGCCGAGGCATCGCTGATCTGCGCCCAGATGGAACGGGCCGATCTGGCCGGCGCCGACTTGGGCAATTGCAATCTGTCGGGGTCCAACCTGCGGCAGGCAAAGCTCTGTGGCGCGGATCTGAGCCATGCGATCCTGCGAAACGCCGACCTCTCCGCCGCCGACCTGCGCGAGGCGAATCTGCGTTCGGCCGACCTGACGGCCGCAAAGCTGGACGGCGCGAACGTCGCCGGCGCGGATCTCGCCAAAGCGATTCTTGTCGGTGCCAGTCTGACCGACTGCAACCTGCTGGAAGCTTCGACGCTGGGCACGCTGCTTCAACGCAGCGAGGATGCGCGGCAGGCGCCCTTGCGTCGGGCCATCGACGCGCATCGCCGCTGGCTCGACACCAATGGCCGGCGCGGCGAGCGCGCGGCCCTCAGCGGCGTCAATCTGGAACGCTGCAGTCTGACCGGGGTCAACCTCTCCGGTGCGGAGCTGGCCGGCGCCAAGATGGACGAGGTGATCCTCAACGAGGCGCTGCTGGTTTTGACCGACCTCTCCGGCGCCCATCTGCGCGGTGCCGCGCTGCGCCGGGCGCGCCTGACCGGCGCCGATCTCTCGAATGCCGACCTGCGCGGTGCCGACCTGACCGAGGCGCGGCTGGATGCGGCCGATCAGGAGGGACTGCCCGGCGGCGGGCGCCGACAGCGCCAGCTTCGCACCCGTCTCGTCTCCGCCGATCTCTCGGGCGCCGTGCTCTATCATGCCAAACTGACGGGGGCCGACCTGACCGGCTGGCGCACCGAGCGGGCGATCCTCGCCGGTGCCGAGTGGGACGGCCGGCCGGAAGACTGAGCCGGAGTCCGCGTCAGAAGATCTGTAGAAAGCGCAGCTCGGGGCCGGGGTGCCCTTGCGCGAAGCGGGCCATGGCCAGCATCGCCTGAATCAATCCCTCGTCGTGATCGAAGGAATGGGCGTCCGCGAGCGGTTTGAGTTGGCGCGCTTCGCGGGGTTCCAGGATCAGATGGAGTCTTTCTTCCTCATCTTCTTCGGTTCTGCCGAGACCGAAGAGTTCCGGCACCTCTTCCAGGCTCCAGTCACCGCCGTCGTCTTCCAGCAGCAGCTCGAGCGATCCTTCCGGTCCAGCCCCCCAGACTCCCGGCTGCGTCGCGGCCTGTCGCATTCCGCCTCTCCTCAGCTTCCCATGCCGTCGGTGCCGGCGCCGCAGACGACGACACCGACCCTGGCCGCTTCGGCCTCCGGCAGGCAGCCGCTCATCAGGGCCGCCAGCGCGGCTGCCCCGGACAGTTCGGCCGCGACCCCGCATTCCCGCCAGAGCCAGACGGCGGCCTCGCGCATCTGATCGTCCGAGACCAGCACGATCTCCTCGACCAGCCGATCGACGATTTCCAGATTGATCCCGGCGCTCCGGCGCGGTGCCAGAGTTCCCGCCAGGGTGTCGATGCCGGGTAGGGTGGCGAGCTGTCCGGCCGCGAGGCTTTCGGCCAGCGTCGGGGCGCCGAGCGGCTCCACGCCGACGATCTTCACGGCTGGATTGAGGCCCTTGGCGGCCGTGGCGACGCCGGAGATCAGCCCGCCGCCGCCGATGGCCACCAGCAGCAGGTCGAGATCGGGCACCTGCTCCAGGAATTCCAGCGCCACCGTGCCTTGGCCGGCGATCACGCTGGGTTCGGCGAAGGGGTGGACGTAGGTCAGACCGTCCGCCTCCGCGAAGGCCAGGGCGGCCGCATTGGCATCGTCCCAGACCTGGCCGACGATGCGTACCTCTGCGCCCCAGGTGCGAAGCTGTTCGGCCTTGGCCGGCGGGGTGCTCTCGGGCAGAAAGATCACGGCCCGGGTCTCGGCCGTCCAGGCCGCATAGGCGATGGCGAGGCCGTGGTTGCCGCCCGATGCGGTCGTCAATCCCCGCGCGGCCGCCGCTGGGTCGAGCGTGCGCAGCCTGTTGCTGGCGCCGCGCGCCTTGAAGGAGCCGGTCACCTGCAGCGACTCCAGCTTGAGCCAGACCGCTTCGGCCGGAAGCGGTTGGCGGGCCGGAGCGGCCGCGAGCACCGGGGTTCGGCGCACCAGACCGGAGATCCGGCCGGCGGCGGCCTGCACGTCGTCCAACGTCACTATCCCGGCCTCTTCGCCGCCGGCGTTCGCCGCTTGTGGCGGAGTCATCCGTCCCTCCCGATCAGCGTCAACCACTCCTGCTCGCTCAGCGTCGTCACGCCCAGCTCCTGTGCCTTGGCGGCCTTGGAGCCGGCATCCGCGCCCACCACCACGTAGTCGGTTTTCTTGGAGACGGAGCCGGCGACCTTTGCGCCGCGCGACTCAGCCGAAGCCTTCGCTTCGCCCCGGCTCATGGTTGCCAGCGCGCCGGTGAAGACCACGGTCTTGCCGGCCACCGGCGAGTCGCCCGTCTCGGGTTGCGTGGCGGCCTGTACCTCCAGCCGCTCCTCCAGGTCGCGGACGACCTGGAGGTTGTGGGGTTCGGAGAAGAAGCTGCAGATCTCGTCGGCGACGCTGGTGCCGATCGAATGGATATTGCAGAGCTCTGCGTAGTGCTCCCCGACCAGGTCCGGCTTTTTGACCTCCGGGGCTTCCTGCCGCTCGCCGGCCGCTGCAAGCATGACCTGCTGCCACGCGGGGAGCGTGCCGTAGCTGCGCGCCAGCAGTTTGGCCGTGGCTTGGCCGACCTGGCGGATGCCGAGCGCGTAGATGAAGCGCTCCAGCGGAATGGTGCGCCGGTCTTCGATCGCCGCGAAGAGATTCTCGACCGACTTGTCGCCCCAGCCTTCCAGCTTGCGGATCGGGGTCAGGCTCGTCTTGTCCGTCTCCGCCAGATCGAAGATGTCCGCCGGCGTGCGGATCAGCTCCCGCTCGAAGAAGCTGCGCACCTGTTTGTCGCCGAGCCCCTCGATGTCGAAGGCGTTGCGGCTGACGAAGTGGGTCAAACGCTCGACTTGCTGGAAGGGGCAGGCCAGCTCGCCGGAACAGCGGGCGATCACGGCGCCGTCCTCGTGCACCACCGGGGTGCCGAGCGGGCAGGGACAGACTTCGGGAAAACGGTAGGGTTCGGCGTTGGCGGGCCGCTTGTCCAGGATCGGACCCAGCACCTGGGGGATCACGTCGCCGGCCCGCTGGACCGTGACGCTGTCGCCGACCCGCACGTCGAGCCGGGCGATCTCGTCGGGATTGTGCAGGGTCGCGCGGGCGACGACCACACCGCCGACCGTGACCGGCTTGAGATGGGCTACCGGCGTTAGGGCGCCGGTACGCCCGACCTGAATCGCGATCTCTTCCAGGACGGTTTGCGCCTGTTCCGCCGGAAACTTGTGAGCCAGCGCCCAGCGTGGCGCGCGGCTGACGAAACCGAGACGCGCCTGGAAGGAAAGGTCGTCGACCTTGTAGACGACGCCATCGATGTCGTAGTCGAGCGCGCCGCGCTCGGCCTCCACCTTGCGGTAGATCGTCAGCGTCTCGGCGGCGCTGTTGCAGCGCGCGGCGAGGGGATTGATCGCGAACCCCCAGGCTCGCAACCGCCGCAGGCTGTCCCAATGGGTCGCCGCGATGGGCTTCGAAACCTCGCCCCAGGCATAGGCGAAGAAGCGCAGCGGACGCTGTTTGGTGATCTTGCTGTCGAGCTGGCGCAGCGAGCCGGCTGCGGCGTTGCGCGGATTGGCGAAGCGCTTGGCACCTGCCGCCGCCTGCCGCTCGTTGAGTGCCGCGAAGTCCCGCTTGGTCATATAAACCTCGCCCCGCACGTCCAGGACCTCGGGGGCTTCGCCGTCGATCCGCTCAGGAACGTCGTCGAGGGTGCGTAGGTTCGCCGTGACGTCCTCGCCTTCGCTGCCGTCGCCGCGCGTGGCACCCTGGACGAAGCGGCCATGCTCGTAGCGCAGGTTGATCGAAAGCCCGTCGATTTTCGGCTCGGCCACGACCGTCAAGGGATCGTCCGGCTGCAGGCTGAGGAATCGCCGGACCCGCGCGAAGAAGTCCTCCACGTCGCTGTCGGCGAAGGCGTTCCCGAGGCTCAGCATGGGCACCCGGTGGCGGACCTTGGAGAAGCCGGCGGCCGGCTCGATTCCGACGCGATGGCTCGGGCTGTCGGCGCGGACCAGCGTCGGAAAGGCCGCTTCGATCGCCTCGTTGCGCCGGCGCAGGGCGTCGTAGTCCGCGTCGGATATCTCGGGCGTATCTTCTCGGTAGTAGAGGTCGTCGTGGTGGCGGATCGCGGCGGCCAGGGTCGTCAGTTCGTCTGCCGCTTCAGCTTCGCTCAGCTCCTCGACCGGTTTGTCGCGCCCGGTCGCGCCCTGCGCGACAAATTCCGTCACGGCCTTGCCGGTCATGCCGCCCCCATCAGTTTCTCGGCCGCGGCGCGGGCCTCGTCGGTGACGGTCGCGCCAGAGAGCATGCGCGCGACCTCCTCCCGGCGCTGTCCGCCGTCGAGTTGCGCCACGCCGGTCGTGGTCTGCTTGCCGCGGCTGTCCTTGCGCACGAGATAATGCGTGGCGCCGCGTGCCGCGACCTGTGGGCTGTGCGTCACCACCAGCACCTGCCGGCCGTCGGCGAGCCGTGCCAGGCGTTCGCCGACCGCCGCCGCCGTGGCGCCGCCGATGCCGCTGTCGACCTCGTCGAAAACCAAGGTGACGATCGGCGAGATCTCGGCCAGCACCACCTTGAGCGCGAGCAGGATCCGGGAGAGTTCGCCGCCGGACGCGATCCGCGCCAGCGGTCCGGGGAGCGCGCCGGGGTTGGTGGCGATTCGGAAAGAGACGGCGTCCTTGCCGTGCCGGCCCCAGGTGTCCTCGTCGAGCGGCGCGATCTCGGTGGCGAAGCGCGCCTTTTCCAGTTTGAGAGGCGGCAGTTCCGCATTGACGGCCTTGTCCAGCTTCGCGGCTGCGCGCTGACGGGCGGCGCTCAAGGCTTCGGCGGCGGCGGCGTAGGCGCCGCGTGCGGCCCGCTGGGCTTGAGCCAGCTCGTTCAAGCGCTCGCCGCCGGTCTCGATCCCGGCCAGTTGCTCCTCCATGCGGGTCAGCAAGTCCGGCAGGTCTTCGGCCTCGCAACCATGTTTGCGTGCCGCGTCCTTCAAGGCGAAGAAGCGTTCGTCGATTTCCTGCAGCCGGTCCGGTTCGACCTCCAGACCGGCCGAAACGGAGGCGAGATCGGCCGCAGCCTCACCGGCTTCCGCGACGGCGCGCTCGACGGCGGCGACGATGGAGTCGAGCCGCCCGCCCGCCTTCGGTGCCGCCTCCTCTAACTGGCGCAGGGCGCGGGCGAGGGCCGACTCACCGCCGCTCAGTTCCTCGCCGGAGGCATTGATCGCCGTGACGAGCTTCTCCGCGTTCATCAGGAAACTGCGCTCTTCACCCAGCTTCTCTTCCTCGCCTGGCTGGGCGGCGAGTTGGCTCAGTTCTTCGACCGCATGGCGCAGGAAGGCCTCGTCGGTTCGCGCCTGCGCGAAGGCGGCTTCCGCGTCGGCCTGCGCCTTGACCGCGCCGCGCCAGGCGCCGTGGAGTCTGGCCAGCTCTGCGGCTTCCGTTTCCAGACCGCCGTAGGCGTCCAGCAGCATGAGGTGTGTCTTCGGATCCATCAGGCCGCGTTGTGCGAACTGACCCTGCACTTCGACCAGCAGGTCGCCGAGTTTGCGCAGGAGGCCGATCGAGACCGCCTGATCGTTGATATAGGCGCGGCTGCGTCCGTCGCTGCCGAGAACCCGGCGCAGCACCAGGAGATCCTCTTCCACGTCGATCTCGTTGTCGGCCAGCAGGGTGAAGGCGGGATGCCGCGGCTCCAGCTCGAAGGCCGCCGTGACTTGCGCCTTGTCCGTGCCCTGGCGGACCAGCCCGGCCTCCGCCCGTTCCCCGAGCGCCAGTCCGAGAGCATCGAGCAGGATCGACTTGCCGGCGCCGGTCTCGCCCGTCAGGACCCCCAGATCACGGTCGAAGGCGAGCTGCAACCTGTCGATGAGCACCACATCGCGGATCGACAGGCTGGCCAGCATCGGGGCCTCAGAAGATGCGGGAGATCCACGAGCCCCGGTCCTCTTCCGGGCGCAGGTCGGCGCCGGTCAGGAGGGCATAGGAGTCGATGTACCAATCGCTGCCCGGATAGTTGTAGCCCAGAACCGCGGCGGTGGCCTGAGCTTCCGAGGTGACGCCGAGGGCCATGTAGGCTTCCACCAGACGGTGCAGGGCCTCCGCCGTATGTGCGGTCGTCTGATAATCCTCGATAACGATGCGGAAGCGGTTGATCGAGGCCAGATATTCGCCCTGGCGCAGATAGTAGCGGCCGATCGTCATGTGCTTGCCGGCCAGGTGGTCGCGCGCCAAGTCGATCTTGAGCTGCGAGTCGCGGGCATATTCGCTTTCCGGGAAGCGCCGGGTCACATCCTCGAGGGCGCCGAGGGCCAACTCCGTCATTCTCTGGTCGCGGCCGACGTCGCTGATCTGCTCGTAGTAGGAAATGGCTTTCAGATAGTAGGCGTAGCCCACGTCCTCATTGCCGGGATTCAGTTCGATGAAGCGGTCGAGGGTGTTGATCGCGTCGTCGTAGCGGTTGTCCTGGTAGTGCGCGTAGGCCGCCATGAGCTGGGCCTTCGGCGCCCAGACCGAGTAGGGGTGCTGCCGCTCGACCTCGTCGAACAGCTGCGAAGCCAGATCGTTTTCGCCCTCCAGGAGGTTGGTGTAGCCGCGGTTGTAGAGCTCTTCGACCGGCTGTTCCTCGTAGGCCAGCTCTTCGTCGCCGGTGCCGCAGCCCGCAAGCAGCAAGGTCAAGGACGCCAAGGCCGCAGCCGAGATCGCACGGGGGAAGGGTCGGGTGTAGTAGGCCATCGCGTGACTCCGGCAGGCAAAACCAAATCCGGCGCAGACTATAGGCATGGCCGTGGAGGCAGCAAGCGCCTGGCGGTCACAATGAAGGGTTCGCACCCTGAGAGTTCCCGAATCTCCGGTTTTCCCCGACTTCGCAGGATGCTTTGCCGCGCTGGACGCCATAGCGAACAACGAGCCCCCCATCACCGGGCCCTTCTGGAGGCTGTTCCTCAGGCTCCGGCAGCCAACAGCAGGTCGTCCTCGGCCGTGGCCTCGGTCAACTCCACCTCGGCGTAGTTCGCCGGGTTCGCGAAAAGCGCTTGCAGGAGGCGCAGAGTCAGGGCGTGTCCGGCCTTGTTGCCCTCGAAACCGGCAATCAGAGGCCGGCCGGCCATGTAGAGGTCGCCGATCGAGTCCAGCGCCTTGTGGCGGACGAACTCATCGACGTAACGCAGGCCACCGGAATTGAGGATAACGCCGTCGTCGATGACGATGGCATTGTCCAGGCTTCCGCCCTTGGCGAGCCCGAGCTTGCGCAGTTGGTCAACCTCCTGCAGAAAGCCGAAGGTCCGCGCCCGCGAGATTTCCTGCTTGAAGGATGTCGGCGTCACTTCGCAGGCGAAGCGCTGGCCGCCCACGGCCTTACTGTCGAAGTGAATCGCGAAATCCACTGAGAAACCGTCGTGCGGCAGCAGGCGCGCGGTGCGATGCGGTTCGCTCACCTCGATCGGCTTGAGGACTCTGATCGCCTTGCGCGGCGCCGCAAGCGATGCGATGCCCGCGCACTCGATCAAGAACACGAAGGGCGCCGCACTGCCGTCCATGATCGGGACTTCGGATCCATCGATCTCAATCAAGGCGTTGTCGACGCCGCAGCCCACCAAAGCGGCCATAAGATGCTCGATCGTCGACACGGAAGCGTCGCAATCGGTCGCGACAATCTTACTGCAGAGAGGGCTTTCCACAGCCTGCGACCAGAGGGCCGGGATCGTCGGCTGGCCCGGCAGATCGCTACGCTGGAACAGGATTCCGCTGTCTGCCGCGGCCGGCTTGAGCGTCATGCACGTCTTTTGTCCGCCATGAACGCCCACGCCGGAGCAGTGGATGGCATTCTTGAGGGTCGTCTGCTTGAGGATCGTCTGGCGCTGCCCTCGACCGGAGGAGCCGATCCCGGGCTTGCCGATATCGTTCACGCTCGGCGCGTCCTGTCCGGCGGCGCTAGAGTGAATCACGCGAAACGGCGTCATCCCGTCGACCATCGATACACATCCTCTTCAATCTGCCCGCGATTCCCGGTCTTCGGTGCGTAGCTTCGAAAGCCCCCGGCCGCACTCTCGGGCAAGGACCGTCGGCCCTCATATCGCATGGCATAGTACGTCCAGAGTGTTCTAGGCGTCCCGTCGTCGTTATCTCAAATCAACATTTGTTACCGCTTGTTACGCAAAACGGGCGCTCGCCTACTATCCCTAGTATTCGAGCGCCCGTTTTCTTTAACGAACTCTTAAGTGATTCGTTCCCGCCGGTCAGGTAGTCGGCTTAGTTTGCCTGGCGGCGCAGGAAAGCCGGGATGTCCAGCAGGTCTTCCTCGTCCTTGTTGGCCTGATTCTGGTCGATTCCCGCCAGTTTATGCTGCCGGGCCTCGGCCGCCGGATTGCCACCGGCGGTTTCAGGCGCCTTTGCGGGAGCCTGGGGCTCGCTCGGGCGTGCGATCACCGGTTCGCGGCGAACCTGCGGAGCCGCCGCTTCCCGGATTTCCTGGTCCGTCGCTCCGGTCAGGCCACCGGTGACCCGGCGGAACAGGCTGTAGGCCTTGTTCCGCGAGGCTGCCGCGGCAGTCGGCTTCTCCGCCTGCTGCGACCGGGCTGCATTGGCCAGATCGGCAACGGCGAAGGGGTCCGGGCGGGTCGCGGCCTGGCTGGTGGCATGGCTGCGCCGCTCGGGCGTGGCCGGTGCGGGCGGCATGAAGCTATCGGCTTCCTGCTGCTGGGGCTCGGCCTGGATCGCGGCCCTCTCATCGACCTCGGCGGGAGCCGCCTCAGGCTCGATGGCGGAGGCGACGGCCCGACCGAGCTCCGAAGCGGCTTCGGCGGGGACGTCGAGGGTCTTGGCGTTCTCGCCTGTCTCGGCGGCCGTCTCGGCGACCGGAGCCTGCTGCTGGGCCGTCGAAGCGGTGCCGGCCTCAGGCGCGGTTTGGCCGGCCTCCGGCCGCGCACCCGGTCGGTTGAAGGGGCGGGAATGCACCAGCGAGAGGTTCGCCGGCCGCGGCTCCAAGGCCTCTTCGGCTTCGATGCCGGTGGAGACGACGGAGACACGCATCTTGCCGTTCAGGCTCTCGTCGAAGGTGGAGCCGAAGATGATGTTGGCGTCCGGATCGACCTCGTCGCGAATGCGGTTGGCCGCCTCGTCGACCTCGAAGAGGGTCATGTCCATGCCGCCGGTGATGTTGATCAGAACGCCGCGCGCGCCCTGCATCGAGACATCGTCCAGCAGGGGGTTGGAAATCGCGGCCTCGGCGGCGGCGATGGCGCGGTTGTCGCCCTCGGCCTCGCCGGTCCCCATCATGGCCTTGCCCATCTCGGTCATCACCGACCGGATGTCGGCGAAGTCCAGGTTGATCAGGCCCGGCATGACCATCAGGTCGGTCACGCCGCGAACGCCTGAGTAGAGCACGTCGTCGGCCATTTTGAAGGCGTCGGCGAAAGTGGTCTTCTCGTTGGCGACCCGGAAGAGATTCTGGTTCGGGATGATGATCAGCGTGTCGACATACTGGCTCAGTTCCTGGATACCGCTCTCGGCGATCCGCATGCGGTGGATGCCCTCGAACTGGAAGGGCTTGGTCACCACGCCGACGGTCAGGATGCCGGACTCGCGGGCCGCCCTGGCGATCACCGGCGCGGCGCCGGTGCCGGTGCCGCCGCCCATGCCGGCGGTGATGAAGACCATGTTGGAGGTCTCCAGGTGAGCCAGGATCTCCTCAAGCTGTTCCTCGGCCGCGGCGCGGCCGACTTCGGGCCGCGAACCGGCGCCCAGGCCGGAGGTGATGTTCCGTCCCAACTGGATGCGGTGATCGCAGATGGAGCCCTTCAGGGCCTGGGAATCGGTGTTGGCCACCAGGAACTCAACGCCCTCCAATTGGGAGTTGATCATGTTGTTGACGGCATTGCCGCCGGCGCCGCCGACACCGATCACGGTGATACGGGGGCTCAAGTGCTCTTCCATTTCGGGAGCGTTCAAGTTCAAGGTCATTTCAATAGCCTCCAGTTCCTAAGGTCTCACATCGCAGGCCCAAACCGGGCGCCCCGTACGTTCCGGCGGGGACCGGCGGGTGACTGTCCCGATCTATTCGGGACGGCGGATAACTCTCCCGATGCGCTCGGGGTGGCGGATTACTGTCCCGATGCGGTCGGGACGGCCGTTGCTGCGTCGCGCCGCAGCTCCTTCGATGGGATCGTTCAAAAGTGTTCACGCAGCCAGCTCCCCACCCGGTCGACCAGGCCTGCGTGTGTGTTGTGTGGGCGAGTCTCGGGAGGCCTCGCCGCTTCGTTCTGGACGGCGTAGGCGATCAGGCCGGCGGCGACGGCATAGGCCGGTCCGCCGGTCGCCTCGGCCAAGCCGCCGACGTGGATCGGCCGCCCGATGCGCACCTGCTTGTCCAGGATGTCCGCCGCCAGGTCGCGCATGCCCGGCAGTTGACAGGCGCCGCCGGTCAATACGACGCGACGGCCGCCGACCTTGTCGAAGCCGCTGGCCTCCAGGCGGGAGCGCACCAGCTCGAAGGTCTCCTCCAGACGCGGTTGGATGACGCCGACCAGCAGCGAGCGCTGAACCTGGTGGCTGTGGCCCTCTTCCTCCTCGCCGACCTGCGGCACGTCGATCATCTCGCGCGCATCGGAGGCCGTGGCGACCGCGTGGCCGTAGAGCGTCTTCAGCCGCTCCGCGTGATTGAGTGGCGTGGACAGACCGCGGGCGATGTCGCTGGTCACGTGACCGCCGCCCACCGGCACCGCGTCCGTGTAGATCAGGCTGCCTTCGTAGAAGACCGCGATCGAGGTGACGCCGGCGCCCATGTCGATCAGGGTGACGCCCAGTTCGCGCTCGTCGTCGACCAGCGCCGAGAGGCCGGAGGCGTAGGGTGCGACGACGAAGCCGCCGATATCCAGATGACTGCGCTGAATGCAGGTGGCGAGGTTGCGCACCGGTCCCATCGCGGCGGTCACCACGTGCATGTTGACGCCCAGGCGCTCGCCGTACATGCCGCGCGGGTCGCGAATGCCACGGCTGCCGTCGATGGTGTAAGCCACCGGAATGGAGTGGACCAGCTGGCGGCCCTTTTCCGGATGACCCAGGTTCCCTTCTACTTGGCGGCCTTCGGCCAGGGCGCGGGCGAGGTCGGCGTCGCTGACCTCATGGCCGTCGATCGAGACCTCCACATTGACCGTACGCGAGGCGGGATAGCCGCCGGACAGCGAGATGACCACCTGTTCGATGGTCTCGCCGGCCATCTCCTCGGCGGCGTGAACGGCGGCCAGGATGGCCCGCTCGACGGCTTCCATATCGACCACGGCGCCGGATTTGACGCCGCGGCTGATCTGCTGGCCGATGCCGATCACGCGCGGCTGTCCCTCCGGCCCGTCGCGTTTGGCGATCAGACAGCAGACCTTGCCCGACCCGACGTCGAGCCCGGCGATCAGACCGTTGCGGTTGCGGCGCGGTGGCTTGCGCATCGCGGGTGTCGGCTCCCCTCGGCTCAGGTTTCTTCGCCGTCGGCGGCGCGCCGCCAGGCGGGTTCGGGTGCGTTGTGTCCGCGCAGGATCAGGCGGTCGGGCAGGCGCAGATCGATGGTGACCACGTCGCGCTCCAGCAGCGCCTCGTCGCGGACCAGTTCGGCCAGTTGTTCCCAGGCCTCGACCGCACCCACCTCGGGTAGGCGCACCTCGATGTCGCCCTCCAGCACGACGTTCCAGCGGCGCTCGCCGACCCGAACGGCCGCGATCACCAGTTCGGCCAGGTCCGGCGCCCGGTCGAGCAGCGCCAGCAGATTGCCGGCGCGCTCCGGCGCGCCTTCGCCGACCAGCAGCGGCAGGGCTGCGAAGCGGGCCGGCTCGGCTCCCTCGATGATGGCTCCGTCGGTATCGATCACGTTCAGCCGGCCGTGCAGTTGCCAGAGCGCCAGCGGCTGGCGCTCTTGCAAGCGCACGAAGATCAGGTTCGGCAGGCGGCGTTCGACCCGCGCATCGGCGATCCAGGACAGAGCCATCAGGCGGTCGCGCGCCTCGGTCGGATCGAAGCGCAGCGTCGGGCTGCCGCGCCCGACGTCCAGAGCGGCCAGAACCTCCGCCGACATCGTCCGGTTACGCCCCTCTACCAGCACGTCGTCGACGGCCAGGCCGAGCGTTGCCGTCGTGGAGAAGAAGGCCTCCGTCGCCGCAAGGCTCTGGCGGTCGATCCAGCCGCTCGAGGCGGCCCAGCCACCGGCGCTGCCCAGAACGGTCAGGCCGAGCAGCGGCAGGGCCCAGCGCCAGTGGCGGCGGGCCGGCTTGGCGGTGCGCCGGCTCCGCTTGGGCTGCGAGCTGCGCGCCGGTTTCGCGTTTCGGTTCAGTCGCATGCGGCGTGCTCCAGCATCCAGCCGACCAGCTCGCTAAAGGTCATGCCCAGGTGTTGGGCTTGCTCGGGCACCAGCGACAGCGGCGTCATGCCCGGTTGGGTGTTGACCTCCAGGATGTACAGGCCCGCTTCCCCTTCCTCCGGAGTCCAGCGGAAGTCGGCGCGGGACACGCCCCGGCAGCCCAGCGCCCGATGGGCGGTCGCGGCGGCCTCCAGCGCGGCTTCGTAGATCTTCGGCGGTACGGGGGCGGGGACCAGGTGCTCGGTCCGGCCCTCGGTGTACTTGGCCTCGTAGTCGTAGAAGCCCTGGTGCGGGCGCAGCTCGGTGACGGCGAGGGGCCGGTCGCCCATCACGCCGACCGTCAGTTCGTGGCCTGCGATGAAGGGCTCGACCAGGATCCGCTCCCCGAACCCCCAGGACTTCGGGTCGAGCGGCGCTCTGTTGTCGCCCTCGCGTACGATCCGCACGCCGACCGAGGAACCTTCGTTCAGCGGCTTGGCGACGTAGGGGCGGGCCAGCGGATCGCCCGCGGACAGCTCGGCGCAGGAGACGGTCAGGCCGCCGGGTACCTGCAGGCCTGCGCTCTCGAACACCTGCTTGGCCATCGGCTTGTCCATCGCCACGGCCGAGGCCAGTAGGCCCGAGTGGGTGTAGGGCACGCCGAGCAGATCGAGCAGGCCCTGAACGCAGCCGTCCTCGCCCCAGCGGCCGTGCAGCGCGTTGAAGACGACGTCCGGCTTGGGCGTCAGGGCTTGAACCAGAGCGACCAGACCCTGCTCGCCCAGCCTCGGATCGATCTCGACGACCTCATGTCCCAGCTCGCGTATCGCCGCGGCGCAGGCCGCGCCGCTGGTCAGCGAGACCTCGCGCTCTGCCGAAGGACCGCCCATCAGGACGGCGACGCGCTTAGCCATGATGCGGGCCTCCCACCTGCGGGCCCTCCACCTGCGGACCCTCCGACGGGCGATAGGCGGCGATGCCGATACGCCTGATCTCCCACTCCAGCTCGATGCCGCTCTGCGCCTTGACACGGCTGCGGACTTCTTCGCCCAACGCCTCGATGTCGGCGGCCGTGGCCGTGCCGGTGTTGATCAGGAAGTTGCAGTGCTTTTCCGACACCTGCGCGCCGCCGACCGTCAGGCCGCGGCAGCCGGCGGCGTCGATCAGTTGCCAGGCCTTCTCGCCTGGCGGGTTCTTGAAGGTCGAGCCGCCGGTGCGGGTGCGGATCGGCTGGCTCTCCTCGCGGCTCTCCTGAATCTCGCGCATCCGCGTCTGGATTTCGGCGGGGTCGCCCACCTGTCCGCGCAGGCGGCAACCCAGGAAGATCCAGTCGGCCGGGACCGAGGACTTTCGATAGGACAGGCCCATATCGGCCGGCGACAGACGATGCAGTTCGCCCCGCGGGTCGAGCGCTTCGGCCCAGATCAGCGCGTCCTTCAGTTCGCGGCCGTAGGCGCCCGCGTTCATGCGCAGGGCCCCGCCGATGGTGCCGGGCACCCCGCAGAGAAACTCCAGACCAGCCAGGCCGGCTTCCGCGGCGGCCTTGGCCACCATGAGATCGAGGGAGGCGGCACCGACCTCCAGGGCCGCGCCCTCCGGCTCGTCCCCTTCGGCACGCCGCATCCGGGCGAAGTCGCGACCGAGGCGCAGCACGACACCGGGCACGCCACCGTCGCGCACCAGGAGATTGGAGCCCACGCCGATCACCGTCACCGGCACGTCGGCGGGCTTGGCCGCCAGAAAGGCGCGCAGATCCGCGCGGTCGGCCGGGCGAAAACTCACCTCGGCCGGGCCGCCGACCCGGAACCAGGTGATCCTGGCCAGGTCGGCATTCTCGCTGTAGCGCCCGCGCACCGGCGGCAAGCGGTCGAGCAGACGGGGAAGCTGTGCGGCGGTCATCGCGCTCATGGCCTCCCTCCCGCCGTCCGGCGGTCCTGTTCGGCGTAGCGCGCGTCCAGATCTTCCGGCAGGCTGCCTGCCCAGTTGGTGATGGTGCCGGCCCCGAGACAGACCACCAGGTCGCCCGCTTGCACCAGCGGCAGAATCGTCTCCGCCAGCCGCTCGGGAGTCTCCAGCGGCAAGGCGCGGCGGTGGCCGTGCGCGCGCAGCCCCGCGACCAGATGGTCGCGGTCGGCGCCCTCGATCGGCGTCTCGCCGGCGGCATAGACGTCGGCGACGATCACGGCGTCGGCGTCGTTGAAGCAGCTGCAGAAGTCTTCGAAGAGACTGGCCAGCCGTGTGTAGCGGTGGGGCTGAACCACGGCCACCACCTGTCCATCGGTGGCCTGGCGGGCGGCCTGCAGAACCGCCGAGATCTCGACCGGGTGATGGCCGTAGTCGTCGATCACCGTGACGCCGCGCGCCTCGCCGATGCGGGTGAAGCGTCGCTTGACGCCGGCGAAGTCGGCCAGGCCCGCCCGGATCGTTTCCGCGCCGAGTCCCATTTCCACCGCCACGGAAATCGCGGCGAGCGCATTCTCGACGTTGTGGCGCCCAACCATCGGCAGGAACAGCTCGTCGATCCGGCGCCGGTTCTCGCCGGTCCGATCGGAGATCACGACCGAAAAGCGCGAGCCGGCCGCCGAGGCCTCCAGAGCCTCCGCCCGCACCTCGGCTTGGGGAGAGAAGCCGTAGGTGACGATCCGCCGATCCTCGATGCGGCCGATCAGCGCCTGCACGCCCGGATGGTCGATGCACAGGACCGCGAAGCCGTAGAAGGGAATGTTCTCGACGAAGGTCTCGAAGGCGAGGTCGAGCGCTTCCGGCGTGCCGTAGTGATCCAGATGCTCGGGGTCGATGTTGGTGACGATGGCGATGGCGGAAGGCAGTTTGGTGAAGGTGCCGTCGCTCTCGTCGGCCTCAACCACCATCCAGTCGCCCGCGCCCAGGCGGGCATTGGTGCCGTAGGCATTGATAATGCCGCCGTTGATCACCGTCGGGTCCAGACCGCCGGACTCCAGCAGCGCCGCGACCAGCGAGGTGGTTGTGGTCTTGCCGTGGGTGCCGCCGACGGCGATCGACCACTTCAGGCGCATCAGCTCCGCCAGCATCTCGGCGCGGCGGACGATCGGCAGGAAACCGGCGCGCGCCGCGACGACCTCCGGGTTGTCCGGCTTGATCGCGCTGGAGGTCACGACGACCTGGGCCTTGACGACGTTTTCCGCGCGATGCCCGACCGCGACGTCGATGCCCAGCCCGCGCAGGCGGCGGACATTGGCACTCTCCGAGATGTCGCTGCCCTGCACCTGGTAGCCCAGGTTGTGCAGAATCTCCGCGATCCCGCTCATGCCGATGCCGCCGATGCCGACGAAGTGCAGCAGGCCGATGTCGAGGGGCAGCGCTCTCATGCGGCGGCCTCCTCGCGCTTGGCGCCGCCGTTGGAGCGGGTATGGTTCAGGACGACGTCTGCCAGACGCTCGGCCGCGTTCTCCTCGGCGAAGGCGCGCGCGCAGCCGGCGGCTTGTACCAGCGCGCCCGGTTCCTCGATCAGCCGGACCAGACGCTCGGCCAGGCTGTGCGGGGTCAGGTTCGATTGCGGCAGCAACCAGCCGCCGCCCGCTTCGGCGAGGGCCTGCGCGTTGCCGGTCTGGTGGTCATCGGCCGCGAAGGGGTAGGGAACCAGGATGGCCGGACGGCCGGCGGCGGCAAGCTCCGCCACGGTCGAGGCGCCGGCGCGGCAGATCAGCAGGTGCGCCGCCCTCAGGCGCTCCGACATGTCTTCGAAGAACGGCCGGAGTTCGGCCGTGACGCCGCAGGTGTCGTAGACTTCCGAAACGCTGCCGGTGTCGGTGCCGCGGACCTGCTGGGCGACCTTCAGGCGGGCCTTGATTGCGTCCGGCAGGCGGCAAAGCGCGTGGGGCAGCACGTCGTTGAACACCCGCGCGCCCTGCGAGCCGCCGATCACCAGCAGGCGGAATTCATCATTCGGGCCCGGCACGCCGTAGGGCTGGCGACCGAGCTGGGCGATGGCGCTGCGCACCGGGTTGCCGGTGATGGTGACTTTTTCCTGCTCGGAGTCGCGCAAGCCGGAGACCGTCGCGAAGGAGGTGCAGATCGTCTCGGCCTTCGGAGCGAGCAGGCGGTTGGCTCGCCCGGCGACGGCGTTCTGTTCGTGCAGGATCACCCGCAGCCCCAGCCGTCCGGCGGCGAAGACCGTCGGCACGCTGGCATAACCGCCGAAGCCGACCACGCTGTCGGGACCGATACGCTTGAGCAGGGAACGGGCCTGCAGGATGCCCCAACCCAGACGGAGCGCACCGCTCGCCCTGGACAGCAGGTCGCCGCCGGCGACGCCGCCGGCCGACACGCGCCAGGTCTCGATCTGCGGCAGGTCGGGGCCGAAGCCGGCGCCGCGTTTGTCCGTGATCAGCACCACCTTGGCGCCGCGCTCCAGCAGTACGCGAGCCAGGGCCTGCGCCGGGAACATGTGCCCGCCGGTCCCGCCCGCCGCCAGGACCGCCGTGAAGCGGCGCTTGCTGTCGGTGGCGCCGGTCATGTTTCGTCTCCCGTTGCGAATCGGCGGCGGGTCAAAGCCAGCAGCAGACCCATGCCGACCGCCAGGGCGAGCAGCGAGGAGCCGCCGTAGCTGATGAAGGGCAGGGTCATGCCCTTGGTTGGGATCAGGCGCAGGGCCGAGCCCATGTTGATCAGCGCCTGCAGGCCGAACTGCGTGAGCAGGCCGGTCGCCGCGAGTAGCACGAAGAGGCTCGACTCGCCGAGCAGGCGGGCGAAGCCGCGCAGCACCACGAAGCCATAGACCGCGACGATCAGCAGGCAGATGACCAGTCCCAGCTCCTCGCCGGCCACCGCGAAGACGAAGTCGGCATGAGCGTCCGGCAGGACGGCTTTCACGCGGCCCTCGCCGGGGCCGACGCCCCAGAGGCCGCCGTGCACGAAAGCCTCCAGGGAGCGGTCGATCTGGAAGGAGTCACCGGCGGCGGGATCGAGAAAGAGGTCGATGCGCTCGGTCACGTGCGGCAGGAAGGCATAGGCGCCGATCAGGCCGACCAGGCCGCAGATCCCCAGCGCGATCACCAGCACCATGGGTACGCCGGCGAGGAAGAACTGGACGCCGAAGATCACGCCCAGCACGAAGGTCTGCCCCAGGTCGGGCTGCGCCAGCAGCAGGGTCGCGAAGAGCCCGAAAAGCGCCATCGCCAGGGCCGTGCCGGGGAAATTCTGCTGGCTTTTGCCCAGGGCGAAGAGCCAGGCGCAGGTCACGGCGAAGAAGGGCTTGAGGAACTCGCTGGGCTGCAGCGAGAAACCGACCAGGTTGATCCAGCGCTGCGCGCCCTTGATCTCCGGTCCGATGGCCAGGGTGGCGACCAGCAGCATCAGAGTGCCGAGCAGGCCCAGGACGCCGAGCCGGCGCACCCAGGCGACCGAGAGCAGCGACGTGCCGAGCAGGCAGGCCCCGGCGAGCGGCAGCAGGACGAGTTGACGCTTCGCCAAGGAGAAGGAGCCGAGGCCGATCCGTTCCGACACGGCGGGAGAGGCGGCGAGAATCAGCACCGCCCCGATACCCATCAGGACGGCGAGGGCGGCCAGGGTCCAGCGGTCGACGGTCCACCACCAGCGGCCGAGAATCGAGGTGTCGGCGCGCGCGAAGCTGCTCATACGAGCTCCTCCTCGCGTTCGCCGGGGATCGCCTCGACGGCGCGCCGGAAGGTGTCGCCGCGCTGCTCGAAACTTGCGAACTGATCGAAGCTGGCGGCGGCCGGCGAGAGCAGGACGACGGGATTGGGCTTGCCGTCGCGCCGCGCGGCCACCGTGGCGGCGGCCAGCGCCGTCGCCAGATCGCCGCAGCGCTGCAGCGTGACCTTGCCCTCCAGCTCGGCGGCGAAGGACTCGCTGGCCTCGCCGATCAGGAAGGCCTCGGCGACCTTGTCGAGATGCGGCAGGCAGGGCTCCAGTCCGCCGTCTTTCGGTCGGCCTCCGGCGATCCAGTAGATCGTCGGATAGCTGGCCAGGGCCTTGGCTGCGGCCTCCGGGTTGGTTGCCTTGGAATCGTTGACGTAGGCAATGCCCTCGATCGCGGTGACGCGCTCCTGCCGGTGCGGCAGACCGGCGAAGGAGCGGATCGAGGCGGCCAAGGGTGCGCCGTCGACCTGGCAGGCCCGGCCGGCGGCATAGGCGGCGGCGGCGTTCTGCCAGTTGTGGCGGCCGGGCAGGCTGCCGACTTCATAGAGATCGATCGCCGGCACGCGCCGGCCGTCCAGTTCGTCGTAGAGAACGCCGTCTATCACATAGACACCGCCCGGTACCTCCCGCTCCGCCGAGATGCCGATGACCCGCTGATCGCCGGCGGCGGCGAGTTCGTCGTGAAGGGCGCGGCAGGTCTCGTCGTCCAGTCCGACGATCGCGGTGCGCGGGCTGGTCTGGCGGCGGAAGATCTCCTTCTTCGCGGCGACGTAGCCGTCGAAGCCGCCATGGCGCTCCAGATGGTCCGGCGTGATGTTGAGCAGAACCGCGATGTCGAAGGTGATGCAGAAGGTCAGTTCGAGCTGATAGCTCGACATCTCCAGCACGTAGGTCCCGCTGTTTCCGGCCGGCGCCAGGTCCATCACGGGCAGACCGATGTTGCCGCCGATCTGGGCGTCCAGATTGCAGAGCTGCAGCATGTGGCCGAGCAGGGCGGTCGTGGTCGATTTGCCGTTGGTGCCTGTGATGCCGATGTAACGCGCGTCGGCCTGGGCGCGGCCCAGCAGCTCGACATCGCCGATGATCTCGGCTCCGGCATCGCGCGCCAGCTCCACCACGGGATGCGGTGCCGGATACCTGTGCGGGATGCCGGGCGAGAGGATCAGCGAGGTCGGTTCCTGCCAGTCGCAGCGGTGGAGGTCGACCAGCGGTATGCCGCGCTCGGCGGCGTGGGCGCGCGCGTCCTCGTTGTCGTCCCAGGCCCAGACCTCGGCGCCGCTCGCCTGCAGCGCGCGCGCGGCTGCCAGACCGGAGCTGCCGAGACCCAGCACGCCGACGGGCAGGCCGTGGAAGAAGGGGAGTTCGATCATGCGGCGCCTCCCCTCATCTCAGCTTCAGCGTGGAAAGACCGATCAGCGCCAGCACGAAGGCGATGATCCAGAAGCGGATGACGATGGTCGGCTCGGCCCAGCCTTTCTGCTCGAAGTGATGATGCAGGGGCGCCATGCGGAAGACGCGCCGCCCGGTGGCCTTGAAGGAGAGGACCTGAATCATGACCGAGACGGTTTCGAGCACGAACAGGCCGCCGATGATCACCAGCACCAGCTCGTGCTTGGTCACCACCGCGATGCCGCCAAGCGCGCCGCCGCAGGACAGCGATCCCGTGTCGCCCATGAAGACCATGGCCGGCGGCGCGTTGAACCAGAGAAAGCCCAGGCTGGCGCCGACCAGTGCGCCGCAGAGAACCGCCAGTTCGCCGGTGCCGGCGATGTAGTGGATCTGCAGGTAGTTGGAGAAGACCGTGTTACCGACCAGGTAGGCGATCAAGGCGAAGCAGGCGGCGGCGATCATCACCGGCACGATCGCCAGCCCGTCCAGTCCGTCGGTCAGGTTCACCGCGTTGGAGGCGCCGACCATGACAAAGGCGGCGAAGGGCAGGAAGAACCAGGAGAGGTTGACCAGCAGGTCCTTGAAGAAGGGCACCGCCAGGTGCCGGTCCATCTCCGACGGAGCGATCTGCACGATCCAGGCGGTCGCCGCCACGGCGATGACGATCTGCACGGCCAGCTTGCCGCGGCCCGACAGGCCCTTATGGCTGCGCCGGGTCAGCTTCAGGTAGTCGTCGCTGAAGCCGATCGCGCCGTAGCCGATGGTCACGAAAAGGATGACCCAGACGTAGGGATTGGTCAGGTCGGCCCACAACAGGGTGGAGACCGCCAGGGACAGCAGGATCAGGACGCCGCCCATGGTCGGCGTGCCCTTTTTGGTCAGCAGGTGGCTCTGCGGTCCATCCTCGCGGATCGGCTGGCCCTCGCGTTGTTTCATTTTCAGCCAGGCGATGACGCGCGGGCCAAGCAGGAAACAGATCAGGAGCGCGGTCAGCACCGCCCCGCCGCTGCGGAAGGTCAGATAGCGGAATAGGTTGAACAGCTGGAAGTCGTCGGCGAAGGGAACGAGCAGGGTCAGCATGGGTGTGAGTTGTCGACCTCCTCAGCCGCCGTTGGCCGCGCGCGGCGCGGTGGGTTGATCCGAGGGGGCATCGGCTTCGGAATCCCCGTCCGACCCCGGCGCCAAGGCGTCGAGAGCGGCGATGACTTCGCGCATGCGGCTGCCGAGCGATCCCTTGACCAGCAGAACGTCGCCGGGCAGCAGAGCGTCGGCCACCAGAGGCGCCAGCGTCTTCGAATCCGCCGAAAGCGCGGCCACCCGCGAGGGCGGCAGGGCGCGGCCGAGATGCGCCATCAGCGGGCCGCAAAGGAAGACGAGATCGATGTCGGCGGCCGTGACGGCTTCGGAGAGTGCGGCGTGGAAGGCGGGACCCTGTCCGCCCAGTTCCAGCATGTCGCCGAGCACCGCGATCCGCCGGCCCGCGCCCTCGGGCTTGCAGCGTGCCAGCACCGCCAGGGCCGCCTTCACGGAGTCCGGGTTGGCGTTGTAGCTCTCGTCGATCAGCAGCGCCGCGCGGCCGCCGGGCAGCGTCAGTTTGCGTCGGGCGCCGCGCCCGGAGACGGGCTGCAGCCGCGCCAGTTCCGCGGCCGCGCTCACAGGATCGGCGCCGAGCGCCGAAACGGCGGTCAGCACCGCCAGCGCGTTGGTCACCCAATGCGCGCCCGGCTGGGCCAGGCAGAAGTCGAGGGGTTTGCCGCGCAGCTCGGCCTTCACCGCGCTGCAAGTCTCGTAAAGATCGGCATCGACCAGCCGGGAACTGGACTGGGCGTGCCGTCCGAACGACAGCAGCTTCGTAAGCCCGGCAGCCTCGGCTCTCGCGGCCAGCCGGTCGTAGAAACGGTCGTCGCGCGGCAGCACCGCCGTGCCCTGCGGACTCATGCCCTGGAAGATCTCGCTTTTCGCGTCGGCGATTCCCTCCTGGCTGTCGAAGAACTCGATGTGGGCCAAACCGATGGTGGTGATGACGGCCACGTCGGGACGCACGAGCTCGGTGAGTTCCGCGATCTCGCCGGCATTGCTCATGCCCATTTCGAAAACGGCGTAGTCGGCGTTCTTCGGCAAGCGCGCGAGAGAGAGCGGTACGCCCCAGTGATTGTTGAGACTGCCGGCGCTGGCGAAGGTCTTGCCTTGCGGCGAGAGACAGGCCCTCAAGGCTTCCTTCGTCGAGGTCTTGCCGGAGGAGCCGGTAACGCCGCAAACGCGGGCCGCGGTGCGGCTCCGGCTGGCGCGGGCCAGGGCGCGCAAGGCCTCCAGGCTGTCGCCGACCAGCAGCAGCGGCGCATCCGCGGGCAAGTCGTTCGGCTGGCGGTGCACCACTGCTGCGGCCGCCCCTTTGGCCAGGGCTTCGGCAACGAAGTCGTGTCCGTCGAAGTTCGGGCCCGCGAGCGCGACGAAAAGATCGCCGACCAGCACGCTGCGGCTGTCAATTGAGACGCCGTGGGCATTCCAGCCGCCCGGACCGGTGCCACCGGTCGCGGCGATCGCCTCCCCCGCGCTCCAAAGAGCTTCCGTCATACCTGTCCTCCGGCCAACGTTGCGATGGCCGTACGGGCGGCATCGCGATCGTCGAACGGCAACACGCGGTCGCCGACGATCTGGCCGCTTTCGTGACCCTTTCCAGCGATTACCAACACATCACCGGCTTCGAGCCGGGCAAGTGCAAATTCGATGGCTTCGCGCCGGTCGCCGATCTCGGTGGCATCGGGACAGGCCGGCAGGATCTGCGCGCGGATCGCCGCCGGAGTCTCGCCGCGCGGGTTGTCGTCGGTGACGACCGCCCGGTCGGCATGGGCAGCGGCGGCGGCTCCCATCAGGGGGCGCTTGCCGGGATCGCGGTCGCCGCCGGCACCGAAGACCACCCAGAGTTTGCCGGCCACATGGGGCCGCATGGCCTGCAGCACCACGCTCAAGGCGTCGGGGGTGTGGGCGTAGTCGACGTAGACCTGGCCGCCGGCCGGCGTGGCGCCGACCCGTTCCACGCGGCCGGGCACGCCGGTCAGCCGGGGCAGGGTGGCGATCGCGGCGGCCGGCTCCGCGCCGCCGGCCAGAACCAGGCCGAGCGCCGCCAGGAGGTTGTGCGCCTGGAAGGCGCCGGCCAGCGGTACGACCAGCCGATGCGTTTCGCCGCCGAATTCCAGCGTCAGCCCGAGGCCCGCCGGCAGGGCCTCGAGGGCCAGCAGCCGCAGGTCGCGCGCCTGGCGGCCGTAGGTCAGAATCCGCTGGCCGCGCCCGTCGCAGAGGCCGCGAAGATGATCGAACTCCGGGATGTCGGCATTCAGCACCGCGGTGCCGTCCGCCGGCAGCAGTGCCGTGAAGAGACGTGCCTTGGCGGCCAGGTAGGCCTCCATGCTGCCGTGATAGTCCAGGTGGTCGCGGCTCAGGTTGGTGAAGGCCGCGGCCGAAAGGCGCACACCGTCGAGCCTGAACTGGTCGAGGCCGTGACTGGAGGCCTCCATGGCCAGAGCCTCGATGCCCTCGGCCGCCAGAGCGGCGAGACAACGGTGCAGCTCGACCGGATCGGGTGTGGTCAGGGCCGCCGGCGCGTCGCTGCGCGGCGGCGTCAGGCCGAGGGTGCCGAGGCTGGCGGCCTTGCGGCCCAGGTTTTCCCAAATTTGCCGCACGAAGACGGCAACCGAGGTCTTGCCGTTGGTTCCGGTCACCGCGGCGATCTCGCGCGGCTGGCGCTTATGCAGCGTCGCCGCCATCAGGGCTAAGCGCCGGCGGGGTTCCGCGTCCTGAATCAGCAAAACGGGCGGATTGTAGCGCTTGATCTGCGTACCGTTCGGCGCCAGCACCGCCACCGCGCCCTTGGCCACGGCCTGGTCGATGAAGTCGCGGCCGTCCGCCTGCGCGCCGGGCAGGGCGGCGAAGAGGAAACCGGCCTCGACCTGACGGCTGTCCGCCGTCAAACCCGCGATCTCCAGTCTCTCGGCCGTGTTGCCCATGGCGCGCCTTTCGTCCTCCGTCAGAAGCTCATCGAGCCGCAACGTGGCGCCCCCTGAGATTCACCGGGATCAGATGCGGGTTCCAGTCGTCGCTGACCGCCGGCTCTTCCGCCGGCTCGGCCTGCGGCTCGATGCCGAGCAGCGGCGCCATGCGCTCCACCACCGACTTGACCACGGGTGCCGCGACCCAGCCGCCGGTGGCGTAGCCGAAGCTGTAGTCCGTCGGCTTGGGCTCATCGACCATCGCCATGACGACGTAGCGCGGGTTGTCCATCGGGAAGGCGGAGAGGACCGACGCGATGCGCTTGTCGACGGCGTAGCCGCCCCCCGCGGCCAGCTTGTCGGCCGTACCGGTCTTGCCGCCGACGCGGTAGCCCTCGGCATCGGCCTTGCCGGTCGTGCCGTGCTTGACAACCAGCCGCAGCAGCCAGTTCATCTTGTTCGAAGTTTCGGGACTCATCACCTGCTCGGCCATGATGCGCTCGCCGCGTACACGCTTGAGCAGCGTCGCCGGCACCAGTTGACCGCCATTGACCATGGCCGCCATCGCCCGCGCAGCCTGCAGCGGCGTCACGGCGATGCCGTGGCCGTAGCTGATCGTCATGGTGTTGATTTCGCGCCAGACCTGGGGCAGCAGCGGGCGGCCGACCTCGCCCAGTTCCAGGCTGACCGGGTCGAGCAGGCCCAGGCGTTCGAAGAAGCGCTGCTGCGCTTCGGTGCCCGCGGTCAGCGTCATCTGCACCGTGCCGATGTTGCTGGAGTACATCAGGATCTCGGGGATGCTGAGGACGCCCCTCTTGGGCTTGAAGTCGTTGATGCGAAAACGGCCGGCCCGGATCGGGTTGGTGACGTCGTAGCCGTCGGTCAGCCCGACAACGCCCAGGTCCAGTGCCATGGCGGTGGAGAAGACCTTGAAGATCGACCCCAGTTCGTAGACGCCCTGGGTCGCGCGGTTCAGAAAGGCGCTGTCGGGAATCCGCTGCGGCGCGTTGGGGTCGATCAGCGGCAGCGAGGCCATCGCCAGAATCTCGCCGCTGTGGACGTCCATGACCATCCCGGCGGCCCCGATGCCCCGCCACTCCTCCATGGCCGTCCTCAGTTCGTCGACCAGGATGTGCTGCAAACGCAGGTCGAGCGAAGAGCGCAGCGGCTCGTTGCTGCCGCGCAGGACATCGTCGAAGCTCGCTTCCAGGCCGATCTGGCCGACGTTGTCGATATTGGTGTAGCCGATCAGATGGCCGGTCAGATGCCCATGCGGGTAGAAGCGCCGCTCCTCCCGGACGAAGTCGAGGCCGGGCAGACCCAGCCCGTTGATCCGCGCCGTCTCGCGCGGTGTGAGGCCGCGCTTGATCCAGGTGAAGGAGGTGTCCTGGTTCAGTTTGGCCGTCAGCTCCGCGACCGAGAACCCGGGCAGGGCCTGAGCCAGCCGGATCGCCGCGGCCTCCGCATCGATCACCCGGCGCGGATTGGCGTAGAGCGAGTTGGTCGGCAGGGTGGTCGCCAGCACCTGGCCGTTGCGGTCCAGAATCTCGGCACGCTGGGTCTCCAGCGCGGCCGCAGCGCTGGGCGTTTCGGCGCGCTTCGGTTCGTCCTGCTCCGACAGGAGGGCCAGGTCGGCCAGGCGCAGCCCGACCGCAAGGAAAGCCAGCATGAAGACGGCGGCCGCGACCAGCAGGCGGGTACGCCCCATCTCCAGTGCGGCCTTGCGCTGGCCGTCGAGGCTGATGGTCCAGCCGCCGTTGACGCCGCCTTGTCCCAAATCCATGCCGCAGGGCGTCGTGGGCGTGATCTTGGTCTCGCTGTGACGGCGCATCAGCGGGTCTCCGAAACGGTGCGGTGACGGACGGGTAGGGGCGCGCCTGTCACCGGATTGCGGGGAATTCCGTCATCGATCCGGCCGAGGCTGGTCGGAAGCGGTTCTGCGACGCGGCGAAGCGCCGGAGCGTCGGCAACGGGAATTTCGACAACTAGAGTTTCGGCGGGCGGCTGCGCGGCCTGCAGGGTGGCCGCGACCAGATCGCCGATCGGGTCGGGAGTGCCGGCCAGGCGCTCGTCCGGGAGAGTCTCGCGCGACGGGACCTCCTGCACCGGAGGTGGCGCGTCCTGCCCGCCCGGCGCCACGACGTGAGTCGGCGCTCCGGGGTGACGCGGCGGTAGCGGCGGACCGGCGGCGAAGACGCGGCCGTCCATCGCTTCCGGGCGCGGCGGCAGCGCCGCGATGCGGCCGATCTGCGGCGCGGTCAGGGGAATCATTTCCAGATGCCGCTTCGCCAGCCGCGCGATGCGCTGCGGTTGGTTCAGGTAGCTCCATTCGGCCCGCAGGATATGCAGGGCCTCGCGGTCGTTCTGGATGCGCGTCTGGGCGTAGGCAAGCTGGTCGTCCAGGGCCTGCACCGCGTATTTGATCTGGAAAACCAGACCGACCGCGACGGCGAAGGCGACCAGCCAGAGCAGGGTGGTCCAGCGTAGGATCATGTCGTCCCTCCCGACCCTTCGTTCGGCCAGGCCGGGGCCGCCGTCCGTGCCGCGGCCCGCAGGCGCGCGGAGCGGGCGCGCGGATTTTCCGCCGTTTCGCGGGCGCTCGGCTTGATCGCCTGCCGGCTCAGCAGCTCGAAGCTGGGAGCGGCCGTTTCGCTCGCCTCCGGCAGATGCCGGGATCCGCGCGGCGCGGCACTGGACCGCGCGCGCAGGAAGTCCTTGACGATACGGTCTTCCAGGGAGTGGAAGCTGACCACCGCCAGCCGGCCGCCGGGTGCGAGGCAGCGCTCGGCGGCTGCGAGGCCCCGTTTCAGTTCACCCAATTCGTCGTTCACGTAGATGCGCAGAGCCTGAAAGGTGCGCGTCGCCGGATCGATGCCGTCCTTGGCCGCGCGCACGACGCTGCGCACCGTATCGGCCAGCTCCAGGGTACGGCTGTAGGGCCGTTCGCTGCGGCGGGCGACCAGCGCGCGGGCGATCTGCCGGCTCCGGCGCTCTTCTCCGTAGCGCCAGATCAGGTCGGCCAGTTCCGTCTCGCTGCGGCTGTTGACGACTTCGGCGGCGGTTTCGCCGGAGTTGCCCATGCGCATGTCGAGCGGCCCGTCGTTGCGGAAGGAAAAGCCGCGTTCCGGGCGATCCAGTTGCGGCGAGGAGACGCCGAGATCGAGCGCGATGCCCTCGACCGGGAGCGGCAGGTGGCGCTGCATCTCGGCGAAGCGATCCTCGACCAGTTGCAGCCGCTCGCCGAACTCCGCACGCAGCGCTTGGCCGGCGGCGATCGCCGCCGGGTCCCGGTCGAAAGCCAGGACGTTGCAGTTGGCCGCCTGCAGCAGGCCGCGGCTGTAGCCGCCAAGCCCGAAGGTGCCGTCGATATAGATTCCGCCGTCGCGCGGGTGCAGCACCTGCAGGACTTCGGCCAGGAGGACCGGGACGTGGCCGCCGGAACGGGAAGGGTGCGGTTGCCGGTTCGTGTCGCTCATGCCGGATCGCCCCCGCCGGTCTGCGGCTTGACCGCCAGGGAGGGGACCTTCTCCTTGGCTGACTGCCGCCGCGCGGACTGATAGGCGGACCAGCGTTCGGGCTGCCAGATCCGAAACAGGGCGCCGGTGCCCACGAAGACCGCCTTGTCTTTCAGGCCGGCGGTCGCAATCAGGGGGTCGGGCAGGACGATGCGGCCGTTGGCATCCCACTGCAGCTGATGGGCGGCGCCAAAGATCGTGGCGGAAAGATCCTCCTGAGCGTCGCTGAAGAGCTCATAGGAGTTGACCGAGTCCATCAGTTGATTCAGGAAGTCCTGGCCGCAGCCTTCGATCGCGCCCTCGACCTTGTAGGAGGGGAACAGGATCACGCCGTCGAAGCCTTGGCGGGACAGGGTCGGCCGGAAGGGCGCAGGGATCGACACGCGACCCTTGCTGTCCAGCTTTACCTCGTGGGTGCCGAGAAAGATCGGCGCCATGGTCGGTCCCCTGTCTCGACGTCCGCTGCCGCGCTTTGCGGGCGGCGGAGCCGCTGTCCGGGTTCGGCGGGGCATCCGCCGGACCCGTCGCGCACCGGACGCCTGACGCTGCGTCCGCCGGCCTCGCGGCCGTTTCACCTCACTCCAGCGCCTCGCCCCGTGGCGCCGTCTGCCCGGCTCGGCATGGGCTGTGCCGTCCGTTCATGGGAAATCATGGGATATCATGGGGCTCAATGGGTGTCAACGACACGGGAAAGTATTCGCCATGTGTTTCTAAGTTATCAACAGAGTGCTACTGCCGTTTGAAATACCGCTCAGCCCGCTCCACGCGCTTTCGTGAGTCTCCTTGTTGTTAATTAACAAGAAAGGACTTGTTCATTGAATGTTCTTATTTGAATATGAACAAAAAGGGGGCAGAGCTGGGACCCTGCGGCAGGCCCTTGGCGGTCAAGCCGGCGAGCCTCGGCCGAACGCGAAGATGTTAGGAACGCCAGACGGCCTGTAAGCCGGGTTCTGTCCCCTGCCTCGCGGCAGGGAGATGACCATTCATCTGGGACCCGCATTGCTGCGGGCCTCGCGCGACCAACCCGGGCGACGGCGCGGAAACCCGCCTGGCCCGCCTTGCGGAAGGCCGTGTCGCCCCTATTCGGTCTTGCTCCGGGTGGGGTTTACCTTGCCCGCCCCGTCGCCGGGGCGGCGGTGCGCTCTTACCGCACCCTTTCACCCTTGCCGTGCCGAAGCGCGGCGGTTTGCTTTCTGTGGCACTTTCCCTAGGCTCGCGCCCGCCGGGCGTTACCCGGCACCCCGTTTCCGTGGAGCCCGGACTTTCCTCCCTCCGTCCGAAAACGAAGAGCGGTCATCCGGCCGTCTGGCGAAGGTTGGATGTAGCGACCGGCGGGACCGCGATCAACGGAAAGCTGACCGTTCGGGCCGTCGGCCCCGACATCGGAATCAACACCGGCATCTCGACCGACGCTCGCCTGGTTCCACGTGACTGCGATCCGGTCTAGAAGGAGCGGCGAGTTTGAGGGGGAGGGGACATCATGGCCGGGCCGTGCAGCATCGGCATTATCGGGTTGGGCATCATGGGCCGCCGGTTGCTGGGGATCGCCCGGCAGCATCCGGCCTTCCGGCCCGGATTCCTGTGGGATCCTGCCGAAACCGCCAGAGCCCAGTCGCAGGCTTTGGCCCCCGAGGCCGCGATCGCGGCTTCGGCTGCGGCGGTGATTGCCGCCGCGGACCTCGTCTATCTCGCCTGCCCGCCGGTGCCCCGCAAGGACTATGCCCTCCAGGCCGCCGAGGCGGGAAAGCCGGTCTTCCTCGAAAAGCCGCTCGGCATCGACATCGCTGCCAGCCAGGACTTGATCGAGAGGCTGGCGGCCTCCGGCGTGCCGGCTGCCGTCAATTTCACGCAAGCGGCCAGCCCGGCACTTGCCGAGATTCAGCGCGCGCTGGCGGCTGGCGAGTTGGGCGAGCCGGCCGGAATCGATATCCTCGTCGCCTACGGCGCCTGGCCGAGGTCCTGGCAGGCGGAGGCCGACTGGCTGCGGTTCCGGGACGAAGGCGGCTTCACCCGCGAGGTGATTTCGCACTTCCTGTTTCTATCCGCACGGCTGCTCGGGCCGTTGCGGCCGGTCTGGGCACGGCCCAGCTTTCCGGCGCCGGAGCTGGCCGAGAGCCATCTGCTGGCGCGGCTCGAGGGACCGGGCGGCGTGCCCGTCTCCGTCCTCGGCAGTGTCGGCGGCCTTCAACCGGACCGGCAGGAGGTGACGGTCAAGGGCAGCCGGCGCAGCTATCGCATCACCGACTTCTATAGCCTGGAGGTTTCCGACGGCGGCGCCTACAGGCCGGCGCGTGTCCCTCAGGGCGATCCGCGGGAGGAGGCGCTGAATGCGCAGTTGAGCGAGCTTGCGAAATGTGTCGCCGGCCAACCGCATGCGCTCGCGACGCCGGCCGAGGCCTTCGCGGTGCAGACCTGGATTGAAGCGCTGTTGGCCGGCGTGACCTAGAGCGCGATCATCCTGAAGGGACGCGGTTTCGCTTCCCTTCAGGACGTGAATCGCACTCTAACTTCGCGAAAGAGTGGGATTCACGCCTCAGATGGCATCGCCCGAGCGAGTCCAGCTAAGGCGATCCGGCTCTAGCCGGCAGGGATTGGGAGAACTATTCGATGGATTACGTTTCGCTTGGCCGCACCGGCGTCGAGGTTTCGCAGCTCTGCTTCGGAACCATGTCCTTCGGGGGCGACGCCGACGAGGCGGAAGCAGGTCGCCTCTACGCGGCTTGCCGGGACGCGGGCGTCAACTTCTTCGACTGCGCGGACGTCTACAGCCAGGGCCGGGCGGAAGAGATTCTCGGCCGCCTGATCGCGCGGGAGCGCGATCAACTGGTGATCACCTCCAAGTGCTTCAATCCCATGGGCGAGGGCCTGAACGACCGCGGTCTGAACCGACGGCATATCTCGATGGCCGTGGAGGCCAGCCTGCGGCGGCTCGGCACGGATCGCCTGGACCTGCTGTTTCTGCACAAGTGGGACCCGAACACGCCCCTGGAGGAGACGCTTCGGGCGCTTGAGGATCTCGTGCGGGCCGGCAAGGTCGTCTATGTGGGTGCCAGCAACTTCGCCGCCTGGCAGATCGCCAAGGCCCTTGGTGTTTCGGAGCGTCACGGCTGGAATCGGTTCCAGGTGATTCAGCCGATGTACTCGCTGGTCAAGCGCCAGGCCGAGTCCGAGATCCTGCCGTTGGTCGCGGCGGAAGGACTGGGTGCCATCGTCTACAGCCCGGTCGGCGGCGGCCTTCTGAGCGGCAAGTACGGTTCGGACCGGAAACCGGAGAGCGGTCGTCTGCTCGACAACCGGATGTACGCGACGCGCTACGGCGAGGACTGGATCTATCGCACGGCCGCGGACTTTACCGCTTTTGCGGGCAAGCTAGGCGTCCACCCCGTCAGTCTCGCGGTGGCCTGGGCCGGGGCGCATCCGGCCGTGACCTGCCCCATCGTGGGCGCGCGTAACGTCGAGCAGTTGCAGCCGGCTCTGAACTCCGTCGAGATCGAGATGATGGCGGAGCTGCGCGCCGAGATTGCGGCGCTGTCGCGCCAGCCTGCGCCGGCCACCGACCGTCTGGAGGAAGCGGAATGAGGAGCGCGGATATCGTCGTGATCGGTGCCGGCATGGCCGGCGCCTCGGCGGCAGCGGAAATCCTCGCGGCGGCGGAAGGGGTGCGGGTCCTGGTCTTGGAGGGGGAGGCCCGGCCCGGCTATCACACCACCGGGCGCTCCGCCGCCTGCTTCATTCAGAACTACGGCAACAGGAGCATACGCCAGTTCAACGCGGCCAGCCGCCCGATCCTCGAAGCGCATCCGCTGGCGGCGGAGGTGGAGGAGGCGCCGGGCAGCCTGTTGTCTCCGCGCGGCATCCTGCAGCTCGACGACGGCACGCAGGGCGCCGCGTTCGATGAGTTGCTCTCGGAGGGCGACGGTGTCGAGGCTCTGGACGAGACGGCGGTGCGCGCGCTGGTTCCGGCGTTGCGGCCCGGCAGCTTCGCGCGCGCGGCCTATGAGGCCGACGCGATGGACATCGACGTCGACCGTCTGCACCAGATCTACCTTCGCTTCCTGAAGCGGGCCGGCGGCGAACTCGTCTGCGATGCGCGCGTGACGGCGCTGCGTCGCGAGGCCGACGTCTGGCATCTGGAAACGACGGCCGGTGCCTTCGAGGCGCCCGTGATCGTCAACGCGGCGGGGGCCTGGGCGGATCGGGTTGCCGTGCAGGCAGGGTTGTCGCCGATCGGCCTGCAACCGCTCCGCCGCTCGGCCGCGCTGCTGGCGCCGCGCGACGGGTGGGACGTGGGGCGCTGGCCACTGACCGGCGACCTGGGGGAGCGTTGGTACATGCGGCCCGATGCCGGCCGCATGATGGTCTCCCCGGCCGATGCCGATCTGGTCGAGCCGCAGGATGCCTGGCCCGACGACATGGTGCTGGCCGAGGGGCTCGATCGCTTCGCTCGAGTCTTCGACTACGAGGTGACGAGGTTGGAGGCGAGCTGGGCGGGCCTGCGCACCTTCGCGCCCGACAAGAGCCTGGTGATCGGCTTCGATCCGGCGGCGGAGGGATTTTTCTGGCTCGCCGGCCAGGGCGGGTACGGCATCCAGACCGCACCGGCTGCGGCGCGCCTGGTCGCCGCGCTGCTGCTGGGCCGGGACGTTCCGCCGGAACTGGCCGCCCTTGGGTTCGAGGCCGAGAGCGCCGCGCCGGCACGTTTTCGCTAAGGCGAAGTCGCGGCCAAGGGGCAAGGCCGCGATCTGCGCCCGAAGCGTTAACGCTGGGTCAGTTTGAACTCGATGCGGCGGTTGCGGCTGAGCGCGTCGGGACTGCCGCCCTGGGCGATCGGCCAGTTGTCGGCGAAGCCGGCGGCAACCAGCCGGTTCTCCGGCAGGCCGCGGGCAATGAGGAATTGCACGACCTCGATCGCCCGCGCCGTCGAGAGTTCCCAGTTGGAGGGGAACTGTGCCGTGGCGATCGGCAGGCTGTCGGTATGGCCGTCGACCCGCAGCACCCAGTCGAGATCGGCGGGAATCTCCTCCGCAAGCTCGATCAGGGTGTCCGCCAGACTGGCGATCTGTTCGGCGCCCTCGGACTGCAGCCTTGCCGAGGCCGAGGCGAAGAGCACCTCCGACTGGAACACGAAACGGTCGCCGACGATCCGAACGTCCGGGTTGTCGCCCAGCACCTCGCGCAGTCGTCCGAAGAACTCCGAGCGATAACGCGCCAACTCCTGGACCTTGGTGGCCAGCGCCGCGTTGAGCCGCTGGCCCAGATTGACGATCTCGACCTGCTGCTCGCGATTCAGCGCCTCGCTGGCCTCCAGAGCCTCGTTGAGGGCGGCGAGCTGTTCGCGAAGCTGCAGAAGCTGTCTGTTCAGGCGCTCGACTTCGCGCTGCGCCGTCTCGCTGAGGCGCTGCTGATCCGTCGCGAAGTCCTGAGTGCGCGACAGCTCCGCCTCGGTCTCGGCCAGGGCGGCGCGGGCTTGCTCGCGGCTGGTCTGCAGTTGCGCCAGTTCGTCGGCGCGCTCCTCGAGGAACTGCCGCAATTCGACGATACGTTCCTCCCGGTCGCTGAGGCTGCTCTGAGCCTCCGTGAGCGCGCGGGCCTGGGCCGCCAACTCGGCCTCCAGCTCCGCCAGCTCCGCGTCGCGCGCCTCGACGCGCGCGCGCAGCGCCTCCAGGGCCGCGATCTGCGCCGCCAATTCGTCCTCGCGGCTCAGCGCCTCGCGCTCCAGGGTTTCGATCCGCTCCGCGCGTGTCTGCGACGTCGCCTCGGCTTCGCCGAGCTGGCGTTCCAGGCGGCCGACCGTTTCGTCCCGGATCGCCAGCCGGCCCTCCAGACCGGTCAGCTCAAGGCGCAGGCGGTCGCGCAGAGTCTGCAGCGCCTGCACCTCGGCAAGCTGCGCCTCGATGGTCGCCCGGTCGGCCGCGACCTGCTGCTGCGCCTCGGCCAACTCGGCTGTGGACTGGCGCAACTGCGTCTCGGTCAGCTCCAGCCGGTTGGCCAGAACGTCCCGCTCGTTCACCAGTCGCGCCAGATCGCCGGCCAGGCGGTCGCGCTGTTCCGTCAAGGCCGACAACTGCGCCGCCAGGGACTCGCGCTGGCCCAGCGAAGCCTGCAGTTCGGACGAAAGCTGCGAGACGTCGACGCGCAGGTTCTCGTTGGCCTGACGTTCCAACGACAGCAGGTCGGAGAGTTCGTCCAGCCGCGTGGTCAACTCGGCCAGCCGCGTATCCCGGTTGGTCAGCGCGGTCGAGAGGAAGAACTGCCCGACCATGAAGACCAGCAGGACGAAGACCAGCACCAGCAACAGCGTCGCCAGCCCGTCGACGAAGCCGGGCCAGATATTGGTGGCGCGCTCCCTACCGGTCCGGGAGAGGTTATACATGGGCGCTTAGCCTCGGCAGACCTCAGCCCTCCGTCTCCTCGGCCAGGGCCGCGATGGTGCGGGCCAGCAGGCGGATTTCGGCGCGGATGTCTCCGACCGTTTGCTCCCGGCCGCGCTCGACCTCGCCTGCGATGCGGGTGACGTTGAGCGCCAGGGTGCGGATGTGATCGCGGGTGGCTTCGTCCAGGACGGTCCGTGCGTCGCTCCGTTCGCCGAACTGCGCCTCGCTGAGCTGTTGCAGCAGCGGCTTGATCGCACTGTGGGTTTCCGCCAGCCGGCGCATCACCTCCTGTTCGGTGCGCATCTGTTCGGTCATGACGCTCAGCCGCTCGGTCAGCAGGGCGAGGTTGCGGTTAGCCTCCTGCCGGTCGTCCTCGCCCCGCGCGATGGTGCGCTGCAGGGAGTCCAGACTGTCGGCGGTCGATTCCAGCAGGGCCGTCAGGTAGGCCGGGACGGAGGCCTCGCCGCCGGCCACGCCCTCGCCGCCGCTGGACAGGCGGGTCAGGCCGGACAGCCATTCCTCCAGTTCGTTGACGAAGCGGTTGTGCGCCTGGCCGGCCTGCAGCTCCAGGAAACCCAGCACCAGCGAGCCCGCGAGCCCGAATAGGGAGGAGGAGAAGGCCGTACCCATGCCGGAAAGCGGTCTCTCCAGCCCATCCTTAAGCTGGTCGAACAGCACGGCCGCATCGCCGCCCGCCGAGAGACTGCCGATGGTCTCGGCAACGGAATCGATGGTCTCCAACAACCCCCAGAAGGTGCCGAGCAGACCGAGAAAGATCAGCAGGCCGATCAGGTAGCGCGAGATATCGTGGCTCTCGCCGATGCGGATCTGAATGGAGTCCAGCAGCGTGCGGGTGGAGAGCGCGGAGAGTGTCAGCCGGCCCTTGCGCTCGCGCAGCATGTTGGCCATGGGCCCCAGCAGTCGGGGCGGCGTCACGCCCTGGACCGAGCCGGGAAAGATCAGGCCACCGCTCGACTCGCGCTTGAGCTGCTCCAGGTAGCTGACCTCCGGCTGCAGCAGCAGGACCTGACGGATCGAATAGCCGATTCCCAGCAGCAGCACGCCCAGGATCATGCCGTTCAGAACGGCGTTGGCCAGGAAGGCCTCCTGCAGGCGGGGAAACAGCAGCGCGGCTGCCACGGCAACGAAACCGAGGAAGACCGCCATGCGCAGCAGGTAGATCCTCGGCCGGGTCATGGCGTCTCGCAGGACATGACGTCGCGCTCAGGGGGGCGGACTGTCTTGCCTCTGGCTGCCATTGCCTTTGCGATCCTTCTCGGCCCGCGGCTGCGGTTTCGGTTCAGCGCGGTGCCGGGACGATATCGACACGATTGGGCGGGCCGTCGGGGATGTTGTTCCCGAGCGCGCGGACGTCCATGCGGGTCGAGCGGATGCCCTGTCCGATGAGGAACTGTCGGACCGCCAGCGCACGCGACAGCGACAGCCGGCGCGCCTGATTGACCTGGTTGCTGTCGCCGGCGGCGTAGGCCAGCAGTTGAATGCGCCGGCTCTCGTCGGCCTGCAGGCTGGCCGCCAGCTCGTTGAGGGCCGTATCGCCGTCCGGTGCGACTGCGTCCTGGCCCTCGGTGAAGGTGACGCGCGCCAGCAGTTCCTGCTCGACCGTGGCCTCCGGCTGCGGCGGCAGCGCCGCCTGCTGCGGCTCCGGCTCGGCCTGCGCTGCCGGGCCAGGGCTCGGGCCGGGGGCAGGTTCGGGTGTCGGCTCCGGCGTGGCGGCCGGACTTGGCTCGGGAGCGGACGGCGGCGGGCTGGCGGGTTCGGCGGCCTGCTGCGTCGCGTCCGGGGCCGGGGCCGGGGTATCGGATTCTGCGGCGGCTTCCGCATCGGCTTCGGCATCGGCTTCCGCGGCGGTTTCTGCGCCGGCGTCGGCTCGTGCGGGGGGCGCCGGCGGCGGCGGCGCCGGAGGGATCGGCTGAAGCTCCGGAGTCTCCGTCTCGGCCTGTTGCGGCGGGCTGGCCGGCTCCGGGCGCGCGGCGGGCGCGGGCGCCGGTGTAGGCTCCGGCGTGGCCTGCCGCTGCGGCGCGGGCGGCATGGGGGCCGCCTGCGGACTCGCCCCGCTTTCGGTGCGTTCGTCCGACCCCATGTCCTCGGGGGTCGAAGTCTCGGAGGCTTGATTACCTGCGGTGGGGGTGCCGGTGCCGGCATCCGTCTGGGCTTCGCGCTCGGCCAGGGCCTGGGACGGCAGCGGCGGTGGGCTGCTGCGCTGGGTGCGTTGCGGCTGCGCCGGCTGAGGTGTGGCTCCGCTAGGACGGAAGGCCTGCGATTGGGGATCCGCCTGCGGCTGCTGAGGTTGTACTTGCGCCTGGGGCTGGGATCGCGGCTGTGCCTGCGGCTGGACGCCAGTGATGGCCCTCGGCGGAACTGGACGCGGGATCGGCGCGGGGGCCTGCCCGACCTGCGGCGGAACACCCTGAAGCGTGCGGCCCTGCAGGGCGCCGGGTTGCGGGACGCCGGCCTGGGCCTGATAGCGGGGGGCGAAGGTGGTGAGCGGCGGCCGCGGGGTCGCGCTGTAGACCTGAACGCCGCTGTAGAAGGGCATTCCCTGCTGTGCGAAGGGCGATCCTTGCTGCGGGAAGGGCTGGCCGTAGCCCTGCGCGAAGGGTTGCCCGTAGGCTTGCGGGCGCGTCAGAGTCGAACGTGGTTGCTGTTGCGGCGGGAACTGCAGCCCACCCGGCACCGCCACGAAGCCCTGGCCCGGCAGGCCCGGCGGCGGAAAGGCCTGACCGTAGGGCGTGGCTCCGGCACCCAGGCTGTTCAACAGCTGCTGGTTCACGAAAACGTTATTCTGCGCGGCGGCGGGAGCGGCCAGCGCCAGAGCGCCGGCCAGCGCAATGCCGGCGGACAGCCCACGGTACCAAATCTTGGTGTCGTCGCTACTCATACGCGTTTCGTCCCCTCGCGCCTTGACGGCGCTGATTGGCTTCCGAACGGATCGCCACTCCCCCCAAGGAATCGATACCCCTGATGGCGGTTTACACTAGTCAGGCGGCGCTGGGCAAACAAGCAAGCGGCTCCCCAGCGGTTGGTTCGCGGTCGGCCGGTCTGGTCTGGCCCATTGCTATGATACGGTCGGCCTCCTGCCGGATGTTTCTCCGCCGCCCTCCGTGCGGAACCTGCTGACCTGCGATGGGACGCCGTTGCCGGCCGGTCTCCCGGCTCGCGGCCCCGGCGGCCGACCCTCCTCGGATAAGACCGGCATCTTTCTTCAAACGAAGTGAAGAGAGTCTTTACAACCTGCGTTTAACGCCGGCCTTCCAAGGGGGGCGTTTCAGGCGCGCGCGCGGGCCTTGCTCAGCATGCGGTCGAGCGGGTCCTGCAGCCTTGGCGTGACGGCCAGGATGGAGTTGCTTTCCACCCGGTGGCTGCCGCCGCCGATCTCGGTCACCAGCCCGCCGGCCTCGCGCACCAGCAGAACGCCCGCCGCCACGTCCCAGGCATTCAGGTTGCGCTCCCAATAGCCGTCGAAGCGGCCCGCCGCGACGTAGGCGAGGTCCAGGCTGGCGGTGCCCCAGCGGCGCACGCCGGAGCTGATTTCCATGACCGTCTCCAGCTCCGCCAGGAACTGACGATGGCCGGGAATGCCCTTGAAGGGAATGCCGGTGGCGAAGACCGCCTCCTCCAGCCGCTCGCGCGAGGAGACCCGCAGCCGCCGGTCGTTCAGATAGGCGCCGGCACCTCGCTCGGCGGTGAAGAGCTCGTCCTTGATCGGGTCGTAGACCACGCCGGCGGCGATCTGGCCGCGCTCCTCCAGGCCGATGGAAATGGCGAAGTGCGGCAGGCCGTGCAGGAAGTTGGTGGTGCCGTCCAGCGGATCGACGATCCAGCGCCGTTCCTCGCCGTTCCTCGCCGGGGTGCTGCCCGACTCCTCCATCAGGAAGCCGAAGTCCGGCCGGGCGTAGGCCAGTTCGTCGCGGATCGTCTTCTCTGCCGTGATGTCGGCGGTGGAGACGAAGTCGGCGGGACCCTTCTTGGAGACTTGCAGGTTCTCCACCTCGCCGAAGTCCCGGCGCAGGCGACCGGCGGCCTTCTTGGCGGCCTTGACCATGACGGTGATGACGGGCGAGCGCAGGGACATGTGGGGGATGGGCTCCAGGGATGCGGGCCGGGTATCTGGGCCGAAGAGACAGGCCCGATCGTGGACGGCGGTCTCGTAAAACCGGCGGTGGGCGGACGCGCTCAGTCCTTGGCGCGCTCGACGTATTCGCCCTCGGCGGTGTTGACCACCACGCGGGTGCCGGCCTCGATGTGCGGCGGCACCATGATCTTGACGCCGTTCTCCAGCACCGCCGGCTTGTAGCTGGAGGAGGCGGTCTGGCCCTTTACCACCGGGTCGGCCTCGCTGATCGTCAGCGTCACCTGCTCCGGCAGCTCGACCGAGATCGGGCTGCCTTCGTAGGACTCGACGGAGACGGTCATGCCCTCGGCCAGGAAGGGCAGGGGCGCGCCGACCAGCTCGCTATGGACCGTGATCTGTTCGTAGGTCTCGTTGTCCATGAAGGTCAGCATCTCGTCTTCGGCGTAAAGGAACTGGAAGTCCTTCTGCTCCAGGCGGACCCGCTCGACCGTCTCGCCGGCGCGGAAGCGTTCGTTCATCTTGGTGCCGTCGCGCACGTCCTTCAGCTCGACCTGGGCATAGGCGCCGCTCTTGCCGGTCTTGGTCGCCTGGATCTTGACGGCGCGCAGCAGACGGCCCTTGTGCTCGATGATGTTGCCGGGGCGGATGGCATTGCCGTTGATCTTCATGACTCGCTCTCGGTAGCTGACGGTCGGGCGCTGGCTGTCGGTGGCTCGCGCGCTGGGATGGGCGCAGCCGGCCCGGTCGCGGGTGAACCTCGAAATCTCGTTCGGAAAGGCGCCGCCGATATAGCCGCTCGCCGCCGCCGAGGCAACGGTCGTGGGCGATTGGAGGCTGCGCTTCGCGCTGCTCTGGCCTGCGGGTGCACAGCCGCCTGCTTCGACAGGCTTGCGATGAAGGTAAAGGATTAAGGGGACCGGTGAGCGCCGATATGCTCGCTTTCTAGGGACTCACCGGGTTCCGCGCGTCGGCCAGCACCCGCCCGCCGATGGTGACGAAGCAGACGCCGGCGGCCCGCTCGATCCAGTGGCGGGCGTGCTGAAAGCGCCGGATCACCGGCGAGGAGGACATGAAGAGGCTGACGACGGCGTACCAGACCAGCGCGCAGCCGACGACCAGCGCGATCATCAGGCCCATCAGCCAGAGCGGTGTGGCGTCGGTCACCGCCGTGGCGAAGACGCTGGCGAAGAGCACGATGGCCTTGGGATTGGTCAGGGTGACCAGGAAGCCGAAGAGCAGTGGATTGCCGCGCTTGTCGGCTTCGCCTTCGGGAAGCTCGATCTCCTGCGGCTTGGCCAGCAGCAGCCGGATGCCGAGATAGATCAGATAGCTGCCGCCCAGCACCCGCACCAGCCAGGTCAGCCACTGGTACTCGATCAGCAGGGCCGAGAGGCCGAGCAGGCTCAGCGTCGCGTAGAAGCCGAGGCCGAGGGACACGCCCAGAGTCGTCAGAAGCCCGGCCGAGGTTCCGCGCGTCATGGAGGAGCGGACCACCGCCACGAAGTCCGGCCCCGGCAGCAGCAGGGCCGGGATGAAGACGGCGAAGACGGAAATCAGAACCAGGGTCACGTCCAAAGGCGGCTCCTGTCACGTGCGAGGTGGCTTGCATTTGCACATGGAACGGCTGGAGCTGGCAACGGGGCGCCGCTCGTCTCCGCCTGAGTCGGCCGCCTTTATGGGGCGGCGTCTGCAGGGCGTGGCTTCGGCGACACGGCGCGCCGGAAAGGGGGCAGGCTGCAGTGTCGGACAATTGGATCGCCGCCGGGGCGCCCCATCTTGCAGCCTATGGTTGGCAAAAATCATGACGGCAAGGATAGCGCGGCCCCAGTCGCACTGAATCGCCGGCGCTTGCTCGGCGGCCTGGCGGCGACCTCCACCCTGGCGACGGTCGCCCCCATAACCTCAATATCCGCAACTTCGGCGTTCGCTGCCGTGGCGACTGCGCCCGGCTCGGCGGTCGAGGGTTCGACCCTCGACGCGGCCGCGCTCGAGCGGGTCGCCGAGATGGCGCGGAGGCTCGACCAGCTCAACAGCCTGATCGTGGCGCAAGGCGGCGAGATCGCCTTCGGCGAGGCCTTTCGCGGCCCGCCGCTCGACCGGCCGGCCAACGTCAAGTCGGTCTCCAAGACCCTGGTCGCGGCCCTGACCGGGGCGGCGCTGGACCGCGATCTGATCAGCGGCCCCGATCAGCCGCTGTCGGATCTGCTGGCCGATTTGATCCCGGAGGGGGCCGACCCGCGCGTCGGGCGGATCACCGTCGCCGACCTCCTGACCATGCAGGCGGGACTGCAGCGCACCTCCGGCGCCTTCTATGGCGATTGGGTGCAGAGCCGCGATTGGGTCCGCTATGCCCTGAGCCGCCCCTTCGTGGCGGAGCCGGGCGCGCGCATGCTCTATTCCACCGGCAGCTACCACCTCTTGGGCGCCGCTCTGTCCCGCGCCACGGGCCGCAGCCTCCTGGCGCTGGCCCGCGACTGGCTGGGCGACCCGCTGGAGATCGAGATCCCACCCTGGACCCGCGATCCCCAGGGCTTCTACCTGGGCGGCAACAACATGCGGCTCTCACCCCTGGCGCTGCTGCGCTTCGGCGAAGCCTACCGCCTCGGCGGCCTCTGGCGGGAGACGCGGGTGCTCAGCGCCGATTGGGTGGAAGCGTCCTGGCAGCCGCGCACCTACTCGCCCTTCTCCCGACACGACTACGGCTACGGCTGGTTCCTGACCCGGGCGCGCGGCCATCCGGTCGCCTACGCCCGCGGCTACGGCGGCCAGATGCTCTACGTCCTGCCGTCCCTCGCCCTGACCGTCGTCGTCACCTCCGACCCCACCCGCCCGGCCCGCTCCGGCGGCTACGTCGGCGACCTCAACGCCCTGCTGGCCGAGCAGATCGTGCCGGCGGCGGAGGGGGTGTGAAGGGATTCGATCCAGGCGGTCGGATTCAGTCCCGCTGCCGCGCCCCCGCGTAGCGCGCCTCTTCGGCATAGTAGGCGTCGAACCCGACCCGTTCGCGCAGCTCGGCGAAGTCCATCAGCAGACCGGTGGGGTGCTGGCCGCTGGCCATGGCGGCCAGGGCGTCGCGGGTGGCGCGCATGGCGGCGCTCAGCAGGGTCAGGGGGTAGGCGGCGATGGAATACCCCAGGGCCTCCAACTCGGGCGGGCTCAGCAGCGGGGTGTCGCCGCCCTCGACCAGGTTGGCCATCTTCCAGCCGGGCACCTCCCGGCAGACGGTCTCCATCTCGGCGGTGTCGCGCGGCGCCTCGACGAAGAGGATGTCGGCGCCCAGCTCGGCGAAGCCCTGGGCGCGGGCGATGGCCTCGGCCAGGCCATGACCGTGGTTCGCGTCGGTGCGGGCGAGGATCAGCAGGTCCTGGCCCTGGGCGCGCGCCTCCTCGCGCGCATCGACGGCGGCCTTGATGCGGTCCAGCGCCGTCTCGCGGTCCACCACCTCCTTGCCGCGCGTGTGGCCGCAGCGCTTCGGCGCGACCTGGTCCTCGATCATGGCGGCGGCGAAGCCGGCCCCGGCGTAGCCCTTGACCGTGCGCTTGACGTTGAGGGCGTTGCCGTAGCCGGTGTCGGCATCGCCGATCACCGGGATCGAGACGGCGGCGGCGATGTTGCGGCCCTGCTCCAGCATCTCGGCGTAGGAGATCAGGCCGGTGTCGGGCGCCCCCAGCCGCACGGCCGAGACGGCGAAGCCGCTCATGAAGGTCAGCGGGAAGCCGGCCTGCTCGATCATCTTCGCCGAGAGCGCGTCGTAGCAGCAGGGCATGACCTGCAGGCCGCCCTTGCTCAGCAGGGCGCGCAGCTTGGCGCCGGGCGTGAGCGTGGGTTCGGTGGCGAGGCTGGCTGAATCGGGCATGGGACGGCTCCTGCTGTGCATTGGTCTGTCGTTGCGGTAGCGGCCCGTTGGCCGCTCCCCTTCGCCCTTCGCCCTTCGACAGGCTCAGGATGAAGCGGGGTGATCCAATCTCTCTCTTCTCGCTTCACCCTGAGCCTGTCGAAGGGGGCCGGCCGCAACCGCTCCGGCGACGCGCTACAACTTGAAGGGAATATAGAGCGCGATGTCCGGTACCAGGTAGATGATCACCACGGCGACCAGCATCAATGCCAGGAAGGGCCAGACTCCGCGCGCGACTTCGCCCATGCCGGCCTTTCCGACCGCTTGTATGACGTAGAGGTTGAGGCCGACCGGCGGGGTGATCAGGGCGCATTCCACCATGATGACGAAGAAGATGCCGAACCAGATCGGGTCGATGCCCAGCGCGGCCAGGGAGGGCGAGAGCACCGGCACCATGATCAGCATCATGGAGAGCGCCTCCAGGAACAGCCCCATCAGCACTAGCACCAGGGCGCAGAAGAGAATGAAAAGCGCCGCCTCGTCGACGTTGGCCGTGATGAAGGCGGAGATGTCCTGGGGGATGCGGTAGAGGGTGATGGCCTTGCCGAAGACCTTCGCGCCCGCGACGATCAGCAGGATCGTCACGGTGGTGCGCATGGCATCCAGCGTCGCCGCCTTCAGGGCTGGCCAGGTCAGGGTGCGCAGGATCACCCCGGTGATGACCAGGCTGGCGGCGAAGCCGATGGCCGCCGCCTCCGTCGGCGTGAAGGCGCCGGCATAGATGCCCCAGATGATCAGCCCGGCCAGCGCGAAGGTGGGGGAGGCACGCAGCAGCGTGGCCTTGCGCTCGCCCCAGCTCGCCTTTTCCATCGGCGTGAAGCCGCCGCCGAACTTGGCGTAGAGCATCGAGAAGCCGATGAAGAGCCCGATCAGCAGCAGGCCGGGGCCGATCCCGGCCAGGAAGAGCTGGATCACCGACTCCTCGGTGATGAAGCCGAAGACGATCATCGGGATCGAGGGCGGGATCAGGATCCCCAGCGTCCCGCCGGCCGCCAGCAGGCCCAGGACGAAGGGGCGGGCGTAGCCGCGCTTCAGCATCTCGGGGATCGCCACGGTGCCGATGGTCGCCGCCGTAGCCACGGAGGAGCCGGAAATCGCCGCGAAGATGCCGCAGGACAGGATGGTGGCGACCGCCAGCCCGCCGGGCCAGTGGCCGACCCAGGCCTGGACGGCGGCGAAGAGGTCGCGCCCGACGCCGCCCTTCAGCAGCACGTTGGACATCAGCAGGAACAGCGGCACGGCCAGCAGGATGAAGTTGTCCACCGTAGACAGGAGGCCCTGCGGCACCATCAGCGGCGAGAAGCCCCCGAGAAACAGCATGCCCAGCCCCAGGCCGGCCAGGGCGAAGGCCACCGGCACGCCCGCCAGCAGCAGCGCGAAGAGCGCGAGAAGAACGATAAGGGTTTCCATGAATCCTGACTTCTAGTGAGCTCCGGCGTCTTCGCCGTCGTGACCGCTTGGGGGTGTCTCGCCGGCGAGCAGGCGCAGGGTCTCGGCCAGGGCTTGGGCGAACAGCAGCGCGAAGCCGAGCGGGACCGTGACCTCCAGCGTCCACTGCGGCAGGTCGAGCATCGTCGCCGTGGTTCGCCCGCGCTCGAAGGAGTCGAAGGCGATGGTGCCGCCGTACCAGCCGGCCACCGCCGACAGCAGGGCGACCATCGCCATGGCGAAGATCTCGCAGCCCCGCTGGGCGGCGGCGCTGAGGTGGCCGGTGATCAGGGTGATGCGGATGTGGCTACGCCGGCGCAGCAGCGCGGCCATGGCCAGGAAGGTGCCCCAGACCAGGAAGACGCGCGACAGTTCCTCCGCCCAGATGGTCGGCGCGTTGAAGAGATAACGGGCCGCGACCTCGTAGGAAATCATCGCCGCCGTGGCGAAGAACAGCCAGGCGGCAAGATGGGCGAGCAGGTCGGTCAGGCGGTCGAGAAGCCGAAACATGAGAAGGATGCTTTTCCAGAGGCTCTTTGAAAAGGCGCTCTCCGGCGCCTGAAGAGGTCCGTCCCGCGCCCCGCCCGGGCCACCCAAGAAACACTCCCGGACGGACGGGGAAACGGAACGGACCTCTGAGGGACCGTGAGGTCCCTGTCGGACGACGCGGCGGCCGCCGGGACCGCCGGCGCCTTAGTTGCTGACGCTGCTGCGCAGCTCCAGGGCCGCCTCGTAGACCTGCCGTCCGAGCTCGCCGGTCTCGGCCAGGTACTGGTCGATCACCGGCTGCGAGCCGGCCCGCCAGGCTTCGATCTCCTCGCTCGAGAGCTCGTGGACCTGCATGCCGTTTTCCTTGGCGGCGTCATAGGCCTCGTTCTCGATCTCGGTGATGCGGTCGCGCACGGCGGCGTCGGCGGTGGCGGCCGCCGTCGCGATGATCTCGCGATGCGCTTCCGGCAGCTCCTGCCAGAACTCCTCGTTGACCAGCACGATGAACTCGATGTCGGCGTGGTTGGTCACGGTGATCCAGTCCATCACCTCCCAGAGTGAGCGGGAACGGACGCCGGAAACGCCGGTCATGCCGACGTCGACCGTGCCGCGCTGGTAGGCGAGATATTGCTCGGACCCGGAAATCAGGGTCGGCACGCCGCCCACCGCCTCGACGAAGCTGCCGAGCGTCTTGCCGAAGACGCGGACCTTCTGGCCCTCGATGTCCGCCGGGGTGCGCAGCGGCTCGTCCTGGGACAGCATGACGGCACCACCGTAGGCCTGCCACCAGAGCACGCGGCTGCCGGTGTCCAGGATCGCCTCGTCCAGCGGCCCGCGCACCGGGCTGTCCGCAGCCGTGGCGGCGCGCACCAGCGGCTCCGAGTTGAAGACGAAGGGCATGTAGAAGATGTCGACCGCCGGAATGTCGCCGACGAAGCGGGTCAGCGAGGCCACGCCCATCTCGATCGCGCCAGAGCCGACCGCCTGGGGAACTTCGCTGTCCTTGTAAAGCTGTGCGGAATCGAAGATCTGCACCTCGATCTCGCCGTTCGAGGCGCTCTCGACCTCTTCCTTGAAGAGCGTCAGATTCTGGCCGAGATGGCTCTTGAGCGGTAGCTGCAGGGTGATGCGCAGCGTGGTTTCGGCGGCCTCGGCGGAAGGGGCCGTCACGGGCAGAGCCAGAGCCAAGGCGGCGGCGCAGGCAGCCGCTCCCAACAAGCGTTTCATGTCGCGTCCTCCCAATGGACTTGTCCGATGGAGTTGAATTCCAACGGACCTGAATTTTCGGTGCGGCCGGTCGATTCTTGCGCCGGCCGCTTGCTTTGCGCAGCAAAACTATCGGGCAGGTTGGCTGCGGACAAGCCGCGAATTTTCTTGAACTGACAGGGTCGAGCATGCAAGGCGGGATCGTGGGGCCGCGACGGGCCCGGCAGTTCACCCCCGGCTGTCGCGTTCCGCGGCGACGAAGAGGGCGTTGAAGGCCTCGACCGCCGCCTTGGGGCCGTCGGGATGGTCCCAGACGGCACGGCCGACGGCCAGGAAGTCGGCGCCGGCCTCGATCAAGGCCGGGGCGCTCTCCAGGTCGATGTGGCCCCAGGCGACGCAGGGCAATTCCATCATCTCGGCCCACCAGGCGATGGTCTCCAGCGCGCGGGCGTCGAAGCAGACGTAGTCGCTGCCCAGTTCGCCCGCCACCATGGCGAGGTGGCGGGAGTCGCCGCAGTCGGCGCCCAGGATCGCGTCCTGACCCATCGCGAGGCGTACCGAGCGCAGGCTGGCCGGCCGGGCTTCCAGATGCACGCCGTCGCAGCGGTAGGTATCGGCCAGGTCGCAGCGGCCCTCGACCAGCACCGCCACGTCGGCGGCTTGGGCCGGCGGCGTCAGGGCCTCCACCAGGGCGTTGAGCATCTCGTCGCCGACATCGGCGCGGATCAGCAGGCTGGCGATGTCGCCGCCCGACAGGGCCGCCTCCAGCTTGCGGCGCAGGTCGTCAACGGAAACGCCGCCGGACTCCAGGTCCGGCGGCGTCACGAGGTAGAGGCGGCAGCGCATACTCAAATCGATATCCCGGTCTGCGCCAACGTGCGGGCCGCGGTCCGCACCGGACCCTGCGTCAGACTTTGCCCTGATAGATCTTGATGATCGAACTCAGCAGGTCCAGCGCCTCCTCGCGCGGCCGCTGGAAGGTGTTGCGCCCGATGATCGAGCCGGTGGCGCCGCCGTCCCGGATGGCCCGGATCTCATCGAGCAGGGCGGCGGTGTCCTTGGCGCCGCCGCCGGAGAAGACCACCAGTCGGCGGCCGGCGAAGCAGGATTCGACGACATGCGCGATCCGCTTCGACAGGGTCGATATGTCGATCTTCTGCGCCTTGTAGACTTTCTTGGCCTCGTCCTGCTCCAGCGCGTCGGTCGGCGGCTTGACCTTGATGATGTGGGCGCCCAGCAGCGTCGCCATGTGGGCGGCGTAGGCGGTGACGTCCATCGCCGTCTCGCCCTGCTTGGACAGCTCGCCGCCGCGCGGATAGGACCAGATCACCACGGCCAGACCGACCGACTTGGCCTCCTCGGCCAGTTCGCGGATCTCCTCCATCATCTCGAACTGCTCGTCGGAGCCCGGGTAGATGGTGAAACCCACCGCCGAGCAGCCCAGGCGCAGCGCGTCCTCGACGCTGCCGGTGATGGCCTGATCCTTGGAGGTCGCGGTGGAGTTGGAGGAGTTGAGCTTGAGGATGGTCGGGATCGCCCCGGCGAAGGTATCGGCGCCGGCCTCGAGCATGCCCAGCGGCGCGGCGTAGGCCGACAGGCCGGCGTCGATCGCGAGCTGGTAGTGATAGTGCGGGTCGTAGGCCGGCGGGTTGGGCGCGAAGCTGCGGACCGGGCCGTGCTCGAAGCCCTGGTCGACCGGCAGGATGACCAGCTTGCCGCTGCCGCCGAGTTTGCCTTCCATCAGGATGCGCGCCAGGCTGGTTTTCGTGCCCGGACTGTCGCTCTCGTAGTTCGCGAGGATCTTCTTGACCCGCTGGGTGATGCGCATTGAGCTGTCTTTCCCTTCGTCGATTGACTTTGAGATGCCTGTGCCCCTGCGGCGCCCTGGTGACGTCGCGCAGGTGTCGTGACGTCGTGCCAGCGATGCCAGCCCCTCCTGGCTCTGGTGAATAGCGGAGCGCCGAGTCGATTTCAACGCCGCCGAGGCCGCTTCGCCGCAGAGACCAGGCGCAGCCGCGCGGCGACGGCGCTGCCCGGGTCGGGTTCGTCCAGCAGATCGATTGCTTCCGGCCGGACCCGTCGCAGCGATCCGCCGGCCGCCGTGACGATCGCGTCCAGCTTGGCGGCGACCGGCGCCGCGCCGCGGAAAATCAGCCGTTGCAGTCCGCAACGCAGGGCGGCCAGAGCGAGGCCCGGTGCGGCGGCGGCGTCGACCAGCAGAACGACCCGTCCCGGCGGCACCGTCGCCGCCACGCGGCTTTGCACCTCCGCCCAGAACAGCGGTCCCTGCGCGGCGAGGCCGTCGTCCGGTGTGATCAGGGCCAGGGGTCTGTCGGCCGCCTTCGCCGCGGCGGCGGCGGCAAGCGCCTGGCGCAGGTTGTGGACCACGAAGGCGGGCGGACCTTCTTCTATGTTCATGCCGCCCCTTTGGTCATGCTGCCGTGTAGGAGGGCAGCTTCCGACGCAGCCAGCCGGCGGCGCGCAATTGGGACCGATAGGTGCGGCCCACCGGAACCTCGCGGCCGTCGATGAGCCGCAGACGCCAGCTTTGGCCGTGTCGTCGGGCGCCCGCGAGCGCGCCTTCGGCCACCCAGTAGGAGCGATGGACGCGCAACCCCTGGCCCTGCAGGTCGCGCGCCGCATCCTCCATGCGGAAGAGGATAATGTCGCTCCCCTCGCTGGTATGGATGCGCAGGTAGTGGTCCTCCATCTCCAGGAACAGCAGGCGGCCGTGCAAGTCCGCCGGCCAGCGCCGCTGGAAACCGGTTTCTCCCTCGACCGCTTCGTTCTCGGCTTCGGTCAGGGCGGCGTCGATGGCGCGGTCGACCGCATCGGCGGCGCGATTGGAGCGGGCGACCGACCAGGCGTAGGTGGGCAGCATCACGGCGGCGGTGATGAGCAGAACCTGCCAGTGGACCGATAAGACCGAGGATTGAAGCGAGTGGCCCAGCACCCGGGCGACGCCGAAGACCACCGCCGTCATGACCGGTGAGATCAGCAGGCTGGCAAGCAGGGGCAGGGTCACGCTGCGCCGCGGCAATTGTTCGGCGAACCGCAGGAAAATGCGGCGCATCGCGGTCTCGGCGATGATCCAGTTCAGCCAGACGGCCGGCACCCAGAAGATTGCGCGCCGCCAGAACGGCAGGTCGAAGGTGCCGAACGGACCCAGCCCGGCCAGGACCAGCCCGACCAGGACCGGCAAGGTCGACCACCTGAAGAAAAAGCCCAGCCGTTCACGCATCGTGGCGGCAAGCCTACCACGCCGGCTGCGAAAGTCTGTTCGTCTGCCGCGCAAAAGCCGTGGTGGAGCTATGCAAAAAGGGGAAGTCGAGCGTGACGATGTCACAGCTCTCCAGATCACGGGGGCCCGGGTCACAGCGTTCCAGGCGGCAGGAACGCGCAGGAACGGCCGGGCTGGGAGCCCGGCCGTCATCGCTTCCGGTGAAGGACTCGCCGCTTACAGCAGCTCGCCGAGTGTCACGGCGGTGTCGGTCATGCGATTCGAGAAGCCCCACTCGTTGTCGTACCAGGACATAACCCGGCCGAAGGTCTGGCCCAGCACCTTGGTGCCCCCGGCGTCGAAGACCGAACTGGCCGAGGAGTGATTGAAGTCGACCGAGACCAGCGGCGCGCTGTTGACCTCTAGGATGCCCTTGAGCGGGTTGGACGCGGCTGCTTCTTCCATCGCCGCGTTGATCGCACCGGCGTCGAGCGGCTTGCTGGAGGTGAACTTCAGGTCGACCAGGCTGACGTTGGGGGTCGGCACTCGGATCGCCACGCCGTCCAGCTTGCCGTTCAGCTCCGGCAGCACCAGCCCGACCGCCTTGGCCGCACCGGTCGAGGTCGGGATCATCGAAAGGGCCGCCGCGCGGGCGCGGTGCGGGTCCTTGTGCAGGGAGTCGACGGTGTTCTGGTCGCCGGTATAGGCGTGGATGGTGGTCATGAAGCCCTGCTCGAGCCCGAAGGTCTTGTGCAGGATGTGGGCCACCGGCGCCAGGCAGTTGGTGGTGCAGGAGGCGTTGGAGATCACCGTGTGATCCGCGCTCAACTGGTCGTGGTTGACGCCGTAGACCACGGTCAGGTCCGCGCCGGAGGCGGGGGCCGAGACGATCACCTTCTTGGCGCCGCCCTGCAGGTGGGCGCTGGCCTTCTCCTTGGAGGTGAAGATGCCGGTGCACTCCATCACCACGTCGACGCCCAGCTCGCCCCAGGGCAGCTTGGCCGGGTCGCGCTCGGCCAGCACCTTGATGCTCTTGCCGTCGACCGTGATGGAGGCCTCGCCGAAGCCGATCTCGCCGGGATAGCGCCCGTGCACCGAGTCGTAGGTCAGCAGGTGGGCGTTGGCCTCGGCCGAGCCCAGGTCGTTGATCGCCACGAACTCGATATCGCTGCGCTTGGCCTCGAGGGCCGCGCGCAGCACCAGGCGGCCGATCCGCCCGAACCCGTTGATGCCGACGCGAACTGCCATCTGGTTTCTCCTCCGTTGTGTCGATTCGCTCTCATGATCGGTGCCCCGCTCGCGCGTGCCGCCGCCGTCTCGTCGCTCAAAGCCAGGCTTTCACCGCCTTGACCACGCCTTCGGCCGTGATGCCGAAGTGTTCGTAAAGATCCTCGGCCTTGCCCGATGCGCCGAAGCCGGGCATGCCCACCACCGTGCCGTCCAGGCCGACCCAGCGGTTCCAGCCGAAGGGGGAGGCCGCCTCGACCGCGATCTGCAGGGCACCCGGGCCCAGGACTTCGTCGCGGTAGTGGGCCGGCTGCTCCAGGAAGACTTCCCAGCTCGGCATGGAAACGACCGCCGCGGAGATGCCCTCGTCCTGCAGTTTCTGGCGTGCCTCTAGCGCGACCTGCACCTCGGATCCCGATGCCAGCAGGGTGACTTGCCGCTGACTCGCCGCCGAGGCCAGGATGTAGGCGCCCCAGGAGCAGTAGTTCTCCGCCGCGTGCTCGCCGCGCACCGTCGGCAGGTTCTGGCGGGTCAGCGCGAGCACGCTCGGGCCATTGCTCCGCAGAGCCAGCTCCCAGCACTCCGCCGTCTCGACGGCATCGGCGGGGCGGAAGACCTTGAGGCCGGGGATCGCCCGCAGCGCCGCCAGATGTTCGACCGGCTGGTGGGTCGGGCCGTCCTCGCCCAAGCCGATGGAATCGTGGGTCATCACGAAGACGACCCGCTGCTGCATCAGCGCGGCCAGGCGGATCGAGGGGCGGCAGTAGTCGCTGAACACCAGGAAAGTGCCGCCGTAGGGCAGGATGCCGCCGTGCAGCGCCATGCCGTTCATGGCCGCGGCCATGCCGTGCTCGCGCACGCCGTAGTGAATGTAGCTGCCCGTGAAGTCGTCGCGCGTGACCACCTGCATGCCGGCGGCGCGGGTGCCGTTCGATCCGGTCAGGTCGGCCGAGCCGCCCGTCAGTTCCGGCAGAACCCCGGTCAGGGCACTGAGCACCTTCTGGGAGGCGACGCGGGTCGCGACGGAGGGCGCCTCTGCCACGATCTCCTGCTTGAACGTGACGATGGCCTGCTCGAGCCCGTCCGGCGGATCGCCGGTGAGGCGGCGTTTCAGCTCCGCCTGATCGGCGGGGGCGGCGTCGGCGAGCCGGGCGTCCCAGGCGGCCGACAAGCCGGCACCCTGCGCGCCGACCGCGCGCCAGGCCGCCAGAATCGCGTCGGGCACGACGAAGGGCGCGGCGTTCCAGCCCAATTCCTTGCGTGCCGCCGCGATCTCGGCGTCGCCCAGGGGGGACCCGTGGGTGGCGGCCGTACCCTGCTTGTTCGGGGCGCCGAAGCCGATCACGGTCTTGCAGGCGATCAGGGACGGGGCGTCGCTGGCCTGGGCCGCCGCGATTGCCGCGGCCACCGCGACCGGATCGTGGCCGTCGACGCGCTGCGTATCCCAGCCGCTGGCCTGGAAGCGGACGAGCTGATCGTCGGAACAGGACAGATCGGTGCCGCCGTCGATGGAAATCGCGTTGTCGTCGAACAGCACGATCAGCTTATTCAGTTTCAGATGCCCGGCGAGGCTGATCGCCTCGTGGCTGATGCCTTCCATCAGGCAGCCGTCGCCGACCAGGCAGTAGGTGTGGTGCTCGACCAGCGCTTCGCCGAAGCGCGCGGCCAGCAGGCGCTCGGCCAGCGCCATGCCGACCGCGTTGCCGAGACCCTGGCCGAGCGGGCCGGTCGTCGTCTCGATGCCGGCGGCATGGCCATACTCGGGATGACCGGCGGTGCGGCTGCCGAGCTGACGGAAGTTGGCCAGTTCCTCGATCGGCATGTCTTCGTAGCCGGTGAGATGAAGCAGGCTGTAGAGCAGCATCGAGCCGTGGCCGGCGGACAGCACGAAGCGGTCGCGGTCGGGCCAGTCGGGGCGCTGGGGGTCGAACCTCAGGAACTGGCTGAAGAGAACCGTCGCCACGTCGGCCATGCCCATCGGCATGCCGGGGTGGCCGCTGTTGGCCTTCTGAACGGCGTCCATGGAGAGCGCGCGGATGGCGTTGGCCATCTCCGTCAGGCTCGTACCATGGGTGGTTGGGTCGAAATCGTGGCGCGTCTCGGCCACTGCGTCCTCCTAGCTTCCCCGTGCGGCAGCGCTGTGTCGGGCGCGGCACGGGTCTGATGCATCAACAATCGGGCCGCCGCCCTGCCGCCAGGCAATCCCCGCCGGTCGCAGGCGCGTCGACACGCCGGGCAGATTGGGGAGATCGCGGCGCCCGCGGGGCCATGGACTTTTCCGGATAACGAGGTCGCAGTCGGGCTGCGGCTGGCGCCTCCGGAATGCGGCGCACAATGCCCAGGGCGCTCCTGCCGGTCAACCGCGCAACGCCCCGAAACGGTTGTGCTGGCGTGATCGTCTGCCGAACCCTTCGCTGCGACGTTGACCCCCGACCGTCGCACTGCGTAGCTTACGAACTGATATGACAGATCTCGACGAAGCAAACCGCCGCCTGGAGGCGGCACTCGCCCGCCTCGACAAGGCGATCTCCGCCCGCCTTCAGGGAGGCGACGGATCCGATTCGGTCGGAATCGAAGCCGCCGAAGCACTCGCCGAAGCACAGCAGGAGTCGGACCGGCTGCGGCAACTGTCCGGCGATGTTTCGCGGCGCCTGGATCTGGCGATCGAACGCCTCGATAGCGTGTTGGAGGGCTAGACGGGATGGCGCAGGTCACCATCACCATCAATGGCCGGCCGTATCAGATCGGCTGCGAGGACGGTCAGGAGCCGCATCTGCTCGGCCTGGCGAACTACGTCGACGGCCGCATGCGCGACCTCTCGGCATCGGTGGGGCAGGTCGGCGAGGCGCGCCTGCTGGTCATGATGAGTCTCCTGATTGCCGACGAACTGGCCGAGGCGAGCAACCGCCTGGAGGCGCTCGAAGCGTCCGGGCAGGTCGCGGCAACCGGGCCGAAAGCCTCGGATGGCGCCGTGGCCGAAGTGGAAGCCGCAGCGTCCGAACGGCTGCAGCGGGCGGCGCAGCATCTCGAGTCCTTGAGCGCGCGCTTGGAAGCGGGGTGATCCCAGCTTACTCTTATGGGTCCGCGGTCTCCGCGGAGGGGGCTTCGCTGCGAGGTGCGTCAGGTCATTAGATCCCTGGGGCCAATGTCAGTCTCTAGGGAGCTGTCCCTGTCGGGGTCCTGGCCTCGGCATTACGGCGCCCACCTGCTTGAAGCAGGCCACAGAGGATGATTAACGACCAACGGCCATCGTGGCACCCCCTACCGGTATGAGCGAGTTACCCGCCAGCAGTAAGTCGGCCAGCAGCAAGACGGCCTTGCGCGCCACCATGGCGGAGGTCCGCCGCCGCGCGGCCGCTGCGGCGCCGGGCGCGGCGGAGGCGGTCCGCGAGCGCGCCCTGACCGACCCAACCTTCGTCGCCGAACCGCAAGTCTCCGGTTCGCAGACAGGGGCGTTGATCCTGTCCGCCTACTGGCCCATGCGTGACGAACTGGACCCTCGACCCCTGATGCTGGCCCTGGCGGCCCGGGCCTGGAAGCTCTGCCTGCCGGTGGTCGAGCGGACCGGTGCGGCGCTGACCTTCCGTGCCTGGGTCCCCGGCGACCCACTGGTCGAAGCGCGTTTCGGCACCCAGATACCGTCGGAGGGGTCGGAGGTCGTGACCCCGGATGTTCTTCTGGTCCCGCTCCTGGCCTTCGATCGGCGTGGCTACCGGTTGGGCTACGGGGGCGGTTTTTACGACCGGACACTGGCCGACCTGCGGAGCCGCAAGACGGTGACGGCCATGGGCCTGGCCTATGCCGGGCAGGAAGTGGAAGCGGTCCCGACCGAACCGACCGACCAGCGGCTCGACGCCCTGGTTACCGAACGGGGCTTGCTGAGCTTCACGTGAAGCCGCGGTCTCAAGAAGAGGAAACGAGATGCGCGTCGCATTCTTGGGCGATATCGTTGGACGGGCCGGACGCAAGGCCGTGGTCGAGCAACTCCCCGGTCTCCGGCGGCAGCTCGATCTCGACTTCGTCGTGGTCAACGGAGAGAACGCGGCCGGCGGCTTCGGCATCACCGAGAGCATCTGCCAGGACCTCTTCGCGGCCGGCGTCGATGCCGTCAGCGGCGGCAACCACTCCTGGGATCAGCGCGAGGCTCTCTCCTTCATCGAGCGCGAGCCCAGGCTGCTGCGCCCGGTCAACTACCCCGCCGGCACGCCCGGCCGTGGCGCCGCGACCTTCGAGGCGCGGCGGGGCCGCAAGGTGCTGCTGATCAACGTCATGGGCCGGCTGTTCATGGACCCGCTCGACGACCCTTTCGCCACGGTCGAGCGGGAGCTCTCGCGTTACACCCTCGGCGCCACGGTCGACTTTATTCTGGTCGACGTCCATGCCGAGGCCAGCAGCGAGAAGATGGCCATGTCCCATGTCCTGGATGGCCGGGTCTCCCTGGTCGTGGGCACCCACACGCACGTGCCGACGGCCGATGCCATGATCCTGGCGGGCGGTACGGCCTATCAGACCGATGCGGGGATGTGCGGCGACTACGATTCGGTGATCGGCGTGCAGAAGGAGAGTTCGATCGACCGCTTTACCAGGAAGTTGCCGACGGCGCGCATGCAGCCGGCCGAGGGGCCGGCAACGCTCTGCGGTGTCTTCGTCGAGACCGATGACCGCACGGGCCTGGCCCGCAGGATCGAACCGATCCGCGTCGGCGGAAAACTGAAGCAGGCCCTGCCGGAAACCGCCTTGGCGGCGGAGTAGGACGGACCAGCGCAAAAAGGCGCCTTCCGGCGCTTTTTTAGAACCCCCTGCTGGGAGAGACTAGAGTTTGCCCGCCACGTTCAGATAGCGGGAAATTTCTTCGCTGAGCAGCTGGCTGCGGCTGGCTTGTTCGGCGGCGGCGGCGCCGGCGTTGCGTGCGGCGGCGGCCGCGTCGGTCTGGGTCGTGGCGCCCAGGACGGCGTCCAAGGCGGCCAGGTCGGACTGATGGGCGAAATCCTCGACCAGTTGCGCGGCGCGCTCGACATTGCCGCTGGCAAGGTCGTCGGCCAAGCTGGCCGGTAGAATTTGAGTCGGCAACGCCATCTCTCGCCTCACAGGTCTTACAGGGCGCGGGCCTGTCGAAGTTGTCCGCATCGCGCGATCGCAGACTGCACCCGACAAGCTTAATGCGCTCTTAACGCGGTCGGCGGCAAGTCTCGGGCCTGCCGTCGTCCGCCGGGCGGCTCTGCCGGGGTCTTCTATCGTTGGCCTCAGCCTGCTAGAAGCGCGACGCGGAAGCAGGCAGCGCGGTCAGGACGTCGCCGTTTGTCTTCTGCTGCAGGACCGCAAGATATGGTATAACCCCAAAAGCCATCCATCAGGATGTAGGACCTATAGAGTTATGGCAGGTCATTCCCAATTTAAGAACATCATGTTCCGCAAAGGCGCGCAGGACAAGAAGCGTGCCAAGGAATTCGCCCGTCTGAGCCGCGAGATTACGATCGCGGCCAAGTCCGGCTTGCCGGAGCCGGACAAGAATCCGCGATTGCGCGCGGCGATTCAGGCCGCTCGCGGCGCGAACATGCCGAAGGACAATATCGAGCGGGCCATCGCCAAGGCGACCGGCGGCGACGACGGCAGCGATCTGACCGAGGTTCGTTACGAAGGCTACGGCCCGGGCGGGGTGGCGGTGATCGTCGAGGCCTTGACCGACAACCGTAACCGCACGGCGTCGGAAGTCCGGGCCGCCTTCTCCAAGCACGGCGGCAACCTCGGCGAAACCAACTCGGTTTCCTTCATGTTCAATCAGGTCGGCCAGTTGATCTTCCCGCTGGAGGTCGGCAGCCCCGATGACGTCTTCGAAGCCGCCGTCGAGGCCGGCGCGGAAGACGTGGTCAGCAGCGATGAGGCGCACGAGATTCTCTGTCAGGTCGAGGCCTTCGCCGAGGTCCGCGAGGCCTTGAGCGAGCGTTTCGGGCATCCGCGCGAAGCGGGGCTGACTTGGAAGCCGGCGAGCACGACGCCGATCCAGGACGAGGATCAGGCCGGTAAGCTGGTCCGCTTGCTGGGCGTGCTCGACGACAACGACGATGTCCAGCAGGTCGCGGCCAACTTCGAAATCGCCGACGAAGTCCTGGAGCGTCTCACCGCGTGAGCGGGACCGGGGTTTTCGTGGCGGTGCGGATGGGAAAGGGATCAACATGCGTGTGATCGGGCTCGATCCCGGACTGCGCCAGACCGGATGGGGAGTGATCGAGGCGGAGGGCAGCCGGCTCGCTCACGTCGCCAACGGCGTGGTGCGCTCCGACGGCGCGCTCGATCTCGCCCGGCGCCTGGTTCAGTTGAAGCAGGGGATCGAGGCGGTCTTCGCCGAGTTCGCGCCGGAACAGGCGGCGGTCGAGGAGACCTTGGCCAACCAGAACCCGGGATCGACGCTGAAGCTCGGCATGGCGCGCGGCGTCGCGTTGCTGGTGCCGGCGCTGGTCGGGATCCCGGTGGCCGAGTATCTGCCGATGATCGTCAAGAAATCCGTGGTCGGAACGGGCCATGCCAAGAAGGATCAGGTCGAGATGATGGTCGGCCGGCTGCTGCCGGGTTGCGAGATCGCAACGCCCGATGCCGCCGACGCCCTGGCGGTCGCGATCTGCCACGCGCACATGGCGGCGACCGGGGCGGCCTGGAGCCTGGGGCGGGCCGATCCGCTCGCGCGTCAACCCGAGTCCGGAGCGCGTCGGCGCGGACCCGGCGGGGCTCGGCGCGTGGTCGGAGGGGCCGCCTCATGATCGGTAAGCTGACCGGCCTGGTCGATACGGTTGAGGAAGACCGCTGCCTGATCGATGTGGGCGGTGTCGGCTACCTGGTGTTCGCCTCCGCCGCGACGCTGGGGCGGCTACAGGCCGGTCAGGGCGCTGCGCTGCTGATCGAGACCCACGTGCGCGAAGATCATATCCATCTCTTCGGCTTTGCCGAGCGCGGGGAACGGGAGTGGTTCCGCCTGCTTTCGACGGTTCAGGGCGTCGGCGCCCGGGTCGCGCTCGCGATCCTCTCGGTGCTCTCGCCGGATCAGCTCGCGACGGCGGTCGCGGCCCAGGACAAGGCCGCCGTGGCACGGGCCAATGGCGTCGGTCCGAAGCTGGCCGGCCGGATCGTCACGGAGCTGAAGGACAAGGCCGGCGCCCTGGTGTTCCACGGCAGCTCCCAGACTGCCCCGAGCGCCGGCGCCGCGGCCAACGGAGCGGCCCCCGCCGGTGATGCTCTGGCGCAGCGCGCCGAGGATGCGATCTCCGCCCTTGTCAATCTCGGCTACAAGCGGAGCGAAGCCTTCACCGCCGTCGCGGCGGCTAGCCGCGATCTGGGCGGCGAAGCCGGCCTGGATGCCCTGATCCGGGCGGGTCTCAAGGAGCTGGCGCTGTGAGCGATGCCCGCATGGTCAGTCCGGAGTACTCCGGCGAGCAGGACGCGGGCGGTGAGCTTTCGCTGCGCCCGCAAGCCCTGGAGGACTTCGTCGGGCAGGCGCAGTTGAGAGCCAATTTGCGTATCTTCATCGAGGCCGCCAAGACGCGCGACGAAGCGCTCGACCATGTGCTCTTCCACGGGCCGCCCGGGCTCGGCAAGACCACCCTGGCGCAGATCGTGGCGCGCGAACTGGGCGTCGGGTTCCGCGCCACCAGCGGCCCGGTGATCGCGCGCGCCGGCGACCTGGCGGCAATTCTGACCAACCTGCAGCCGCGCGATGTGCTCTTTATCGACGAGATCCATCGCCTGGCTCCGGCAGTGGAGGAAATCCTCTATCCGGCCATGGAGGATTTCGAGCTCGACATCATCATCGGGGAGGGACCGGCGGCGCGCTCGGTGCGCATCGACCTGCCGCCCTTCACCCTGATCGGGGCGACCACGCGATCCGGGCTGATTACCCGCCCGCTGCGCGAGCGCTTCGGGATCCCCTTGCGTCTCCAGTTCTACACTCCGGAGGAACTGCAGCTGATCGTCGGGCGCGGCGCCCGCGTGCTGAGCATGCCGCTCACCTCGGACGGCGCCGGGGAAATCGCCCGCCGCTCCCGCGGCACGCCGCGCGTCGCCGGCCGGCTGTTGCGCCGCGTGCGCGACTTCGCCGCCGTCGAGGACGCCGGGGAGGTCGATGCCGCCATCGCTGACGGAGCCTTGCAGCGTCTGGAGGTGGATGCCCGCGGCCTCGATGCCATGGACCGCCGCTACCTGGGGTGCCTAGCGCAGAACTATGGCGGTGGGCCGGTCGGGGCCGAGACCCTTGCCGCCGCGCTGTCGGAGCAGCGCGACGTGATCGAGGAGGTGATCGAGCCCTACCTGCTACAGCAGGGTCTGCTGCAGCGGACGCCGCGCGGACGCATGCTGACGCGCAGCGGTTTCGGCTACCTGGGGCTGGAGGCGCCGCGCGCGTTGGTCGAGCAGCTCGACCTCCTGGGCGGAGGGGATGCGCCGGAGGGCGAGGGCTCGAGCGAGGACTCGGGCGAGGAGGCGCAGGTTTGAGGCCCGACGCCGACCTGATCCCCGCCTCCGGCCGCTTCGAGGGGGGCGACCACCTTTTGCCGTTGCGGGTCTATTACGAGGATACCGACGCGGCCGGCATCGTGTATTACGCCAACTACCTGAAATTCGCCGAGCGGGCGCGCAGCGAGCTGCTGCGCCTGCTCGATATCGATCAGATCGCGCTGCGCGATCGGGACGGCCTGGCCTTCGCCGTACGGGGCGCCAGCGTCGACTACGTCAGTCCCGCACGTCTGGAGGACTTGCTGTACGTACGTTCGCGCCTGACGCAATTGGGCGGTGCGGCCCTCTCGGCGCGCCAGAGAGTGGAGCGTGAGGGGCGGCTGCTGGCGGATATCCGAGTGCGGGTCGCCTGTCTGCGTTTATCCGATGGCAGACCTGGCCGAATTCCGCCACAGATCCGCCAAACCCTAGCGCCATTTTGTCAACCGGAAACCTAGGAGCGTCCCGGGATATGGAGAACGAAGCGGTTCAGGTCATCGGCGCGGCCGCAGACGCGCACGACTTGTCGCCGTGGGGGCTTTTCCTCATGGCCGACATCGTCGTCAAGTTTGTGATGCTGTTGCTGGTCGTCGCGTCGGTATGGACCTGGGCGATCATTTTCGACAAGGGCGTGCGCCTGCGCCGGCTGCGCCGCAAGGCGGAGCAGTTCGAGGACAACTTCTGGTCCGGCGGTTCGCTGGATCAGCTCTACGATCGCCTCGGCGACAGTGCCAACGATCCGCAGTCGGCGGTCTTCATGGCGGCGATGCGCGAGTGGCGCCGCTCGAGCGCCCGGGGCAGCCGGATCGACGGTGAGCACGGCATGGCGGTGCGCGACCGCATCGAGCGCGTCATGGATCTGACGATCGGTCGCGAGATGGAGCGGCTGGAAAAGCAGATGACCTTTTTGGCGTCGGTCGGCTCTTCCGCCCCCTTCATCGGGTTGTTCGGCACGGTCTGGGGCATCATGAACGCCTTTACCTCGATCGCGGCCGAGGCCAATACCTCGCTCACAGTGGTGGCGCCTGGCATTGCCGAGGCGCTCTTCGCCACCGCTCTCGGCCTGGTCGCCGCCATCCCGGCGACGATCGGCTTCAACAAATTGAACAGCGATTTGACTCGCTACGGTCAGCGGCTGGAGTCCTTCGCCGGCGAGTTCTCGTCGATCCTTTCCCGGCAAATCGAAGAAGCGGCTTAACCTCATGGCTGCGACCTTGATGAAGCGCACGCAACAGAGCGCTGCCCACCGCCGCCGGCGCGGCCGCTGGTCGCCGATGAGCGAGATCAACGTGACTCCCTTCGTCGACGTCATGCTGGTGCTGCTGATCGTCTTCATGGTGACCGCACCGCTGCTGACTGTCGGCGTGCCGGTCGATCTGCCCCAGACCCAGGCCCAGAACATCTCGGAACCGGTCGAGCCGCTGGTCGTCACGGTCGACGCCCAGGGCGCCGTCTACGTCCAGGAAACGCCCGTCGAACTCGGCGTTCTGGTTCCCCGTTTGGTGGCCATCACCGAGAACAATCCGGAGACGCGAATCTACATTCGCGGCGACCGCAGTCTGCAATACGGAACCGTGATGCAAGTCATGAGCACGATCAACGCCGCCGGTTTCTCGCGCGTCGCCTTGATCGCCGAGTTGCCGCCCCCGGAACCGGTGACCGAGTAGCCACGGCCGGCACGACGACTTGCAAGACGACAGGGAGCCTTCTCCAACGTGACTCTCGCGGAGCAAACCGCACAGGAAGGGAACAGGATGACCGCCGCGCTGCTCGGCTCGGTCGCCCTGCATCTCGCTGTCGTGGGTTTGGCCGTGGTGGGGCTGCCGCGTTTGAGCGATCCGCCGCCGATCGCGCCCGTCTTTTCGGTCGACCTGGTGAGCGTGGACCAATTGGCGGAAGCGGCGGCGCAGGCGGATGCGGAACTGGCCGGCGTGCCCGGGGCGCCGCAAGCCGAGCCGGCGGAGAGTCCGGCCGAGACCGCCGAACCGCCGCCGGTGCCGGAGGCCGCTCCGACGCCGCCGCCCGAGCCCACCGCGCCGCCCGAGCCCGAGCCGACCCCGCCGCAGGCCGCGGAGGCGCCGACGCCCCCGGCCGCGGATGCCGTACCGCCGCCGGAGCCAGCACCCCCGCCCGAGCCGGCACCGGAGCCCGAGGTGGCGGCCGTCGAACCCGAAGAGCCGGAACCGGCTCCCGAACCGGAACCACCGGCAACCGAGGCGCAGCCGGCCGAGCCGGAGACGGCTCTGCTGGCCGATGTGACGCCGCCGGTTCCCCAACGCCGTCCGCAGGTCGCCGAGCGGCCGGAGCCGGAGCCGGAGCCAGAGCCCGAACCGGAAGAGCCGCCGCAGGATCGCCTGCAGTCGGTCCTGCGCAACGTCCTGCAGAACCGGGAAGAGCCGCAGCCGCGCCAGACTCAACAGGCCGCTCGCCCCGGACCGGGCAACGCCCTGCCGTCCAGTGCGGAAGTTAACCAACTGGGCCAGATCATTCAGAGCAAGATGGCCTACTGCTGGCGCTTCGATCCCGGTGCGCGCAATGCCGAGGAGTTTATTGTGGTCATGAACATCGAACTGACCCGCGAGGGTTTTCTGATCGGCGAGCCGCGCTTCGAGGATCCCGGCCGGTTGAACAGCGACCGCTTCTACCGCGCCGCGGCCGAGAACGCCCGGCGCGCGATTCTAGACTGCGCGCCCTACACCGAACTGCCGCAGTCCCAGTACGACATCTGGAAATCCATCCGCCTTCGCTTCGACCCCCGGCAGATGTTGGGAGGATAACTCTGTGATCTCAGTCCGCCGTTTTTCTTTTGCACCTTTCGCCGCCAGCAACCCGCTGCGCTCCCTCTGCGTCGCCCTCGGCGCGGTTTTCGGTCTCGGCTCGGCCGTCGCGCCGGCCCAGGCGCAGCTCACGGTCGATATCGTTCAGGGCTTTGCCGAGCCCCTGCCGGTCGCCGTGACCGACTTTCACTCGGGGAGTCCGGAGCAGGCGCAGCTCGGCGCCGATATCGCCAAGGTGATCTCCGACAACCTGGCGCGTTCGGGCCTCTTCGTGCCGATCGACCAGCGTGCGTTCATCCAGGATGCCGCGAGCATCCAGAACGGGCCGCGCTTCGCCGACTGGCGGCTGATCAACGCCAAGGCCCTGGTCGGCGGCGGCGTGGAGATCACGCCGGACGGCCGCCTGCGCGTCTTCTACCGTTTGTGGGACGTCCTGGCGGAACGGGAAATGACCGGCTTGGGCTACACCACGACCCAGTCGAACTGGCGGCGCATTGCCCACATCATCTCCGACGCGATCTACAAGCGCATGACCGGCGAGGACGGCTATTTCGACACCCGCCTGGTCTATGTCGCCGAAAGCGGGCCACAGGACCGCCGGGTCAAACGGCTGGCGATCATGGATCAGGACGGGGCCAACCATCAGTTCCTGACCGAGGGCCAGCACTTGGTTCTGACGCCGCGCTTCTCGCCGACGACTCAGGAAATCACCTACTTGTCCTACGAGAACAACAGGCCCCGAGTGTATTTGCTAGATCTTCAAACCGGGCGCCGGGAGGTCTTGGGGGATTTTCCGGGTATGACTTTCGCGCCGCGGTTTTCCTCTGACGGCAATAAGGTCGTTATGTCGATGGCCGATGCTGGGAACAGTGATATCTACACGATGGATCTGCGGACCCGACAGGTTCAGCAGCTCACCAGGAGTCCGGCGATCGACACCTCGCCCTCCTATGCGCCCGACGGGTCGCGCGTGGTCTTCAACTCCGACCGGGGCGGGTCCCAGCAGCTCTATGTCATGAACGCCGACGGCTCCGACGTGCGGCGCATTTCCTTCGGCCAGGGCCGCTACGCGACTCCGGTCTGGTCGCCGCGCGGCGACCTGATCGCCTTCACGCGCATGCATCAGGGCACCTTCTATATCGGTGTGATGAAGCCGGATGGTCAGGGCGAGCGGATGCTGGCGAGCGGTTTCCTGGTCGAAAGCCCGACCTGGGCGCCGAACGGCCGGGTGATGTCTTTCTACCGGACCGAGCGGGCGACGTCGCAAGGTCAGCAGCGCACGCGGCTCTACACAATCGATCTGACCGGGTTCAACGAGCGGGAGGTGATTACACCCCTCGATGCGTCCGACCCGGCCTGGTCGCCCTTGATTCCATGAAACCCTCGTCGATATATTGCAGCGCGCTCGCGCGGAACGGCGCGATTCGGCAGTGGGGGCATTGTCTAGCCGAGTCTGATCCCGTAGCTAACCTCGTGGGCGGCTGCAGGCGATCAACAGAGAAGAGGTGGTTCGGGCCAACATCCTGGAGCCCGAACAGCAACTAAGGGGATTCTCGCAATCATGAAGCTCAAGTACGTTTTGATCGCAGCGGCAGCGCTGGTGCTTACTGCCTGCGAAAGCGCTCCCGAGGACCAGGCCAGCCCGACCACGGGAGCCAACGCTGGCGGCAGTTCAACCGTAGGCGCGCCGACCGATCAGGTCGTCGCCGGATCGCGTGAGGATCTGGTCCAGCAGGTCGGCGACCGGGTCTTCTTCGGATTCGATTCGGCCGAGCTCAGCTCCGATGCCCGGAACACGGTCGATCGCCTGGCGGCCTGGATGCAGCAGAACCCCACCGTGAGCCTCACGGTCGAAGGTCATGCGGATGAGCGCGGCACCCGGGAATACAACCTGGCGCTGGGCGAACGCCGGGCCAGTGCGGTGCGGCAGTACCTGATTGCGCTGGGCATCGCCCCGACGCGTGTCGGTACGCTCAGCTACGGCAAGGAGCGTCCGGCCGTTCTGGGATCGAACGAAGCGTCCTGGGCGCAGAATCGCCGAAGCGTTTTCGTCCCGGGCTGACGCTCCGGATCCGACCGCAGATGAGCAAAGCTGGCGGTTCGGCCAAGATACGGTCGTGAAGGATGCCCGCTGCCGGTCCTCGGCGGCGGGCGTTTTTCTGCCGCAATTTGGTCAAAGTGACCGTGGATTTTTAGAAGGCGCCTGAGGATCGGCGTGGGTGGAAGCGCGGCCTTGCAGCCGCCCCCTCGTCGTCGCCGGGCGCGACCGGCGAATGATCGCCGGAGACGACAACCCTGGAAAGCCGTTCCGCCATGTCCTTCCTTCGTTTCGTCCCGATCCGCCGGTCTTGCCTGGTGGTGGCGGCCCTGCTGATCTCGGGTCCGGCGCTTGCGTCAGAGTTGACCGACGAGTTCACCGACGAGTTCGCCCTGGCGCGAGCCGAGGTATCCGGCTTGAACGCGGCCGTGGCGGAGGTGGTAAGCGAACGCCGTCTCCTGGCGACCCAGCTTGCCCAGGCGACGGGCCTCAACGCTGCTCAGGCCGCGCAGTTCGAACGCCGGCTCTCCGGTTTGGAAGCCGAGTTACGCCGGATCACGGGCCGTCTCGAGGACGCGAACTTCGGCGTTCGCCAGCTCCAGCAGCGGATGGAGCGTTTCGAGTCCGAAACCAAGGCAAGACTGCTGCGCCTCGAACAGGGGCAGCCCTCGGCGCCCCCCCAGACGCCAAGCGCAACCTACACGCCGCCGGACGGCTCCGGCACGACGGTGCTGGGAAGCGCCGGCGCGACGGCGCCCGATACCGCAGCCGTCAGCACACCCGCCGGCGGCGTTGCGGGCGGTCAGGCAGGCGATCAGACCGGACGCGGCCAGCCGGGGCCGTTACAGCCGCGCACGCTGGGAACGATTTCCGATCAGGACCTTGCGGCTGCGCGGCAGGGGGCGGCGACACAACAGGGGGCGGCTTCCGGCGGCGTGGGAACACAGCAGGCGCTGGCACCGACGCCGGCCCTCCCGAGCGACGATCCTCAGGCGGCTTACAACTCGGCCTTCGAGCTATTGCGCCGGATGGACTATCCAGCGGCGGAGTCCGCCTTCGGCCAGTATCTGACGCTCTATCCGGAGAGCAATCTCGCCGGCAATGCCAAGTACTGGCTGGGTGAAACCCACTACGTGCGCGGGGACTACGAAACCGCCGCCGTGGTCTTCGCCGAGGGCTATCAAAGCTACCCCGACAGCGGCAAGGCACCGGACAATCTGCTCAAGCTTGGCATGTCTCTATCCAATCTGGGCGCCACCGAGGATGCCTGCGCGACCTTCTCCGAGCTGCAGAGCCGCTACCCCAATGCCGCACCGACCGTCCTTCAGCGCGCTCTCCGGGAGTCCCAGCGACTCGGCTGCAATTAGCGCGGGAATCCGTCCGAAGACGGATCTCCCGGCCGACCCCGACGGGGATCCCGCGACCGCTTCGGCGCGCGATCTTGTGATCGGCGCCGGGGAGGCGGCGCGCCTGTTCGACGCTTGCGGTCCCTTCGAGCCGCGGCCGCAGATCGCCGCGGCGGTTTCCGGTGGACCCGATTCCCTCGCCTTGGCCTGGCTGTTGCAGCGTTGGCTGAAAGCGCAGGGTGGCAAATTGCTCGCCTTGATCGTCGATCATCGTCTGCGCGCCGGATCGGCCGAGGAAGCGGCCGGCGTCTCGGCGCATCTCACGCGTCTGGGGATTGCGAACCAGGTCCTGGTCTGGGGCGACGAGGTCGGCGTCGCGACAGGATCTCAGGCCGCGGCCCGCGAGGCGCGCTATCGGCTCTTGAACGAGGCCTGCAGGACGGCCGGGATCTTGCATTTGATGCTCGGCCACCATCGCGACGATCAGGTGGAAACCCTTCTGCAGCGGGCGGATTCGGGCAGCGGTCCGGACGGATTGGCGGGCATGCCCGCGATCTCCGAGCTAAGCGATCTCAGGCTCCTGCGCCCCTTGCTGACTCAGCCGAAGGTGCGTCTGCTTGCGACCTGCCGCACCGCGGCGCTGTCTTTCGTGGAGGATCCGAGCAACCAGGACGTCCGTTTCGCCCGCAGCCGCCTGCGTGCACGCACGGCGGATCTGGCCGAAGCCGGTCTGGAGCCGGTCCTGCTCGCCGACCTGACGGCGACCGCCGGCCGGTTGCGCGCTGCGACGGAAGGTCGTGTCGCCGCGCTGCTGGCGGAGGCGGTTTCGCTGCATCCGGCCGGTTTCGCCTCGCTCGAGCCCGCTTTGGTCGCGGCGCCGGACCCCTTGGCGCTGCGGGCGCTCGCGCAAGTGCTGGCCTGCGTCGGCGGCGGCGGATGGCCGCCGCGCGCCGCCCGGACCCAGCGCGCTCTGGAAAGCCTTCGGGCGCGGCCGCACCGCCCCATCACCCTCGGCGGTTGCCGCCTGCTGGCTTGGGAGGGGGGGTGGCTGGCGGTCCGCGAACCGCGGGCGCAGATCTCGCCCCTCGCGCCGGGTCGAAGCCTTCATTGGGATGGCCGCTTCGCGGTGGAACTGCGGGCCGGGGCACCGCCGGGCCTGACCGTCGGCCCGCTCGGCGAAGCCGGCTGGCTGGCCCTGCGGACGATCTCGCCGGCGCTCAAGGCCGTTGCTTTTCCCCGGCCCGTGCGGATCTCCTTGCCCGCGCTGTTCGACGGCGACGCGCCTCTGGCCGTGCCGCAGCTGGCTTTCGCGCGGACGGGCTGGGATCCGGACCTCTTCTCCTGCCGATTTCGCCCCTATCGCGCCTTGACCAAGGGGCGCTTCCACGTGCCGCAGTCGGTCGCGGTGGACGATTTGGGGACGAGCTTTACAGTTGCTTAGCGCTCGGGGCACATTATGTAGCTCTGACGGGTCTTCGCTGGAACCTCGCGCAGACCCTGTCGACGAAGGGAATGCGACGTGAATTTTAGCCGAAATGCCGCCCTCTGGATCATCATAATCCTGCTTCTGTTCGCGCTGTTCAGCCTGTTTCAGGGCTCGCCGGGACCGAACAGCAGCTCTCAGGTGGCCTATTCCACCTTCCTCGACCGGGTCGAGGGCGGCAACGTTCGGGACGTCACCATTCAGGGACGCCAGATCGAGGGCACCTACAACGATGGGACGCGCTTCTCCACCTATGCGCCGGAGGATCCGGGCATGGTCGAGGGGCTGCGCAACAATGGCGTGCAGATCAATGCGGCCCCGCAGGAGTCCGCCTCGCCCCTGCTGCAGATCCTGATTTCCTGGTTCCCGATGCTGCTGCTGATCGCCGTGTGGATTTTCTTCATGCGTCAGATGCAGGGCGGCGGCGGCAAGGCCATGGGCTTCGGCAAGTCGAAGGCCAAGCTGCTGACCGAAAAGCAGGGACGCGTGACTTTCGACGACGTGGCCGGCATCGACGAAGCCAAGTCGGAACTCGAGGAGGTCGTCGACTTTCTGCGCGATCCGCAGAAGTTCCAGCGCCTCGGCGGCAAGATCCCCAAGGGCATGCTGCTGGTCGGGCCTCCGGGCACTGGTAAGACCTTGCTGGCCCGCGCCATCGCCGGCGAAGCCAACGTTCCCTTCTTCACGATTTCGGGATCGGACTTCGTCGAGATGTTCGTCGGTGTCGGTGCCAGCCGCGTGCGCGACATGTTCGAGCAAGGCAAGAAGAACGCCCCCTGCATCATCTTCATCGACGAGATCGATGCGGTCGGCCGTCATCGCGGCGCCGGCCTGGGCGGCGGCAACGACGAGCGCGAGCAGACTCTCAACCAATTGCTGGTGGAGATGGACGGCTTCGAGGCGAATGAGGGCGTGATCCTGATCGCCGCCACCAACCGCCCCGACGTGTTGGATCCCGCGCTGCTGCGTCCTGGCCGTTTCGACCGTCAGGTCGTGGTGCCGAACCCCGACATTCTGGGCCGCGAACGGATCCTGCGCGTGCACATGCGCAAGGTGCCGCTGGCGCCGGACGTCGACGCCAAGGTCATCGCGCGCGGCACGCCGGGCTTCTCGGGCGCCGATCTGGCCAACCTGGTCAACGAGGCGGCGCTGATCGCGGCGCGGGCCGGCAAGCGGGTGGTGACTCAGAACGACTTCGAGAACGCCAAGGACAAGGTCATGATGGGGGCCGAGCGCCGCTCGATGGTGATGACCGAGGACGAGAAGGAACTGACGGCCTACCATGAAGCCGGACACGCTCTGGTCGGCCTCTTCGTCCCGGGCAACGACCCGCTGCACAAGGTCACCATCATTCCGCGCGGCCGTGCTTTGGGCGTGACCATGAACCTGCCGGAGCGGGACCGCTACGGCTACAAGCTGTCGGAGATCACGGCCAAGCTGGCGATGATGTTCGGCGGCCGCGCCGCCGAAGAGATCATCTACGGCAAGGAGAACGTTACCACCGGTGCCGGCAACGATATCCAGCAGGCCACCACTCTGGCCCGCCGGATGGTCACCGAGTGGGGGATGTCCGAAAAGCTCGGCCCGCTGCGCTACAACGAAAACCAGGACGAGGTCTTCCTGGGCCATTCCGTGGCGCGGCAGCAGAACATCTCGGAGGCCACCTCGCGGCTGATCGATGAAGAGGTGCGCCGCATCATCGACGATGCCGAACGCAAGGCCCACGAGATCCTCAACGAGCACATGAACGATCTGCACCTTCTGGCGAAAGGCTTGCTCGAATACGAAACGCTCGGCGCCGAGGACGTGCAGAGCGTCCTGCGCGGCGAGACGGTCGACCGGAGCGATCCGAACGACAAGCCGCAGCAGCCGAGCGGCGGACGGCGCTCCTCCGTTCCTTCCAGCGGCCGACCCAAGGACAGCGGCATCGGCCCGGAACCGGAACCGGCTCAGTAGCGTTCGCCTCCAGACGATTTGGTCGCGCCCCCGCTTCACGGCGGGGGCGTTGCCTTTTGCAGCGCAGGTCGAGCCGGTTTGCGGCCGTGGCCACGGTAGTTTCCCCGCCCCATGAGTTTAGACCCCTACATCCTCCCGACCGCTCTGACGTCGCAGCCCTTGCACGGCGGTCTCTCCGTCGCCGGACGCCTCCATGCGGCCGCGATCACACTGCTGCATCGGGACAGGCCCGATGAAACGCTGTCCCCCCTGGATTTGCCGCCGGGGCTGGCAGCGCGCGCTGAACTGCTATCCGCCCCGCGCCCGGCCTTCGCCGGTCTCTCGTTGGAACGGCCGCTCGTCATGGGCGTGATCAACGTGACTCCCGACAGCTTCTCCGATGGCGGCGACCGTCTGCGGGCCGAGCAGGCCATCTCGGAGGGGCTCGCCATGGCCGACGCCGGCGCGGCTATTCTCGACGTCGGCGGCGAGTCGACCCGGCCGGGCGCGCAGCCGGTCCCGGTGGCGGAGGAACTGCACCGGGTGCTGCCAGTGATCGAAGCCTTGGCTGGCCGGGGGCTGGCCGTCTCGGTCGACACACGGCGGCCGGAGGTCATGCGCGCGGCGGCGGCGGCCGGGGCGAGGATCCTGAACGACGTCACGGCGCTGACCGGCGATCCGGAGAGTCTGGAGACCGCGGCGGAGCTTGGCTTGCCCGTGGTGCTGATGCATATGCAGGGCGAGCCGCAGACCATGCAGCGGGCCCCGACTTATGCCGAGGTGGCGCTCGATGTCTTCGATGCGTTGGAGGGCCGGGTGGAGGCTTGTCTGGCGGCCGGCATCCCGCGTGAGCGCCTCGCGGTCGATCCCGGGATCGGGTTCGGCAAGACGCTGGCGCACAACCTCCATTTGCTCGACAACCTGGCATTGTTTCATGGCCTCGGCTGCCCGCTGCTGCTGGGCGTGTCGCGCAAATCCTTCATCGCCAAGCTGATGCCGGACGAGGGGCCGCCGCCCAAGCAGCGCTTGCCCGGCAGTCTGGCTGCGGCTCTCGCGGGCGTGCAGCGCGGCGCTCAGATCCTGCGGGTCCACGACGTGGCCGAGACCTGTCAGGCGCTGGCGGTGTGGCAGGCGATCGCCTCCGCCGACGGCGGGAATTTTCCCTAGGGCCGCGGTCTTTGCTATAAGCCAGCCTGAATTCGTAGAATCGGAGTTTTTCAACCAAGCCATGACTCGTAAGCTATTCGGGACCGACGGTGTTCGGGGCACCGCCAATCGCGAGCCGATCACCGCCGAGACCGCCCTGAAGCTCGCCATGGCCGCCGGGGCGCAATTCACCCGGGGCGACCACCGCCACCGCGTCGTGATCGGCAAGGACACGCGCCTGTCCGGTTACATGCTGGAGCCCGCCTTGACGGCCGGATTCACCTCGGTCGGCATGGACGTGGTGCTGCTCGGCCCGCTGCCGACCCCCGCCGTCGGCATGCTGACCCGCTCGCTGCGCGCCGATCTCGGCGTGATGATCTCGGCTTCGCACAATCCCTTCGAGGACAACGGCATCAAGCTGTTCGGTCCGGACGGTTTCAAGCTCTCCGACGACGTCGAGCTGGCGATCGAGGCGCGCATCGACAACGGGCTCGGTGACGAGCGGGCGGAGTCGCGCTTGCTCGGCCGCGCCCGCCGGCTGGACGACGCGCTCGGGCGCTACATCGAGTTCGTCAAAGCCTCCTTCCCGCGCGGGCTGAGCCTCGAGGGCCTCAAGGTGGTTGTCGATTGCGCCAACGGCGCGGCTTACCGGGTCGCACCGACAGTCCTCTACGAACTGGGCGCCGAGGTCGTCGCGCTGGGGGACGAGCCCAATGGCTTCAACATCAACGAGGCCTGCGGCGCGACTGCGCCGGAGGCCATGTGCCGGGCCGTCGTGGAGCAGGGCGCGGCACTCGGCATCGCGCTCGACGGCGATGCGGACCGGGCCATTCTGGCGGACGAGACCGGCCGGGTGATCGACGGGGACCAACTCATGGCCCTGATCGCGCGCGCCTGGCTGCAGGACGGCCGCCTGGCCGGCGGCGGTCTGGTCACGACGGTCATGTCGAACCTGGGGCTGGAGCGCTTCGTCAACGGGCTGGGGATCGGCCTGGAACGCACTCCTGTCGGCGACCGCTACGTTGTCGAGCGGATGCGCAGCCAGGGCTACAACGTCGGTGGCGAGCAGTCGGGGCACATCGTGCTGTCCGACTTCACGACCACGGGTGACGGTCTGATCGCCGCCTTGCAGGTGCTGGCGGCCCTGGTTCAGTCCGGCCAGCCGGCGAGCGCGGCGACCCACTGCTTCGAGCCCTTGCCGCAGCGTCTGCACAACGTACGTTTTACGGGCGGTCAGCCCCTGGAGGCGGCCTCGGTCAAGCGGACCATCGCCGAAGTGGAAGCGAAGCTGAGCGAGCGTGGACGCCTCCTCATCCGCAAGTCGGGGACGGAACCGGTTATCCGGGTCATGGCCGAGGCCGAGGACGAAGCCTTGGTGAACGAAGCGGTCGAGACCGTGGCGGCCAGCATCGCCGCGGTCGCGGCGAACTGAGGCGAGGGGGCAGCATGGCTATGCAGCCGGGTCGGGTTCTCATTGTCGCCGGTTCGGACTCCGGCGGCGGGGCCGGCATTCAGGCGGATCTCAAGACCGTCATGGCCCTGGGCGCCTACGGCACCACGGCGATCACCGCCCTGACGGCGCAGAACACCTTGGGCGTCGAGGGGGTCTTTCCCGTCGACCCTGCCTTCATCGCCCAGCAGATGAACGTGGTGCTCGACGACATCGGCAGCGACGCGGTGAAGATCGGAATGCTCCACTCGGCCGAGGTGATCGACGCCGTCGCCGATGTGCTGGAGGCGCGCTGTGGGGAGCTGCCGATCATCGTCGATCCCGTCATGGTCTCGACCAGCGGGCACGACCTGCTGGAGCCGGAAGCGGTGCGGACCCTGACCCGCCGCATGTCGCTTCTGGCCGACGTCATGACGCCCAACCTGCGGGAGGCGGAAAAGCTGACCGGTCTCAAGATCAACGATCTGGACGGCATGGTCCATGCCGCCGAGATGCTGCGCACCACGGGACCGCAGGCCGTCTTGGTGAAGGGCGGTCACCTGGAGGGAGACAGCGTGATGCGCGACGTGCTCTCCTCCGATGCCGGTACGCGGATCTTCGAGGGGCCGCGTGTCGAGACTTCCAGCACCCATGGCACCGGCTGCACCCTGGCCTCGGCCATCGCGGCGACCCTGGCCTACGGGCTGGATCTGGAGGAGGCCGTGGAACGCGCACGCGCCTATCTCTATACCGCGTTGCGCACCGCGCCGGGCCTCGGTGGGGGCCATGGGCCGGTCAATCACGCCCACACGCTTCGCCCTTTTATGCTCTGAACGGGCGGTTCGTCGGTCGCCCTAAACCAGCGGCATCTCCAGCGTCGGGTCCTCAGACAGCAGGCTCGCGACGGTTCGGAGGCCGCGTTCCAGCGCGGCGCGGTTGGGTGCGGCAGAAAGGCAGATTCTGACGGCCGGCGGACCGGGCACCCGGCCGACGAAGAAGACGTCTCCGGCCGTCACGGCGACACCGCGGCGCCGGGCCGCCGAGACGAAAGTCTCGGTCCGCCAGATCGGTGGAAGCTGCAGCCAGATGTGGAACGAATTGGGGTGGGTGACGATCTGCGCGCCGGAGTTCGGCCGGCTGAGGATCTCGGTTGCCAGCCGCTGACGCGCGATGGCCTCCTGGCGCTGGCCGGCGGCCAGCCGGTCGGCCGCTCCGCTTTCGATCAGGCGCCGCGCCGCCTCCTGCAACAGCGGGTTGGGCATGATCACCGTGGCCCGCTGGGCGACCGCGATCCGGTCGACCCAGGCCTCGGGCACGGCCAGCCAACCGACCCGCAGGGCGGGCGACACGCTTTTCGAGAGAGAGCCGATGTAGAAGCTCTGGTCCGGCAGGCGGCAGGAAAGGGGGCGGAGCGAAGCGCCGTCGTCATCGTCCAGCAGGAAGGCGTAGATGTCGTCCTCGATTACTGCGATCCCGTTGCGCGCACAGACCTCGGCGATCTCGTCCCGTCGTTGCGCGGGCATGACGCTGGAGGTGGGATTCTGAAAGTTGGGGATGCAGTAGAGCAGTTTCGCGCCGGTCGAGCGGGCGGCCGCATCCAGGCTGGCCGGGTCCAGACCCTGGCTGTCGGTCTGAACGCCGATCAGACGCAAGTCGAGCGTCTTGGCGATGGACTTCATGCCGTAGAAGGTCGCTTCCTCCACCAGAACCGGGGCGCCGGCCTCTGCCAGGGTGGCGCAGGCCAGGAACATGGCGTGCTGGGCACCGTAGGTCGGGACGATCCGCTCGGCCGGGCTCTCCAGTCCGTGGCGGGCCAGCCAGTCGGCACCGCTCTGGCGGTGCTCCGGTAGGCCGAGGCTGGTTGTGTAGTCGAAGCAGTGGCGCGCCTGCGGATCGCCACTGACCTCGGCTACAGCGCCGGGCACGGTCTCCGGCTCGCTCGGGAGCGCCGGCAGGTTCATCGAGAGATCGAGGATCTGTCCGTCGTCGCGCGGAGTGCCGTCCCGGCGGTCCGCGCTCGGTGGCCGGTCCGGCGTCTGCGCGCGCACGAAGGTGCCGCGCCCGACTTCGCCGATCACCAGGCCTCGGCGCTCCGCCTCGGCGTAGGCGCGCGTCACCGTGCCCACCGTGACGCCGAGCCGCCACGCCAAGTCCCGGTGGGTCGGAAGCTTGACGCCCGGCGCCAAGAGGCCGGCGCCCATATCGTCCGCCAGCGCGTTGGCGATCGCGATATAGCGCGGGCTGTCAGGCCGCAACTCCGGGATCCAAGTTGTCATGAGGACAATAAAGACATTGAGTCATATTGTTCGCAAGGCCAAAGTGAAATTATGGATACAAATATGACAATATGAGTTTTTGGAGAATTGAAATGGTGACAATTCACCGTCGAACAGCATCTCTGACGACCGGATTTAGAGGCTTCTGGCGCGGCTACGAAGGGCCGCGACAGCGTTCGCTTGTCATGACCGTCATGGGCCTTTTGATTCGCTGGCAGGAACGGGCCGAGCAACGCTATGCGCTGGCCGAGTTGGACGATCGCCTGCTGCGCGATGTCGGCATCGATCGGATTGCGGCGCGGCAGGAGTCCCGCAAACACTTCTGGCAAGCCTGAGCTGCAAGGAGACTACACCCATGGATCTTGAGATCTATCAACTCGACGCCTTTACGGACCGGGTGTTCGGCGGCAATCCGGCCGCGGTCGTGCCGCTGCGGGCCTGGTTGCCGGACAGCAGGCTGCAGGCGATCGCCCTGGAGAACAACCTCTCGGAGACGGCTTTTCTGGTTCCGCGTGCGGATGAAGCTGGAGCCTATGACCTGCGCTGGTTCACCCCGGCTATCGAGGTCGATCTCTGCGGCCATGCCACCCTGGCCAGTGGCGCCTTGCTGCTCGACCGTCTGGCGCCGGATCTGAGCGCCGTCCGTTTTCACACCCGCAGCGGCTGGCTGGAGGTGCGCCGCGCCCCCGAAAGCTTCGCCGGTGGCTTCGCCATGGATCTGCCGGCCCGGCCGCCGCAGCCGTTGGACGATGGAGGCGCCATCGCCGACGCGCTGGGCCAGTCGCCGCTCGAGGTGCTGCGTGCCGACAAGAACCTGGCGGTCCTGAAGGATGCGGCCGCGGTGCGGGCGGTGAGGCCCGACCTCGTCAAGGTCGCAGAATTGGAGGGCGACGGGCTGATCGTCACCGCTGCCGGTCCGGACGGTCCGACGGCCTGCGACTACGTCTCGCGCTATTTCGCTCCGCACGGCGGTATCCCGGAGGATCCCGTCACCGGCTCGGCGCATTGCGTCCTGCAGCCCTACTGGGCCGCACGGCTCGGCCGCGATAGGCTGACGGCGCGGCAGGTCTCGGCGCGTTTGGGCGAATTGGTCTGCGAACTGAAGGGCGAGCGGGTCGAACTGCTGGGCCGCGTCGCCTACTACCTCGAGGGAAGACTTGTCCTGCCCGACTGATTTCAGGATCGTGGCTGCGGCCTGGCCGGACGACAGCGACGCGGTGCGCCGGCTGTTCCGCAGCTATGCCGACTGGTTGCAGGAAGACCTCAGCTATCAGAACTTCGATGCGGAGTTGGCCGGCTTGCCCGGCTTCTATGCCACGCCGCAGGGCGCGGTTCTTTTGCTTCGCAGTACCGCGGGCGAGGCGCTTGGCTGCGTCGGGCTCAGGCCGATGGGCGGCGGGGCCTGCGAATTGAAGCGTCTGTGGGTCGAGGCTTCCCTGCGCGGCGGCGGTTGGGGCCGTCGGCTCACGGAATCGGCGATCGTCTGGGCGCGTCGGGCGGGCTACCGACGTATCTTGCTCGACAGTTTGCCGCGCCTGGAAGCGGCGGTGCGTCTCTACCGCGACCTGGGCTTCGTCACGGTGCCGCCCTACTACGACAATCCGCAGGAGGACATCCTCTACTTCGGTCTCGATCTGGAGCCGGCGCCAAGCCTGCCAAATCCGGAGACAAGGATCGGATAGAGCGCGAACGTGAGGCGGATCACACTTCTCCCCATCGCCTGCATCGACTTGTGAGAGTGCTCACAGACACGTGAGACAGGCGGAGCAGGATGCGGTTCAGGCCCTTGCAGAGGCCGCTGTCACGGACCGCCGCGGAGAGAGGAATGACTTACATGTCGAGCATCGATCAGCCCCAGCGGATCTCCGGCACGGTGCCGCTGCTGCGCGCACCGCTTCGCCGGCCGCGCCGCAATCCCTTCATGCACCTGCTTCACGCCCTGATGGCACTGCAGCGCCATGCCGAGGAGCGCGAGCGCATCCTGGAACTGGACGACCGTATGCTGCGCGATATCGGCGTCAGCCGCAGCGAGCTGCTACGGAGTCTCTATCGCGGCTACGAGGACTAACGGGCTGCTCGCAAGATTTGCGCCGCCGCCGCTTCTGGCCTTCCGCCGCCGCCCCGACTAGCTTGATTTATCTTTGGATCCCATAGCGCTAGGGGGTGTCGGTGAGCGCAGCGAGAGGCGAGAGTTACTTCGAGGACTTTCCGGTCGGTCGTCGTTTCACCACGGGTGGCGCCACGCTCAGCGAGGCACAAATTCTGGCCTTCGCTTGGGAGTGGGACCCGCAGCCCTTCCACATCGATGCCGAGGCCGCCAAGGGCTGGGGCTATGGCGGCCTGATCGCGAGCGGCTTTCAGACTCTTTTGGTCGCCTTCCGCCTGATCGTTCAGGAGAACGTCTGGGTTCACTGTTCCCTCGGCTCGCCCGGCATCGAGGCGTTGCGCTGGCTTCTGCCCGTGCGGCCCGGAGATACCTTGCATTGCCGCGGCGAAGTCCTGGAGGCGCGGGAAAGCGGCTCCAAGCCCGACCGCGGCGTCGTCAAGTTCCGGTACGATGTCCTCAACCAGAAGGACGAAACGGTTGCCGATATGGTCGCCACTCAGATCCTACGCCGCCGTCCCGCGGAGTAGGGCTTCGACGTCGTTCTAGACAGGCCAGACCGCCAGGATCACCGGCACGGCGACGATGACGATCAGCAGATCGAGCGCCAGGCCCATCCGGGCATAGTCGCCGAAGCGATAGCCGCCGGGCCCCATGACGAGCAGGTTCGACTGGTGGCCGATGGGCGTCAGATAGGTCGAGGAGGCGCCGACCGCGACGGCCATCAGGAAGGGGTCCAGCGAGTAGCCGAGACCGTTGGCGATCTCGATACCGATCGGCGCCATCAGCACGGCGGTCGCGGCGTTGTTCATCACGTCGCTCAGCAGCATGGTCACCACCATCAGCAGTGCCAGGATCAGCCAGACGGGAGCGCTTTCGCCGAGATTCAGGATCGGCTGGGCGATCACCATCGATCCCCCGGTGGCTTCGAGAGCCTGGCCGACCGGAATCATGGCGCCGAGCAAGATCACGATGGGCCAGTCGATCGATTCGTAGACGTCGCGGAGCTGCAGGGCCCCGGCCATGACCACCGCGACGGCCGCGCCCGTGAAGGCGATGTGCGGCGGCAGCAGTCCGAAGACGACCAGGGCCACGGCCGCGCCGAAGATGGCGAGCGCGCGCCAACTGTCGCCGCGGCGGGCGATTTCCAGTCCGCGTTCGGCCAGGGGCAGCATGCCGAGGTTGCGGCAGGCCTCCGGCATGATCTCGCGTTCGCCCTGCAGCAGCAGGACGTCGCCGGGCAGGAAACGCACCTGCCCGAGTCGTTCGTAGATTCTTTCGCCCTGGCGCGACACGGCGAGCAGGTTGACGCCGTAGCGGGTGTGCAGGCGCAGTGAGCGGGCGGTCCGCCCCTCCAGCCGCGATCCGGGCGTGATCACGGCTTCGATCAGCCCGACCCGCTCGGAGCGCAGAGTGTCTGCGCGAACGCCGCCCGCGCCGACCAGCTCGACTCCGGCGGTCTCGACCAGCCGGCGTAGAGCCTGCGGGTCGGCTTCCAGAATCAGGATGTCGCCCGACTGCAGCCGGAGGAACCCGGAGGGAGCGAGGATCCGGTCCTTGCGGCGGACCAGCGCCACGACGGAGATGTCCCCTTGGCCGACGGCGAAAAGGTCGAGCAGCCGGCGGCCGACGTAGGCCGATTTGGCTGGCACGCGCGCTTCGGTGATGTAGCCCTCGATTTCGACCAGCGGGCGCTCGCCGTTGGATGGCTGGGCGGCCAGCCGTTCGGGCAGCAGGCGCCAGCCAAGCAGGGCGACGAAGCCGATTCCGACCGCCGCGACCGTCAGGCCGACCGGCGTGAAGTCGAACATCGCGAAGGATTGGCCGGTCGCCTCGGCCCGCAGATTGGCGATCACCACGTTGGGCGGCGTGCCGACCAGGGTGATCAGCCCGCCCAGCAGGGAGGCGAAGGACAGCGGCATGAGAAGCTGGCTCGGGCTGCGCTTCGCGTCGCGTGCCAGCTCGAGCGCGACCGGGAGCAGGAGTGCCACCGCGCCAAGGTTGTTCATGAAGGCGGAACAGACGCCGCAGGTTGCGGTCAGGGCCAGCATCTGCAGGGTCGGTCGCGACGACAGCCGGCTCAGCAGCCGGGTCACGACTCCGAGCAGGGCGGAGGTTCGCAGGGCACGGGTCAGGATCAGGATCGCGGCAACGGTGATCACGGCGGGATGGCCGAAGCCGCTGAAGGCGCTCTCGGTCGGGACGACGCCGCCGATCACCGCCGCCAGCAAGACCAGCAGGGCAACCAGATCGTAGCGCAGCCGCCCCCAGGCAAAGAGCCCGAGCGCACCGGCCAAGATCGCAAAGAGCAGGAGCTGGTCGGGTGTCGGCATTCGGTGTTCGGCCCCTCCTGCGGGCCTGTGCGGTCGGTTGGGTTGTCGGGTGGTTAGGCCCTGGCAGGGGCGGGGTGCAAGCGGCGCGGGCGGTCCGGCAATCCGATCCGGAGCGGTGGCAAGTCGCAGTGGCGCCACATTCTACGCTCGCCGCCTTGGTCTGCGCCAGTGGCGAGCGACGCGGCGCCTCGGCAGGCCGTTGCGCCGGCCATAGATAGGACTTGGGCCGGCCCTGTCACCTGGTCCGTTGACGCACTGCAGCATGCCGCCTAATGTCCGCGCTCTCCCTGTTCTTTTGGCGACCTCTAACCGCTGAGGAGCGACCCGTTATGAGCCCCCTCGCCAGGCCGACGCGTCCGGCCGCCACACCCGCCAACCCGAATTTCTCGAGCGGTCCCTGCGCGAAACGCCCCGGTTGGTCGCTGCAGGCCCTGGACGGCGCTTTCCTCGGCCGCTCGCACCGCGCCAAGGGCGGCAAGGTCAAGCTGGCCGAGGTGATCGAGCGCTCCAAGCGGCTGCTCGATCTGCCCGCCGACTGGCGGCTCGGTATCGTTCCGGCCTCCGATACCGGTGCTGTCGAGATGGCCATGTGGTCCCTGCTGGGCCAGCGCGGAGTCGACCTGCTGGCCTGGGAATCCTTCGGCGCCGGCTGGGTGACCGATGCGGTCAAACAGTTGGGCCTGACCGATTCGCGCAGGCTGGAGGCCGGCTATGGCGCGCTGCCCGATCTCAGCCAGGTGAACTGGAGCCGGGACGTGGTCTTCACCTGGAACGGAACGACCTCCGGCGTGCGCGTGCCGAACGGCGACTGGATTCCGGCCGGTCGCGAGGGCCTGGCGATCTGCGATGCGACCTCGGCGGCTTTCGCCATGGACCTGCCCTACGACAAGCTGGATGTCGTCACCTGGTCCTGGCAGAAGGTGCTGGGCGGCGAGGCGGCGCACGGCATGCTGGCGTTGTCGCCCCGCGCTGTCGAGCGGCTGGAAAGCTACAGCCCGCCCTGGCCGCTGCCGAAGATCTTCCGGCTGACCAAGGGCGGCAAGCTGATCGAAGGCGTTTTCAAGGGCGAAACCATCAACACCCCCTCGCTGCTTTGCGTCGAGGATGCCCTGGACGGTTTGGCCTGGGCCGAGTCGATCGGCGGCCGCCCGGCCCTGATCGCACGCGCCGAAGCCAACCTGGCGGCCGTTTCCGACTGGGTCGCGGCCCGCGATTGGGTCGATTTTCTGGCTGAAGATCCGGCCACGCGCTCCTGCACCTCGATTTGCCTGAAGATGGTCGACGATTGGTTCGTCGGGCTGGCCCCGGAACAACAGTCCGCCGCCGCCAAGCGGATGGTCGCGCTCCTGGAGGCGGAAGCCGCGGCTTACGACATCGGGGCCTACCGCGACGCGCCGCCGGGTCTACGGATCTGGGGCGGCGCCACGGTGGAGACCGCCGACATCCAGGCGCTGCTGCCCTGGCTCGACTGGGCCTATGCCGGCGTCAAGGCCGAACAGGCCGCGACCGCCTGATCCAAAAGGCCCGATCCGAACCCTCAACGTTTCCTGGAAAACGAGATTTAGAGACCCATGCCCAAGGTCCTGATTGCCGATAAGCTCAGCCCGCTCGCCGTCGAAGTCTTCAAGCAGCGCGGCCTCGAGGTGGATTTCGAAACGAGCCTCAGCCCGGAAGAGTTGCAGGCGCGCGCCGCGGACTACGACGGCATCGCCGTGCGCTCGGCCACCAAGCTGAAGGCCGAGGTTCTGAAGGCCGGTGCGGCCGGCAAGCTGAAGGTAACGGGGCGCGCGGGCATCGGCGTCGACAACATCGACGTGGAGGCGGCGACGGCCGAGGGCGTCGTGGTGATGAACACGCCTTACGGCAATGCGACGACGACCGCCGAGCACACGGTCGCGCTGATCTTCGCGCTCGCCCGCCAGATTCCCGCCGCCGACGCCTCGACCCAAGCCGGAAAGTGGGAGAAGTCCCGCTTCATGGGTATGGAGCTGACCGGCAAGACGCTCGGGCTGATCGGCTGCGGCAACATCGGCTCGATCGTGGCGGAGCGGGCGCTGGGCCTGCGCATGAAGGTCGCGGCCTACGATCCCTTTCTGTCGAACGACCGGGCGATCGATCTGGGCGTCGAGAAGGTGGAACTGGACGAGCTGCTGCGGCGCGCCGACGTGATCACCTTGCATGTGCCGATGAACGATCAGACACGCGGCATCATCGACGCCGCCGCCCTGGCCAAGTGCAAGAAGGGTGTGCGGATTATCAACTGCGCGCGCGGCGGCCTGGTGGTCGAGGCCGACCTGAAGGCGGCGCTCGAGTCCGGTCAGGTGGCGGGCGCGGCGCTCGACGTCTTCGAGGTCGAGCCGGCCAAGGAAAACGGCCTGTTCGGTCTGCCCAATCTGGTCTGCACCCCGCATCTGGGCGCCTCGACCACGGAGGCGCAGGAGAACGTGGCGGTCCAGATCGCGGAGCAGATGAGCGACTATCTGCTCAGCGGTGCGGTGACCAATGCCATCAACATGCCCTCGCTGACGGCCGAGGACGCCAAGCGCCTGGGCCCTTACATGAAGCTGGCCGAGGATCTGGGGTCCTTCGCCGGTCAACTGACGCGCACGGGCCTGCAGGCCGTGTCCATCGAGTACGAAGGACATGTCGCCGAGCTCAACACCCGTCCGCTGACCCAGGCGGCTCTGACGGGTCTGCTGCGGCCGATGCTGGACTCGGTCAATATGGTCAATGCGCCGGTTCTGGCCCGTCAGCGGGATATCGAGTTGCGCGAGGTCAAGGACGAGACGCCGGGCGACTACCAGACGCTGATCCGTCTGGTGGTCAAGACGGACCGTCAGGAACGGGCCGTCTCGGGGACCCTGTTCAGCGGCGACAAGCCGCGCATCGTCGAGATCAAGGGCATCCAGATCGAGGCTCAGCTCTCGCCGCACATGCTCTACACCACCAACGACGACAAGCCCGGTGTGATCGGGGCCCTGACCGGACTCCTGGCTCAGGAGGGCATCAACATCGCGACCTTCCACCTGGGCCGTAACGCACCAGGCGGCGATGCCATCGCCCTCATCGAGTTGGACGATGCGATGAGCCGCGAGACCCTGGAAAAGGTCAGGGCCTTGCCACTTATCACCCGCGCGGAGCTGCTGCAGTTCCGGTAGGACAAGGAGTCTGGTAGGACAGCGTGGTGCGGTTGCACTCCGTCCCGGAGGGATTTTCGACTCATGCGTCGCCTCGCCGGCAGGCTCCTGATTGTCTTGCCGTTTCTGATCCTTCCCGCGGAGGTCTTGGCCGAGAGCCTCGCCGATTTTGGCATCCGGGTGACGACCGGGCGTGCGCCCTTGCTCGAGGCGCCCCGCATTGCGCTGCCGCCGGAGGCCTTGGCGGATTCGCGGCCGGCCACAGGCAGTTCCGGCATCGTGAAGGCACTGTTGATCGCACCGACCGACCGCTATGGCCACGGGGTTCTGGGCGATGCGATCGAAGCCGGCGGCCTGAGGGTGATCACGGACGGCGGCCTGGTGCTGGAGGTGATGCTTCCGCGCGATGCGGTGTTCGAGGATCTGGTGCCGCGCCTGCTCGATCTCACCGGCGATGGTCGCGACGAGGTGCTGGTGATCACGGCCTATCGCGATCGCGGTGCCGCGCTGGCCGTCTACGCCATCGCCGAGGGCGAGCTGCGCCTGTTGGATGAGACTCCGGCGATCGGCAGTCCCAATCGCTGGCGAAACCCCGCCGGAGCCGGCGATTTCGATGGCGATGGACAGATCGATCTGGTCGAGGTGCAGACGCCGCATATCGGTGGGATCCTGCGGCTGTGGCGCTGGGTGGACGGCGGCCTTCGGCCCGGACCCGAGGTCGCGGGCGTCTCGAACCACGCGATCGGCAGCCGGTCTCTCGACCTCTCGGCGGTGCTCGATCTGGACGGCGACGGCGACGACGAACTGCTGGTCCCCGAGATGGGGCTGCGCAGTCTCGCGGCGTTCGATCTGCGGGGCGGTGCGTGGGTCCGGCGCGGCCGTTTGGAGCATGATGCGGCCATCGTCGGGGACTTCGTCGTCGAGGACTTCGACGGCAACGGGCGACTCGATATCGGCTACCCGCTGGCGGACGGGACCTTCGTGCGGTTGCTGCGCTGATCTTCCCGTTCGGCGGCGCCGATGCCGCTATCGGCACAAGGATGCCTTTTGGCGGATCGAGTGGTTCCAACCAACCGAAAAACCGTCTAGAGCAGGATCGCCCTACGTGGAGTCGCCCTGGCGATCCCACGTAGGGCCCGAATCCCACTCTCCCGGAAGACCAGAGTGCGATTCACATCCGAACGGAAGCGAAACCGCTTCCATTCGGGACCATAGCGCTCTAGGACAACGCCCGCGGCAGAGCCGGAGGCTCCCGAGGGCCGCCGCAGCGCTCGCGAAGAGGACATATCATGGGTAACGTAGTCGTCGTCGGCTCCCAATGGGGCGACGAAGGCAAGGGCAAGATCGTGGACTGGCTCTCGGAGCGCGCCGATGTGGTGGTGCGATTCCAGGGCGGCCATAACGCCGGACATACGTTGGTGGTCGGCAACGAGACCTATAAGCTCTCGCTGCTGCCCTCCGGCGTCGTGCGCCCCGGTAAGCTCTCGATCATCGGCAACGGCGTGGTGGTAGACCCCTGGGCCCTGATCGAGGAGATCGAGCGGCTGACGGGGCAGGGCGTCGCGATCACCCCGGACACGTTCAAGATCGCCGAAAACGCGGCCCTGATCCTGCCGCTGCATGGGGCGGTGGATCGTGCGCGCGAGGCGCGGCGCGGCGACGACAGGATCGGCACGACCGGGCGCGGCATCGGCCCGGCCTACGAGGACAAGGTCGGCCGCCGGGCGATCCGGATATGCGATCTCTCGGATCGGGATTTGCTCGCCAAGCGCGTTAATTCCCTGCTGGTTCACCACAACGCTCTCTTCCGGGGGCTGGATCTGCCCGAGGTGGCGGCAGAGGAGTTGATCGAACAGCTCCACGACATCGCCCCGAAGATCCTGCCCTACACGGACCGCGTCTGGCAGCGCCTGGACGAGGCGCGGCGCGACGGCAAGCGGATTCTCTTCGAGGGCGCGCAGGGCGCCATGCTCGACGTCGATCACGGGACCTATCCCTTCGTCACCTCCTCCAACACCCTGGGCGGTCAGGCGGCGGCCGGGTCCGGTATCGCACCGGGATCGCTCGGGATGGTGCTGGGAATCACCAAGGCCTACACGACCCGCGTCGGCAGCGGACCCTTCCCGACCGAGTTGGACGACGAGATCGGCCGGCGCCTGGGCGAGCGCGGGCACGAATTCGGAACCGTAACGGGGCGGGCGCGGCGCTGCGGCTGGTTCGATGCCGTGATGGTGCGCCAGGCGATCAAGATCGGCGGTATCGACGGCATTGCGCTGACCAAACTCGACGTGCTCGACGGTTTCGAGCAACTCCAGGTCTGCACCGGCTATCGGATCGACGGGGCCCTGCTCGACTATTTGCCGGCCCAACCGGCCTTGCAGGCGCGCGCCGAACCGGTTTACGAGGACTTCGAAGGCTGGTCCGACTCGACGCAGGGGGCACGCTCCTGGGCCGATTTGCCGGCGACGGCCGTGAAATACATCCGTCGCATCGAGGAACTGATCGGCGCGCCGGTGGCCCTGCTTTCCACCTCGCCGGAGCGGGACGACACGATTCTGGTACGCGATCCCTTCGGTCCCTGACCAATTCGCTCCAAGTACTTGTGCTTAAACACAAGTTACCGCAATCGTCCGACCCGCAAAGCCGGTCGGACGTATCGCTCCGGTCTCTCGGGTCCGTTAACCTCGCCTTTGCCATCGCGCGAGTAGATTGACGTGCGTGCCGCCCTCTCGGCGGCGCCTGTCGTCCACTACGGCCCGAGACCCTACGGCAATGAGCTCCGCGAGCCCTAACGGCGAGACCATCGCGCTCAACCAGTCCGTCGACCTGCTGCCGGGCGAACGGCTTCCCGAGTTCGATTCGCCCCAGGCCGAGGCTTTCGGCGCGCGTGAGCGGCAAAACGGCAACCCTCTGCTGGTTCTGGTCGGGCGGCCCGATCTGGCGCCCCGCTCCAACATCATGGGCAAGCTGGTCCGGCAGGAGCGGCTGGCCATGCTGTCCGCGGTCAGTTGGGGCGTCGTCGACTGGCCGCCTGCCGGCGGGCGGCGTTTCGTCGCCGTTTTCCAGCGGCCGCGCGGCCGGCGACTGCAGCCGGAGCCGAATGCGCGTTTCGAGCCTTGGCGCGAGGACGAAATCCTCCGTCGATTGATCGAGCCGCTGACGCCGGTCCTGCGGGACCTCGAGGCGCGCAGCATCACCCATCGTGCGATCCGCGCGGATAACATCTTCCTCGAAGGGTCCGTGGACGGCACCTGCCTGCTGGGCGAATGCGTGATGGCGCCGCCGGGCATCGATCAGCCGGCGATCTACGAGCCGATCGAGGGCATGCTGGCACTGCCGGGCGGGCGGGGCAGAGGCTACGCGGCGGACGATCTCTACGCCCTGGGTGTCACGATCGCCGTCCTGCTGGCCGGCGGCAATCCCGTCGAAACCATGGACGAGCAGGCGCGGATCCAGTCGAAGATCCATCGGGGATCTTACGCCACGCTGATCGGCCGAACCCGCCTCTCCCTGCCGATGATGGAAGTCCTTCGGGGTTTGCTCTGCGATCAGCGGATCGAGCGCTGGACTCTGCAAGACCTGGAGCTCTGGCTCGGCGGGCGGCGGCTGAGCCCGAAACAGCCGAGCCTGCCGATCCGCGGACAGCGCGCCTATGCGATCGAAGGAACCAACTACTGGTCGGCGCGTGCCATCGCCGCTGCTCTCGGCATGGACTGGCAAGCCGGCGTCGCGGCGTTGCAGCGCAACGATCTCTCCACTTGGATCCGTCGTGCCCTCTCCGACGAGGAGTTGGCCGAGCGCGTCGTTTCGGCGGCGGGGGTCGGTGCCGGATCCTCGACTGGCGGCGGCGGTCTGCGCGACCGTCTGGTGTCCCGTATCCTCATGACGCTGGATCCCTCGGCACCGGTTCGTCTCCGAGGCTTCGCCGCCGATATCGATGCCGTCGGCCAGGCCCTGAGCGTGCACTACGGCGATCCGGAACAGCGGCAGGCCTTCGGTGAGCTGATCCAGGCGAAGCTGCCGCAGGCTTGGCTGGATTCTCAGCTGCTGAGTCGGTCCGAACACGCGATGCTTCGCAAGTCGTTCGACGTGATGCACCACTTCATGGCGCGCAACGAAGCCGGGTACGGGATCGAGCGGTGCCTCTACGAGTACAACGAGCACCTGCCCTGCCTCTCGCCGATCCTGGAGGGCGATTACGTTTCGGATAGCGCCGATCTGCTCCCGGCGCTGGAGCGTGTTGCGGCGGCCGACCCGTCTCAGGTCTCCCCGATCGACCGACACATCGCCGCTTTTGCCTGCGCCCGGGTCAAGGTTATCCCCGACCGCGTCGTTCGAGTCATGGCGCACGGCGACAACGAAATCCTGCGACAACTCTCCACCGCCTACTTCCTCGCCGAAATTCAACGCGCGACGGGACAATCCGGCTTTCCCCATCTGGCGGCCTGGATCGCGCGCCTGTTGACCCCGGTGGTTGAGGGATTCCACAACCGGGATCAGCGTCAGGCGGCGGCCGAGGGGATCGCGAAGGCTGCGGCCAGCGGCGATCTCATTGCGCTGGCGCGTGCCGGCGACGATCCCGATGCGCGCACCTACGACGAGAACGGTTTCGCCCAGGCGCGTGCCGAATACGCGGCTATGGATCGGGAGATCGCCGACCTGGAAGCCGGCAAACTGATCGACCCAAATAACGTGCGCCTGCGCAGTCGTCAGGCCTCGTCCCTGATTGCCGGCTGCGTCTCCAGCCTGGGTTTGTTGCTCTTGACGGTTCTTTACGTGACATGAACCAGCCTCAGCTCAGCCCCCGCGAAGCGACTCCGGTTTGGGTCAAGGCTCTTGGCGCGATCTTCACCCTGCCGATCCTTGTCGTATTGCTTCCCAGTTTGCTGGTTCTGTCGGTTTGCCTGCTGCCGACCCTGGGCGCTTACGTTGCCGATCGCTTCCGCGACAAGTCCTTGGCGATCACCGTCGGAATGTTGAACTTCTGCGGTGCTTTGCCTGCACTCGGCCAGTTGTGGTCGAAGGGACAGACTCTGGCCGCAGCGGGCGAAGTGCTGGGCGATGTGTTCCTCTGGCTGCTCGCCTACGGAGCGGCGGGGATCGGCTGGATCCTCTTCACGATGATGCCGCCGGTGGTCACCACCTACCTGAGCCTCAGCGGAACGGCACGAAGCCAAGCCTTGCGCGAGCGTCAGGAAAAGCTGATCGAGATCTGGGGCCAGGAAGTCGCCGAGCGCGACGATCCCGAACATCCGGTCGAGGATGAGGACGGCGAGCCCGGATAGCGATCGACCGGACTCCTTGCTAGGGGCACCCGGTCGCCGTCTGCTCTCGCCCGCCCCGGCAACGGCTGTCCAGGGGGCGGCTTTCGAGAGGCGACCTGCCGGTCGATCCCTTCGCGATCCGGTCTCCGCCGGTCAGTTCAGCGCCAGTTTTTGCTCGATCGCCGCGTTGCGGATCGACTTCTGCAGCTTCTCGAAGGCGCGGACCTCGATTTGCCGCACCCGCTCCCGGCTGATGCCGTACTCCTGACTGAGATCCTCCAAGGTCGTCGGACTTTCGACGAGGCGGCGTTCGGTCAGAATGTGGCGCTCGCGGTCGTTCAAGGTCTCCATGGCCGTGGCCAGAAGCTCGCGGCGCTTGCCCAGTTCCTCGCTCTCGGCCAGCTGGATTTCCTGGCTGTCGGTTTCGTCCATCAGCCAGTCCTGCCACTCGCCGTCGCCGTCGATCCTGAGCGGCGCGTTCAGCGAGTGGTCGGGGGCGGCCAGGCGCCGGTTCATGGAGACCACGTCCTGCTCCGGCACGTCGAGCTGCTCGGCGATCCGGGCGACCTGTTCGGGCTGCAGATCGCCTTCTTCGATAGCCTTCATCTGACCCTTGAGCTTACGCAGGTTGAAGAAGAGCTTCTTCTGCGCGGCCGTGGTGCCCATCTTCACCAGGGACCAGGAATGTAGGATGTATTCCTGGATCGCGGCGCGGATCCACCACATGGCGTAGGTGGCCAGACGGAAGCCCCGCTCCGGATCGAAGCGCTTCACGGCTTGCATCATGCCGACATTGCCTTCGCTGATCAGCTCGGACAGCGGCAGGCCGTAGCCGCGATAGCCCATGGCGATCTTGGCGACCAGGCGCAGATGGCTGGTGACCAGCTTGTGGGCGGCCTCGACCTCTTCCCGCTCGGCCCAGCGCTTGGCCAGCATGTATTCCTCGTTGGGCTCGAGCATGGGAAACTTGCGGATGTCCTGAAGGTAGCGGCCGAGATTGTTCTCGCTGACCGCCATGGGAACGTTCTGCCGACCTACGCTCATATCGCTGCTCCCTTGCCTTTCATCCGGACCGCCGGTCCTCGGCGGTTGGTCGTCGCTTCGTCAATTCCGACCTTTTTGGTCGGAATTGACGTCATATTAAATTGATTCCAAACAGGTGATCAAGTCTTTCAGATCATCCGAAAGTTCGCTTTCGAAGGAGAGCGAGTCCTGTGTTGCCGGATGGAGAAAACCCAGGGATTTCGCATGGAGCGCTTGGCGGCCCAGTGCCGTGATCCGTTCCTGTGCCGCGCCTGGCAGGCGCTGCATCAGGGCCGGCTTGGCGCGACCGTAGAGGGGATCGCCCAGCAGTGGGTGGCCGAGGTGAGCCATATGTACGCGGATCTGATGGGTGCGTCCCGTCAGCAGACGGCACTCCACCAGACTGACGGCGCCGCCGGCGTAGCTGGCCAGCAGCCGGTAGCGGGTCGTGGCCGCTTTGCCGTTCCGCGTCACGACGGCCATCTTCTTGCGGTTCTGGGGGTGACGTCCGATGTCGGCTACGATATCGCCCTCCGGTGGCTGAGGACGGCCCCAGACCAGAGCGTGATAGCGGCGGGCGATGCTGCGCGCTGTGAACTGGGTCACCAGAGCGTCCTGCGCCCGCTGGGTCTTGGCGGCGATCATCAGGCCGGAGGTATCCTTGTCCAGCCGGTGCACGATGCCGGGGCGTCCGACGCCGCCGATCCCCGTCAGCTCGCTGCCGCAGTGCGCCAGCAGGGCGTTGACCAGGGTCGAATCCGGGTTGCCGGGCGCGGGGTGGACCACCAGTCCGGCCGGCTTGTTCACGACGATCACCTCCGGGTCCTCGTAGATCACCTCGAGCGGAATCGCCTGAGGCTCCGGTTCAGCTTCAATGGTTTCGGGGATTTCGATGGCGAAAGTTTGGCCAGGTTTGACCCGAAATGAGGCCTCTTCTATCGTCGCGCCGGCGGCGCTGACCGCACCGGTCTCGATCAGCGCCTTCATCCGACTGCGCGAAAGTCCCTGTAGATGGCGCGTGAGCAGGCGGTCGAGCCGCTCGCCGGTCTCGTCTTCCCGGACGTGGACTTCGTAGTGCCCTGCTGTCGGCCCTGTGGTCGGCTCAGTCGGTTCGGTCATGATACGTAAGAAGGAAGCGCAAGCGGTGGCGGTACTCAAGGCCCACTTTGCTCTCAAGGCCCTGGTGATTGCATTGGGCCTCGTCATCCTGGTGCTGTTGGGCGCCGTCGTCTTCGGCATTCTCCGGCAGGCCGAGCGGCTCGATCAGGCGACGGCTCCGATGTCCGACAGGGGGCTGGAACGGCAAGCCGGCGATCTGACGGAAACCGATGTCGCGGTTCCGGTCGGCTGTCGTCTGGCCGACGTGGTGCCGGATCGCGATCTGCTGGTCCTGCGCCTGGAGGGGCCGGCCGAGCGCGGATGTCAGCAGGCGATCCTCGTCGATCCGGCCGCCGGTACGGTGGTGGCGCGCATCAGACTGGCCCCGGAGGACTGACGCTGCGCCGGCTCTTACCTGGAATCCCGCCAGAAGCGCCCCGTTGACAAGGGCTTGGCGGCTCGGGTGTCCTAGCGATCGACTCCCAGGGAGTTAAAACGATGAATTTCGCCTCCGACAACGTGACTGGCGCCTGTCCCGAGGTGCTCGACGCCTTGGTTGCGGCGAACGACGGTGCCGCCATGTCCTATGGCGAGGACCCCTGGACCGCCCGTGTCCAGATGCGTTTGCGCGAGCTGTTCGGGAAACCCGACCTGCTCGCCTTCCCCGTGGCGACCGGAACGGCCGCGAATGCCTTGGCGCTGGCGACGCTGGTGCCGCCCTACGGCGCGATCTACTGCCACCGCGATGCCCACATCAATCTCGACGAATGCGGTGCGCCGGAACTCTATACGGGGGGCGCCAAGCTGGTGACGCTGGCCGGCGAAGGCGCCAAGATCGCGCCGGACAGCCTGGCCGAAGCGGCCCAGGGTCATGGCGTGGTCCATCACGTGCAGCCCGCGGCGGTCAGCATCACCCAGGCGACCGAGGCGGGCTGTCTCTACAGTCCGGAGGAGGTGGCCGCCATCGCTGAGACCGCCCGGTCCAAGCAGTTGAAGCTACATATGGACGGGGCGCGTTTTGCCAACGCTGTCGCCGCCCTCGACCTGCCGCCGGCCGAGATCACCTGGAAGGCCGGTGTGGATGTGCTCTCCTTCGGCGCGACGAAGAACGGCTGCCTAGCTGCCGAAGCCGTCGTCTTCTTCCGGCCTGAACTGGCCGAGAGTTTCCGCTTTCACCGCAAGCGCGCCGGCCATCTCTTCTCCAAGGGCCGGGTGATCTCCGCTCAGCTCGAGGCTTACCTGAAGGACCGCCTCTGGCTGGAGAATGCCCGTCACGCCAATGGCATGGCCCGGAGGCTGGGGGCCGGCCTGGCGGCGCTTCCCGGCTGCCGCCTGCTGGTTCCGGTGGAGGCCAACGAGGTCTTCACCGAGTTGCCGCCTGAGATCGTCGCGTCGCTGACGGCGGCTGGGGTTCACTTCATCGACGGTTACTTCGGGCCGGGCGTGCAGCGCTTCGTCTGCGCCTGGAACACCCGAATCGAGGATGTCGAGGCCGTCGTTGCCGCCGCCAAAACGACGGCCGGTGCTCTTCGCTCATCGGCCGAGGTCGCAGGCGCCTGACAAGCGGTCATACGCTCGAGACACGAGAGAGTCCGGTCTCCCGCGCCTGAGCGGCGTCCGGGATTCAGCATGGGGTTGTTGGAACCTTTTGGGCACAACTTGTGTTTGCCTCAGTGTTGTCACAGTTTCAAGGGCATAAGCGAGCCGACTTATCCGTACTGGTCATGTGACCAACTGCTGGAGAAGGAGATACAACAGATGTCCAGCTTAGCGATTCATCCGGCATCCCGTAGCGCGGCCCCGCGGCCCTGGCGTCGTCTGGCGCTGGCTTCCGGTCTGCTGCTGACCCTGGCCGCCACCGGCTGCTCCGGCCTGAACGAAACCGAGCAGCGCACGCTGACCGGTGGTGCCATCGGTGCCGGCGTGGGTACGGTCGGCACGGTGATTACAGGTGGCTGCGTGGCCTGCGGTGCGGCCGTCGGCGGCGCCGTCGGTGCCGGCGTCGGCTACCTGTCCGACAAAATCGACAACGACAACTAGTCGCCGATTCTGCCGAGGTTCGACCTCGTGAGCGCGCGGCCGCCGCCCGGCATCCGGGACGGCGGCCGTATCGCGTTTGGGTTTCTGTCCCAGCTTGCTCTTGCATCCTGCCCGCGACTTCGCTATATCGCCGCCCTCCGCAGGTACTGCGATCTTCCGCGGCCGCATCCGCTCGCCGGCTGCCGGGCCGCACTCTGGGTCCCCATCGTCTAGAGGCCTAGGACACCACCCTCTCAAGGTGGAGACACGGGTTCGACTCCCGTTGGGGACGCCACGCCTTTACCGAAGTAAATCAATGGTTAAGCGCGCTCAGCCCGCGCGGAGCGTCTGGCGTTCGATGCGAATTGATGCATGAACGATGCCGGAACACGCCCGTAGAGACGTGCAAAATCGGTGCACCCTGGTTCTCGCCGCGTTCATCACAGCAGATCAGCCGGATTGGAGGGTGACCCCATGACGGATAGTGGCAAGCTTTCGATAGATCGCCGGTCGCTTCTTGCCGCCGCCGCCATGGGCATGGCGGCGGCGGCCGGTCAAGCGCTTGGGGTCTCCGGCGGCGGCGGGATCATGAGCGCTCCGGAGATCTACAAGCTCAGGCCGGGCGCTACGTTTCACAGCTTGCAATACCCGATCCGACTGGCCCTTCAAGCTAAAGAGCAAGACTTACGGAAGAAGCAAGAGATGGCGGCCTGCCATCACGCCGACCGAGCGGTGGCTCGCGGTAGCGCTGCACGGGCGCTGATGGAAGAATGCAGGCTCAATCTTCATAAGCCGTCTACATTGTCAAGCGGGTTACCGACCCGGTACGCTTCAGGGTCGAGCCTGCCGATCCCTTCCCAAGACCTGAAACCGCCGATGACTGATCCGCAGCTAGATCGGTCGCCGGCCAAGCGCTCTCAGCGTCAAGTTTCGGCCCGCGCGCATGATCGGATACAGGAGTCGCGAAACGCTGGCGCTCCGGAACACGCGCGCATTGATTCTGTTGAACGCAGACGACGGTGACGTCAGCAACGCAAGCCGATGGATCGCATCTGCTCCGTAGTAGAAGCTGTCGCCATACTGTACCGCCATACCCTCGTTCAGATCGAAGCCCTTACGCTCCATCTCGGCAGCCGCGTCCGCGTCATCTCGCGCGTTCACCAGATCGACGCGGCCAACCGCATCGCGCAGCCGTAGCATCTTTACGTAGGCAGAACAGAACGGACAGTCGCCGTCATAGATAATCCGGATGGGCTCATTCATGTCGTGACCGGGCTAGGCACCAGCTCCCGCTTCTCGAACAGTCGATAAACAGGAATTAGGGTGATCAGCGCCAAGATGTTACCGAAAAAGAAGATCCCCACGCCAGCCGAGAGCAAGTGTAACGCCGTGTAGAAGACGATAAAAAAGTAGATCCCTGCGCGCCTCCAAAGGATCAGAGGCGTTAGAATATGCGAAATGTACACCGGCGGGACTGCGATGTAATTCGCGCCGTCAATAATTGGTAGATATTCGAACATCGGCAGCACATACTCGTAATGCCCAACTACGTTGTTAAGCATTCGCGCCGAGAGAATCGACGTGTAGGGGTAGGCAAGCCAATCAGAGATGCTGATGTCGATCAGCTTGTTTACCCCTGACGGGAAATAGTAAATCACAAAGGCCATCAGAAAGACGGCGTACATCCGTCCGCCTTCAAGGCTTGGCCGGCAGTCAGGCGCCATGCGCTGCAGCGTCAGACCTTCGCGATGGTTCGAAAAGACGTAGAGCAGTAGCAGCGATTGCAGGATCTCCACATCGTCCAAATCGTGATGCGAGCGGAGCTTGAAGCCCCACATGTGCATCACCAGAAGAAAGGCGATGATCGGGATCAACCGAAAAGGCCCGCTCCCGAACAGCGCGGCTGCTAGCAAAAAGCCGATGGTTGTCCATTGGATGGCCGAAACCACTGACGCCGAGGGCAGGTCGACAAACCAATAGACCGCATGGAGCGTCACCAGATCGATCAGCGGCTTGACCCCCATCAGATGGAAGTACCGCGAGTCGTGGGCGTCGACCGGGTAAAGCTCCAGGAGATGAGGCGGGAGGTCGACAAAGATCGCGAAATCGCCGCTCAGGAGCTTGTAGCTCAGCGCTAGACAGACCGCCCAGCGGACGTAATCGATCGCCAGCGTTGGCACCGGGCGCGAAAACTGGTCGAGATAGGATTGCAGGGCGCGCCCGATCACGGCCACACCTCGTGAGAGCGCAGCACCGTGCGCTCAAAAAGCTGACCCGATTTCAGGTCGTAGCGCTCGACCACATAGGCGAGCCGGTCTATGCGCTCTGGCGGGAAGGTCGCATAGTCGTACATCTGCCAGGGCGTGTGCGAGGGGTGCGCCCAGGGCCCGAGGTAACGCTGGTTGGGAGGGCGGCCGGTCGCAAGGAGGTCGAAGCCCTCGACGTAGCGGCGCCAGAGGAAATCGTCGTACTCGGCGATCTTACCTTGAGCGACGGAATGGCGCCGCCATGCGGCAAAGTAGGTGACAGGTCCGACAATGGCCGGCGTGTACCAGACTGCAGCGCCGTCGTCCCGAATCAGCTGGTAGCCTGCCACGGCAACTTCTGAACCGATTGACGGGTGCTTGGCTGTCCAGCCGGGAATCCCGTCCCAAAACGGCGGCAGGACGAAGCCGGGCACGATCAGGATGACAAGCAACAGAATGGCGAGCCCTCGCGCCAACCGCTGCGTCTTTCCGCATGCAAAGGCAATGAGTTCGCGAATGAACGGGGTCACGCCCACGAGGGTCGCATTCATGAACAGCACACGGCGGAGCGGCACCGTGTCGTAGACGAACCACCCTGCCACCGCCCCAGCCGAGACCAGCAACAGAGGCCAAGAACCGAGCCGCGACAGCATCGCGCGGACTGACGAAGGGAGAGCCAGCGCGGCACCTGCAACAGCGATGTTCACCCACAACAACACCGCGCTCAGTCGTGCGTTGTCTACCAGGAAGCCGGCACCACGGAACACGCTGACCGAGTGCTTGAGAACCAGCCAGTAAGTCAGCGCCGAGGTTGTTGCGACAGCAACTAGCCAAAGCACTTCCAGAGAATACCTTTGCGTGAACTACATGCGCTTCCACAATCTTTACGGGAATCGCACGCTAACGATGGTGTGCGAATTGTGCAACCAATGCCAGAAGAGGCCGGTATGGCCCGGTCACGCCTCGCCGTCGTGCAGGCCCCTACTCGGCCTCCAAAGCTCTGATGAACTCGTCGAGCGTGGCGCGGCAGTCCCGGCCAGCAGATCGCACCGGCAGCCAGTAGTCGGCCAATAGCTGGCGGTGCGTCACGCCACCGGCGGGCACGGTGGGTTCGGCTTCGCAGGACCGAAGCCGCTCGGGGATTTCGACCGGCAGGATTTCCGGCGCGGGCACTGCGGAGCAGCCGGCCAGCAGCACGGCCAGAGCGGCGCTACTGGCGAAGCGCATCGAGAGCTTCCTGGAGAAAGGGCTGGTCGAGGCACGCGCTTTCATCCGTCACCCGCAGGATCCGCTCGCGAACGATGGTGGTCTGTTGCCGCTCCCGCTGAGACGCCCGTACGACCTCGTCAGCGGCGGCCTGGAGCGCGCTGAGGCGCTTCATCTGCTCTGTTGGCTACGGCAAGCGCTTGACGGGCCTCAGCGGCCTCCCACTCGGCCTGACGGACATCCCTGCCGGCATCGTAGATGTACCAAGCCACACCGGCCACCAAGGCGCCCGCAGCGATCCAGTGCCACGTGCCCTTGGGCACCGCCTTCACCAGCCCGAAGAGCGCCCCGATCACCGGACCGAACCTCCATGCGGGATCGCACCAGACTTGCGATTCTTGTCGTCCCAGGCGGCCACACCGGCGTAGATGCCGACGATCAGAGTCACCACACCGCCCGCCGTCGTGATCGCCACAACAGCGGCGTCTGGGACAATCAGCCCGACGACGATCGGCAGCGACATAGCCCACACCAGAGAGGTCCATATGACCCGGCGTCGCTGCTTCCAGACGTGAGGAGGCGTCACCTCAGCCATGACGGATCATGCGCGCTATCTCGTCGGCGCGGTCGGGGGCCTGTTTCGCCCAGCGGCTGTCCAGCGCCTCCCGCGCGGCGAGATCGAAGCGGCCCTTCTGCAGCGCGGCCAACATCTGCCGGAAGCCCAGCAAGCCGCTTACGCCAAGTTGGAAGCCCATGTTGCAGAGCGCTTGCCGGCGGCCGTCCGAAAGCCCTCGCACCCACGGCAGTCGTCGCTCGACATCGGCGGTTACGCGAGCCACGTCATTTCGCAACAGCAGCTCGGCCTCTTCTTTGCTGATCCCGCCGCCCCGCCGCCCATCGGTCAGGCGGCCATAACCGATGGTCCAGAAGCCGAGATGATCGGTATAGGCGTGCAGCACCAGGCCCTCATGGCGCTTGAGCTGGGCGATCAGGGCCTCACTCATTGCGGCTCAAGCCTCTTTTCGATGCGCTCCAGGATCGCCTCCAGCGCCGGGCCAGACGTTCGGGGACAGCCTGGAGAGCCGCGCTGGTTTTGATCTGCTCGCGCTCCATCACGGTGACGCGCTGCTCGATGCCGCTTGCCCACCACAGCGCAATCCCGCCGTAGGCCAGAAGCGTGAGGATCAGGGCGGTGGAAATGCGCTTATCCAGATGCCACTGCTCTTTTCGGGTTGCGTCCGACACCGGCTAGGCCCCCTCGCCCGGCAGCGGGACCATGAACACCGGCCCACACCGCAAACCCCAATGGGTCACGCCCGGAATCTCTGAGACTTCCGCTTCGACTTCTTCGAGCGATGGACACTGCGGAACCGGCCCCGAACGATAGTCGGTCTCTCCCGAGTTGAGCTGAATCACTACGACGACGAACAGAATCACTAGGCTATTCATGCTTGACCCCTTTACTGAGTTGAGGGGTTGGGAAGTCCCCGGCTGGGCTTTGGCGAGCCCGGTCGGGGGCGCTTGCGGTTATTGCGCGTCCGCACAACTATTAGTAATATGCACGTACGCTTACATATTCTCGTATGACGTACAAAAGGCAGCGCAAACATGTATTCCTCAGACGAAATACGCAGTCAGATCGTTTTGAGTATTCGAGCGAGTTACGAGACGCTCAAACGTCAGTGGAAGAATCCATTAGGGACGAACACTCGCCATATAGTTGTAAATAGCCTTCTTCCCCAACCAATGGTGAGCGAGCTTTACGAGGCTTTCCCCAAAGACGGATCTGGCTTTTTCTGCCGAGACACTTTTCGCGAGAAGAAGCGAACCTCTGCGAGCCTGTCGGATTACGACGAAGTGCTTGCCAATTGCACATACGGCTTTCAAAGCGCTGAGGTCGTGAACCTGATTTCCGAGCTGACCGGCATTGAAGGCCTCGAGCCCGACCCGGCGCTCTATGCTGGCGGATTGTCGATGATGTTCGAAGGGGACTTTCTGAATCCTCACATCGACAACAGTCACGACGCCAAACGAGACCGCTACCGCCGCCTGAATCTGCTCTATTACGTGTCGCCAGATTGGACGCCCGAAAGCGGCGGCAATTTCGAGCTTTGGAACGACGACCGCAGCGCGGCCAAAACGATTGTCTCCGGCGAAAACCGCTTGGTCGTCATGGAGACGACCAAAACCAGTTGGCACTCGGTCAATCAGGTTCGGGTGGATCGGTCGCGTTGCTGCATCTCCAACTACTTTTTCTCGAAACACTCGCCAGAGGAGCGTGACTATTTTCACGTCACGTCGTTCGACGGAAGACCGGAAGAGCCAGTCCGACGCGTTCTTGGCCGCTTGGACAACGTTGCACGAAGTGTCGCGGCCAAGGCGCTTGGAATAGGTCGAGGCAAGGGTCGCGTCAACAAGGCCCCACCGAAAGCCTGAAAGCCGGGGCCGGTCAGATCTCAGCATCTAAGCTCGCCCTGCAGCGGAGCAGGTAGTCGCCGCTCGCTCCCGCAAGAAAATTGCTACGCAACGTCAAAGCATCGGGCTGCACCTGATCTACGATAACCGAGCTACTTACCAACGCCGCAGCCACCTCATCGACGAAAACCGAAGGCGTCGTTCGCATCGCCGGCGAGAGCGCAATGCAGATTGTGGCGCTACCCGCTGTCGTGTTCGGGTAATGGCCCCGGTCGGCAAGGTTGGTATAGACCTGATAGTAACGCTGGCTGAGTTGCAGCTCAGTGCCGACCGGCCAGCGTTCGAAAGGCGTGGCAATGTTGCCCTGCTCTAGCTGCGGCAGGCTGAAGGTCCCGCTTGAGAACCTGACCGTCACGTCGGCGGGGGCTGTAAGCTCAACCGTGTCGCCGCTCGCCTTCGTCACGCCGTTTACGGTGCAGGTGGCCGTCCCGGTGAAGGAAATGACGTGGACACCTGAGATGATGCCCTCACCTTCGATAACTTGCTCGACCCCGCCAGCAGGCGCCGTGAAAATCCTGGTGCCTCGCTGTCGGTCCAGGAAAGCGCCTGCCCAGAGACGACGACGCGCCATTGGTCCACCGTGTATTGGTTCGGGCCCGATGTGGGTGTCCCACTCACGTAGCCGCGTTGATTGAGCCCATAGCGGGCATTGATCAGAAAGTTGCGGAAGCCGGCAGTCTCGGCGGTTTGTGAAATCATCGCGCCGAGTTAACCCCACTGCGCCGCGCTGATCGTGGTCGACCCGATGGCGAGAAGCTGGGTGATTTCGTCGTCTGACAAGCTGCCAAGCAGTGTCGGCAGCACGCTGCCGTCGTTGATCACGTAATTCCGCAGAGTCCCGTCGGGCCCATCCCAACCAAGCACCGTTTGGTCTTCTGGCGCCGGAAGCTGGATATTCGCGAGAGAGACGGCCGCATCGGATCGCATCTGGACGAAAATGCGAAGACGGTCAATCAGCGCAACGACCGTGCGGTCGAACATCCGCATCACAACATCCGCGGGCAGCGGTCCCGAGCGCTTGAGGACGACCGGCTGGGTCGGAGGAACGATCCGATTGCGCAGGGTCGCCGCTGCATGGGTGCGGGGTGAGCCGGCCTGCTCGGACCTCGGGAGCTGACGAGCAATGTCGGCGCTTTCCCAGTCGCGGCCTTGCTGAACGCAAGCCCACACTTCGAGCAGGTGTACTTCCCCATGAGCTTCCAGATCGTGCCAGCTCATCCTGAGCCGTGCCGGCGATGCCCGGAGCAGTCTTGCGAAGCTTGTGCAGTGCCCGGTCAGGAGCGTCTGGAGCAGTGAAGCTTCCTGTGTCGCTTCACTGCTCCAGACGTGGAAACCCGGGCCTCAGGCCCGCATGCGGGCGTGGCTGGGGTCGTAGAGCGGCTTCATGCTCGCTTCGGCCGTCACCCGGCGACCGCCGATGTCGATCTCGTAACGGGACTCCAGCATCTCGGCCGCCTTTTCACCTTTGCTCGGCACGTATCCCATGGCAATCGCGCCGCCTAGCGCATGTCCGTAGTTGCCAGAGGTGACATGCGACACGATCTTGCCGTCTCTGACCAAGGCTTCATTGTGAAACACCATCGCGTCGGGCTCGGTGAGCCTGAACTGGACCAGCCTGCGCTCAAGTCCGGCCTCCTTGCGCCGGAGAACGGCATCCCGGCCGATGAAGGTCTCCTTGCTGGTTTTCACGGCGAAGCCGAGGCCGGCTTCGAGCACGTGATCCTCATCGGTGATGTCGTGGCCGAAATGGCGGAAGGCCTTTTCGATTCGGCAGCTATCGAGCGCATGCAGCCCGCAAAGCCGGAGTCCGACTTCGGCACCGGCTTCCATCACGGCCTCGAAGACATGCGCGGCCTGATCGGCGGAGACATAGAGCTCCCAGCCGAGTTCTCCGACATAGCTGACCCGATGGGCGCGGGCGAGACCCATGCCGACCTCGATCTCGCGCGCCCAACCGAAAGGGTGGGCGTTGTTGCTGAAGTCGTCGGGGCTGACCAGTCGCATCAGATCGCGCGCCTTTGGCCCCATGATGCATAGGACGGCTTCCTGAACGGTGGTGTCTGTGACGACGACGAACTCGTCCTTCAGATGCCGCTTCAGCCAGGCGATATCGCGCACGACGGTGGCGGCCGGAACGACCATCAGGAAGGCCGTTTCCGACAGCCGCGTGACCGTAAGATCGCTTTCGATTCCGCCGCGCTCATTGAGCATCTGGGTATAGACAAGCTGTCCGATCTCGACGTCGACGTCGTTGCCGCACAAGCGTTGAAGAAACGCGCAGGCATCGCGCCCTTCGACGCGAATCTTGCCGAAGGAGGACATGTCGAACAGGCCGACGCCTTCGCGCACCGCCATATGTTCGCTGCGATTGTTGTCGAACCAGTTCTGCCCCGACCAGTCGTAGCGGTACTCGCGCTCTTGACCGGTGCCGGCAAACCAGTTGGGGCGTTCCCAGCCCGAGACCTCGCCGAAAACGGCGCCCTGGGCCTTCATGTGGTCGTGCAAGGGCGAGCGGCGGATGCTGCGCGCGGTCTCGGGCTGCCGGTAAGGGTAGTGGTCGGCATAGAGCAGGCCGAGGCTCTCGCTGACACGTTCCTTCAGATAGCGCCGGTTGCGCTGGAACGGCTGAGCGCGACGGATGTCGACGTCCCACAGATCGAAGGGCGGCTCGCCGGTGTCGAGCCAGGATGCGAGTGCCATGCCGGCACCGCCGGACGAGGAGATGCCGATCGAATTGTAACCCGCCGCGATCCAGTAGCCCCGCAGTTCCGGCGCTTCACCCAGGTAATAGCGGTCATCCGGGGTAAAGCTTTCGGGCCCGTTGAAAAAGGTATGGATGCCGGCTTTCTGGAAGAACGGCACCCGGTTCATGGCCTGCTCGAGGATCGGCTCGAAATGCTCGAAATCCTCCGGCAGGCTGTCGAACTCGAAATCATGCGGAATACCGTCCATGCCCCAGGGCTTGGCCCGTGGCTCGAAGGCCCCGAGCAGCATCTTCCCGGCATCTTCCTTGTAGTAGGCGCATTCGTCGGGGACCCGCAGAACGGGTAGGGCGGTCAGGCCTTCGACCGGTTCGGTCAGCAGGTAGAAGTGCTCGCAGGCGTGCAGGGGCAGGGTGACGCCGGAGCGGGCCGCAAGGTCGCGCCCCCACATGCCGCCGCAATTCACGACGACATCCGTCTCGATCACTCCGCTTTCGCCGCCGACCTCCCAACGCACGCCGGTCACCCGGCGACCATCGTCCAGCACCTCCGTGACCTGGGTATCTTCGAGGATCGTCGCGCCGCGCTGCCGCGCCCCCTTGGCGAGCGCCAGGGCGATGTTCGCCGGGTCGCATTGCCCGTCCTTGGGCAGGAAGACCCCGCCGATCACACCGTCGCTGTTGAGGTGCGGATAGAGCTTCGAAACTTCGTTCGGTGTGATCACCTCGGCTTCGACATCGAAGATGCGCGCAAGCGTGGCCTGCCGGCGCAACTCCTCCCAGCGGTGCTCGGTCAGCGCCACGGAGATGGAGCCGTTCTGCTTCATACCCGTCGCAAGGCCGGCTTCGGTTTCAAGATCGGCGTAAAGCTCGGACGAATATTTCGCCAGCCGGGTCAGGTTGTGGCTGGGGCGAAGCTGGCCGATCAGTCCAGCCGCGTGCCAGGTGGTGCCGCAGGTCAACTTGCGGCGCTCCAGCAGCACGACATCCGACCAGCCGAGTTTGGCCAGGTGATAGGCGACGGAACAGCCCGAAACGCCACCGCCTATGACGACGGCACGTGCCTTGGACGGCGGTGTCTTCACGCGCGGATCCTCTCGTTCTTGGGATCCCAGAAGGGAAGGTCGTGCACCGTCGCGCGGCGCATCTCGCCGAAGATGTCGACCTCGACCTCCGTGCCCGGTTCGGCGAGGTCCGACCGCAGCATGCCGATGGCGATCGACGCGCCGACGCGGTAACCCCAGCCGCCGCTGGTGGTCTCACCTACCAGATCACCGTCCTTCCAGAGGAGCGCCATGTAGGGCGCGTCCGCCTTGCCGGCGTCGATCATCAAGCCCACGGCCTGCTTGGCCGGACCGCTGTTGCGCTCGGCCAGAAGCGCATCGCGCCCCGGGAAGCCCGTGTTCTTTTCGAAATCGATGAACCGGCCGAGGCCGGCCTCGAGCAAGGTGTAGTCCGTCGAAAGATCGCCCTTCCAGGTGCGGTAGCCTTTTTCGATCCGCAGGGCGTTCAGCGCATACATGCCGAACGGCTTCGCGCCGGCGTCCATGAGCGCGTCCCAGATGACCGGAGCGCTGTCCGGCGCAGAGTGAATCTCCCAGCCCAGTTCGCCGGCGAAGCTGACCCGCAGCAGCCGGCAAGGCTCGCCCGCGATGGTGCCGCCGTCGCTGATCGACAGCCAGCGCGCCTGAAGGTCATGTCCATCGTTGAGCTGTGCCAGGGTATCCCGTGTCTTGGGTCCGGTGACCAAAAGGCATTCGAAGTCGTTGGTGATGTCGGTGACGGTGATCCCGTCCGGGGCTTGTCTGCTGAGCATTTCGGCGTCGTGCCACTGCGCCGGCGCGGCCGTAATCAGCCCCACATGATCGTCCGAATGCACCGTCACCGTCATTTCGGTGACGATCCTGCCGCGGCTGTCGGGGAAGTAGGCCAGGGCGACCCGCCCTTGCGGCGGGAGCTTGGAGGCCGTCAGGCCGTCGACGAAGGCGCGTGCGCCCGCGCCTTTCACTTCAAGCCGCGTAAATCCGGAAATGGGAAGGACGCCGCACCGGTCACGCACGATTTCGCATTCTTCGCGGATGCGCGCTTCCCAGGGTCCCTCGCGATCCCAGGTCTGAGTGGCTTCCTCGGAGGTGTCGTCACCCGGTTTCGCGAACCAGTTGGCGCGCTCCCAGCCATTATAGGCGCCGAAGACCGCGCCAGCCTTCTCAAGCCGTGAATGCAGGGGGGAGAGCTTCTTGTTCCGTCCGGCCGGCCATTCATGATGCGGGAAGTGCATCGCATATTCGTGGCCATAGACTTCCATGCCCTTGGCGACGCAGTAGTCGTGATCGGCGTGAGCGGTGAAGCGGCGCGGATCGCAGGACCACATGTCCCACTCGGTCTCGCCTTCGATGATCCAGTCGGCGATCACCTTGCCGGCACCGCCCGACTGGGCGATGCCGAAGGTGAAGGCGCAGGCCTCGAACGCGTTGGGCACGCCGGGCATGGGGCCGATCAAGGGGTTGCCGTCCGGCGTGTAAGGGATGGGGCCGTTGATGGTCTTGTAGAGCCCAGCCTCGGCCAAGAGCGGTACGCGGCCCATGGCATCCTCGATGTACCATTCAAGCCGCTCGAGATCGTCGGGATAGAGCTGGAAACTGAAATCGTCCGGCATCGGGTCGGACGGCTCGACCCAATGGCCTTTACAGTTGCGTTCGTAGGGGCCGAGATTGAAGCCGAACTGCTCCTGACGCAGATAGTAGGAGCTGTCGACGTCGCGCAGGAGGGGGAGCTTGCGGCCCTCGCCTTCGGACCAGGCCCGCACAGCAGGCAGGTCCTCGAACAGCATGTACTGATGGCTCATCACCATCATCGGTACGCTGCGGCCGCCGAACGGTCTGAACAGGTCGCCGACCCGCTGGGCATAGTAGCCCGCGGCGTTGACGACGTAGTCGGCCCGGATCGATCCTTTCGGGGTCTCGACGATCCATTCGCCGTTCTTGCGGTCGACGCCCGTGACCGGACAGAAACGAACAAGGGTCGCGCCCAAGTCGCGGGCGCCCTTGGCCAGGGCCTGGGTCAACTGGGCGGGATCGATGTCGCCATCGTCCGGGTCGTAAAGCGCGCCTTCCAGGTCGTGGGTTTCCATGAAGGGGTAACGGCCCGGTAGCTCGCCGGGCGCCAAGAGTTCGAGATCGAGCTCTTGAGCCTGGCCCATGCCGCGTACACGCTTGAATTCCTGCATCCTTTCGCGCGAATGGGCGAGCCGGATCGAGCCCGTGACGTGGTAGTTCATGGGATAGTCGACCGCCTCGGCGAGCCCGCGATAGAGCTCGGTCGAGTAGCGCTGCATGTTCATGATCGACCAGGACGCCGAGAAGGTCGGCACATTGCCCGCGGCATGCCAGGTCGAACCGGCTGTCAGTTCGTTCTTCTCGAGGAGGACGCAGTCGCCCCACCCGGCCTTGGCCAGATGGAACAAGGTCGATGCACCGACGGCGCCGCCGCCGATAATGACCACGCGCGCGGTGGCGGGCAGTTCGCTCAAGGCCGGACTCCTGCTTGTTCGGGTCGTGCGACGCTTCCGTCGTCTAGTGCGTCAAGACGCGCGTCAAAGCGCCATCGATGGCATCGGTGATCGCGTCGATATCCTCCTCGGTCGCGATCAGCGCGGGACTCAGGCAGAGGGTGTTGTTGAAGCCGGGCACCGATCGGTTCGTGGCTCCGATGATGACGCCCTGGGCCATGCAGTCGCCGACCACGGCCTGCACCATCTTCTCCGGCGCGGGCTCTTTGGTCCTTCGGTCGGCTACCAGTTCCGCGCCGGCGAACAGCCCCTTGCCGCGCACGTCGCCCACGACGGCATGCTTGTCCTTCAGGGCCTCGAGATTGGTCATCAGCCGCTCACCCATGGCGAGGGTGTTCTGCAGCAGATTTTCATCCTCGATGATCTTCATGTTCTCGATGGCCGCCGCGGGGCCGGCGGTACAGCCTCCGAAGGTCGAGATGTCGCGGAAGTAATCCATCGGATCGTCCGGCGCCGATTTGAACATCTCGAAGACCTCCTCGGTCGTCACCATGCAGGAAATCGCCGCGTAACCGCTGGCCACGCCCTTTGCCATGGTCACGAAATCCGGCTTGATCCCGTAATTCTGGTAGCCGAACCAGGTCCCTGTCCGGCCAACGCCGCAGACGACTTCGTCGATATGCAGCAGGATTTCATGCTTTTTGCAGAGATCCTGTACCCGTTCCCAATAGCCCTCGGGAGGTGTGATGACACCGCCTCCGGCGGTCACCGGTTCGAGACAGAGTGCGCCAATGGTGTCGGGGCCTTCGCGCAGGATGACCTCTTCGATGGCGTCGGCCGCGCGCTCCCCATAGTTCTCGACATCCCACTGCGCGCGGTATTCGAGACAATGGGGCACCTCGACGAAGCCCGGCGTGAAGGGGCCGTATTGCGCGTTGCGCTCGATCTGACCGCCCGCGGACATCGCGGCGATGGTCGAGCCGTGATAGTCGCGCTCGCGATAGAGGATCTTGTGCTTGCGCCCGCCGTGCCGCTTGTGCGCGATCTGGCGGATCATCTTGAAGGCCTTCTCGTTCGCCTCGGAACCGGAGTTGGTGTAGTAGACCCGGCTCAAGCCCGGCATCTTTTCGATCAGCATCTCGGCGAACCGCGCGCCGGGGATCGAGCCCGCCGAATTCGCGAAGTAGTTCATCTTCACGAGCTGGTCGCGGACGGCGTCGGCAATCCGTTCGCGGCCGTAGCCGACGTTGACGGTCCAGACGCCGCCGGAAACCGCATCGAGATGCTCCTTGCCCGTTGCATCCCAGACGCGCATGCCCTTGCCCTCGACGATGATGCGAGGGTCGTTGGTCTCGAAGGGTTTATGCGGAATCAGATGATGCCAGAGATGCGCGCGATCCGCTTCGATGATTGCGGACAGATCGTTTGGATTGACGAGCGTGTTCATCCGTTCCTCCATCGCGAAGGCCAAAGGCAAGGTGGAAAACTGACCCAATCCACGGTGCCCAGATAGGGCCAGAGACGTCCGAGTCATAATGCCAGTTTTCGGACGTACCGCCAAAGTAAGAGAGCGTTTTCCGCTTTCGACCGGACGTCGGCGAAGCCTCGATTTGAACCTGCGCGAAAAGAAGAATCACGCGCCGATCATAGTGTTGTGTCGAAAAAACCAGTCGGCGCAGCGGCATAGCCGGAAGCCGAAGGACGATGATCGCGACACCAAGATGCAAGCCGAGGGGCTTCGTCCGCGCTGACGCTGGTCTGGGGCTGAGTTCTCAGACAGCATAGAGCCAGTCATGGCGATCTATGCTGATAGCTTTTTCCTCGATGGAGATCTGACCGACACCCTGCAAAACAGGATTAAGCGTCAGGTGGTCGAAGGAATCCTGTCCGGGCGGTTTCTGCCAGGCGAACGCATGCCCTCGAGCCGTGCCCTGGCGCGGCATCTTGGTGTCAGCCGCATTACGGTTTCCTTTGCCTATAATGATCTCGTCGCCGATGACTATCTCGTGGCGCAGGGGCGGTCTGGGTATTTTGTTTCCTTGAGCGCGCCCTCCGGCACCCCATTCGAGCTCCCCGACGATCCGGTCGAGAACACGATGGATTGGAGCCGGCTGCTGGCGCATCGCAGCGGCGTGGCGACCCGGATCGACCGGCCGGTCGATTGGCGGGCCTACCCCTATCCGTTCGTCTATGGGCAGACCGATCCAAAACTCTTCGACCATCAGAACTGGCGGCTCTGTGCCCTGCAGGCGCTTGGCCGCAAGGAGTTCGACAGCCTCACATCGGATCACTACGAACGCGACGATCCCAAGCTGGTCGAATACGTCCTACGGCACATCTTGAGCCGTCGTGGGATTTCTGCGCGGCCCGAGCACGTTCTGGTCACGCTGGGCGCGCAGAATGCCTTGTGGACGAGCGCCCAATTGCTGCTCACCCAGCGGCGTGCGGCGGCCATCGAAAACCCCTGCTATCCCGGCCTCCGCGAAATCCTGCAACAGACGCGATGTCGGACGCACGTTGTCGCCGTGGACGACCATGGTCTGCCGCCCGATGCCATTCCCGTGGACACCGATGTGATGTTCACCACGGCCAGCCATCAGTGTCCGACCAACGTGACCATGCCGATCTGGCGGCGGCACGAGCTGTTGCGGCGCGCGGCGGAGCAAGGGTTCGTGATCGTCGAGGACGACTACGAGTTCGAGCTGTCCTTCCACCGGTCGCCGTCGCCTTCGCTCAAATCACTCGATAGCACGGGCCGTGTGATCTATATCGGCTCCTTCTCGAAATCGTTGTTTCCCGGTCTTCGGCTGGGATACATCGTGGCGCCTTCGGCCTTCATTCAAGAAGCCCGGGCACTGCGAACCGCGGTTCTGCGGCATCCGCCTGGACTGATCCAGCGCACGGCGGCCTACTTCCTGTCGCTCGGGCACTACGATGCGCAGGTCAATCGCATGCGGAAGGCCTATCAGGGCCGGCGCCAGGTGATGGAACAGGCGTTTTCGGATCACGGTCTGACGCCTGCGGGTGAAGAAAACCATGGCGGCTCGAGCTTTTGGATGATGGCGCCCGAACACGTAGACACGGAGAGTCTCGCAAACCGGCTTCAGCCGCGTGGCGTGGTCATCGAACCGGGCCGTAGCTTCTTCGATCCCAATTCCGCCCCAAGGCACTTTTACCGGCTCGCCTATTCGTCGATCCCCTCGGCCCGCATCGCCCGCGGCGTCGAGTTGATCGCCGAGGAGATCGACACCTACGGATCCGGCGCCGCGGCGTAAGGGGCGACTGAAGGCCGAGGCTGCGCCATAACTCGTGAAGGGCTAGGCCGCCCTATGAAGTGAAGGCGCCGCGATGTGGAAGCCGCCGGGCCAACTCTCCGGGGGGGATCGCTCGAGGGGCGGCAGATTACTTGCTCCATCCGCCGCCGCCGCCGAGGGGCGACGAGAGGTGGAGCCGGTCCGTCGCGGCGGCTCAGGCGTAGAGCGCCGTGATTTCCGCCTGGTACTTCGCGTTGATGTTGCTGCGCCGGACCTTCATGGTCGCGGTCACCTCGTCGTCGTCGTGGTCCAGTTCCTTGGTCAGCAGATGGAAGCTGCGCACCCGGGCGACTTGGGTCAGTCCGGCGTTGGCCCGGTCGACCTCCGCCTGCACCAGCTCGCGGATCTGCGGGTTCTCGGCAAGGCTGCGAAAGTTGGTGTAGACGATCCGCTGTTCCTCCGCCCACTTGCCGACCGTATCGCTTTCGATCTGGATCAGGGCGGAGACGAACTTGCGCCCCTCGCCGATCACGATGCACTCCTTGATGAAGGGGCTTGCCTTGACGGCCTTCTCGATCTCGGAGGGGCTGAGGTTCTTGCCGCCGGCGGTGATCATGATGTCCTTCAGCCGGTCGACGATACGATACTGCCCCTGCTGCTCCTCGACCACGTCGCCCGTATGCAGCCAGCCGTCGCGCAGCGTGCGCCGGGTCGCCTCCTCGTTCTTGTAGTATCCGGCGAAGACCACGTCGCCGCGCACCAGCAGCTCTCCGTCGGGACCGACGCGGCACTCCGCGCCCAGGATCGGCGCGCCCACGCTGCCCGGCAGGGCTTGACCGGATGTCTGACCCGGCGCCCGGCCGGCTGCTTGGCCGGTGACCATGCCGGTGGTTTCGGTCAGGCCGTAGACCTCCAGCAATGGAATTCCGATGGTGCGAAAGAACCGGACGATCTGCGGCGAGATCGGCGCTGCTCCGGTTACCGCCACCTGCACCCGGCGCAGTCCGATGAAGTTCTGCAGCGCCCGGAAGATCAGCAGGTAGTACAGCCGGAAGGTCACTCGCTGGCGCCAGTTGCGGTCGGCCGGGGGCACCTCGGCGAAGGGCTCGCAGGCCGCGATCGCGCGCTCGAACAGCCAACGGCGCCAACCGCCGGCCTCCAGGGTCTTGATGTGGATCGCGCTGTGCAGCTTCTCCCAAATGCGGGGCACGCCGAGAAAGCTGGTCGGTGCGACCTCGCGCAGATCTTCCTGCACCGTGCGCAGGCTTTCGCCGAAGTTCACCTGGCCGCCGCCGTAAAGCGGGCCCATGGTGGTGAACATCTGTTCGGCAACATGGCAGAGCGGAAGGTAGGAGAGGTGCGCGCTGTGGGGTCCGCTGCCCAGGCGCTCGATAATCCCGGCCGCCTCGGCCCGCAGGTTGCGCCAGGTGATCATCGCGCCCTTGGGCTTGCCGGTCGAGCCGGAGGTGTAGACCATCAACGCCACCTGATCGAG